>CAYRXM010000008.1:0-40761 GCA_964428175.1 uncultured Anaerolineae bacterium
GCGCCGATCAGCCTTGTATTGCTGTTAAAGTGCGACTTTTTTCAGGGGAGTCATCATAAAGTATTTTGAGATTAACTTGGTAATAACCCCGATCTTGGCAGTCTGTTGCAAGTTCGTTACATTTTGCCCAAACGAGTACAAATTTGTAGACCTTCTTAGTTTTCTGGTCTTGTGAATAGAGGCCAAATGAGTGTATAAGAGCATTTCGGAGTTGATAGATAGCATCAATTTGGTCTGATGAATCCAGATGAAAATAGTTTTCGATGAAATTCGTAAATCTTTTGCTCACATTTAGCTTTTGTGGCCCTTGAAAGAAGTCATCTTGGCCTGTAAAAAACTTGGCAAGCAAATCAATGCCCGCTAGAATCGCTATTGCACCAGGCCATCGAGCAATGCTTTCATTTTGGTCTGCAAAACCTATACTAAGACATTTTCTGATGTCGCGTCTTAACAAATATAGAGTGCTGTGTAGCCCTGTGTCACCGGGAACATCATTGGGGTCTCTGAAAAAAAGCTCGATTTGCTGTTGTGGAGACATACATGTCAAATTGTCTGGAAATTCACTTGCTTTCCCACTTATTAACGTATTAGGACCATCTAAAAACGCTTTCCTCACTGACTCTTCTGATTCCAACAAAACCTCCGTTTTCCATTGTAAATTCTTCAATGCCCCAATGGATTTTGCGTCGTTCGCTTATCGTGGAGCATCCTTGCGCCGCGGTGTGCGGCGAATTATGTCTCATCTTGCAGCGAATCAAATTTCGCACTGATCGCAGAGGACTTGACAGATCGCTCGTTTCACGGTAAAATTTGGATAAATCATTCAATATAGCCAATTTGGAGATTAGAATGACGACAAGAACCATTCCTTCCACTGAAGCACAGAACAACTTTGGCCGTATCCTTGATGATGTGATCCAAAATGATTCCCGATACGTGATCAAGCGACGAAATGCACCCCAGGCCATATTGCTCAGTCTGTCGGACTTTGAGACCCTGTTGACAGCTAATGAAGCGGACAGAAGTGCAATGGGACAATTGCTTCGTGAGCTTGGGCCGGTTTATCAACTTGGAGAGGCGGTTGATTGCTAGGTGATGACCATGACGGTTGAACAGCTTGAACATCTTTATGCGCTGGACTACAAGTCTTTTTCATTCACCAAATCAATTGTGCTCCAAGCGGATTGCTTTGAATGGATGGCTAGAGTACCGCCGGCGAGCATCCACGCCATTGTGACCGATCCCCCTTATGGCGTCAAGGAGTACGATCCCGATCAATTGGAAAAGCGAGCCAACGGCAATGGCGGCGTCTGGCGCATTCCTCCTTCTTTTGATGGACATCAGCGTTCTCCGCTGCCGCGATTTACGGCCCTCAACCCAAACGAAAGAGTGCGGGTCCAACAGTACTTTTCCGAGTGGGCTAAACTCGTCGTACAGGTGTTGCGTCCTGGCGGGCATGTTTTTCTCGCTTCTAACGTGTTTCTCTCACAAATTGTCTTTGCTGCGGTAGCCAACGCGGGTCTCGAATTTCGCGGCCAAGTCATCCGGTTGGTACGGACGCTGCGCGGCGGCGACAGGCCCAAGAATGCCGAACAAGAATTTCCCGACGTTTGCTCCATGCCGCGAGGTTGCTATGAACCCTGGGGTATTTTTCGCAAACCTATTCCTGATGGAATGACCGTCAGTGATTGTCTAAAAAATTTTCAAACCGGCGGACTGCGCCGAAAGCCTGATGGCAACCCTTTTGAAGATGTGATTGAGAGCGAACGCACGCCGCAAAAAGAGCGCCGCATTGCTGACCATCCCAGCCTGAAACCTCAATCGTTTTTGCGCCAGATTGTCTATGCGGCGCTGCCGCTCGGTGAAGGGATCGTTGTTGATCCTTTTATGGGGTCCGGTTCAACTGTTGCTGCTGCAGAAGCGATTGGCTATCACAGCATTGGCGTTGAACGATATGAGGCATACTATACCTCAAGTCAGCAATCCATTCCCACGTTGGCAAGTTTGGGCGTCAGAGAAGCACAATTGAGCTTGTCATTGGTCTGAGTTTTGGTACACCCAATTCCCCTTCATTTTCTTTACCCCGCTTTGCGTCACGCTGGCAGTGATGGTCCGCCGGCTTGAAGCCGAACGCCCTGAAAAAGCCCAATCCTCTTTTTCCAGCCAAGCTGCATAGACGCCTCGGAAGCAGAAGGGCTTGGACGCAATCCCTTTTCGCTGGTCATTGGACGTATTGCTGTCAAAGTGGAATACCACAAGCCAGACGGATTCGGGGTTATGTCCTTGCCAGCCGGCTGCATGTCGTGAGCCTTTTACCTCGATGCCTTCCTGTGCATATTGTATGGCGTCTTGAGGAAACATCCCTTTGGGTAGCAAGTCTGGATGACCATTGTGGTATTGGTTTTTGACCAGTCCACTACAATACTTGGGGATGCTGATGTTCATAAACTCGCCGACCAGGCTGCTAAAGTTTGCTGGCATTAAAAAGCTTTCAAGACGAGGGATTCCTTTTGTGTAAAGTTGTGGGTTGATAAACCCCAAAAAGTCTATGAAATCTTGCATAGCATGACAGATGTGCTCTGTTTTCAGACCATAGGGAAGCACACAATTGGGATTAAAATGATCAAAGTTTACAGTCACAGGTATGCACGCCTGTAGTTCTTGGTCGTGGGTTGTGCTCATTTTATGACTCCTTGGGCGGAAAGGATGGTCGCCTATAGCTAAACAGTATCCGCCTCGACATCTGCGCGGGCGATTCTCATAAACGCCTCGGCGTATTGCAGCCCGGCGGCCATCCCGGTATCGATCGCCCACTGCTTGATCATGCCCATAAAATCGCGGCGGCTGCCGTTGAGCTGGCTCTCGTGCTTGCGCAGCGCCTCGACCTTGAGATCGAACGTTTCCGAGATGTCGATCCAGGTGTCGGGCGTGGGTGTGGCGGCGACCAGAATCTGGCGCACGCGGTGCGGCTCCAGGCCCAGCTCGGGGAAGGAAAGCGGCATCGCCGCCGTGGGCGCGATGGCGTCGAGCGCGGCTGTGGCGACGGCGCGGTGGTCGGGGTGGTTGATGTAAGAGCCGCCGGAGAACATGCGCGTCGGGTCGTAGCAAAAGACGGTGTCCGGCTTGAACGCACGGATTTCGCGCACCAGGTCGCGGCGCAGCTCAAGCGTCGGTTGGACCATCCCGTCGGGGTAGCCCAGGAAAATCACCTTTTCCACGCCGACTGCCTCGGCGGCGGCGCGCTGCTCGGCCTCGCGGACGCGGGCCAGTTCCTCGCGGGTGATGCCGGTCTGGTGCGTGCCGGCGTCGCCGCTGGTGGCCAGCACGTAGCGGACGCGGCTGCCGGCCTTGACCCACTTGGCGACGGTGCCGGCGAGGACAAATTCAATGTCGTCCGGGTGGGCGACGATGACCAGCGCGCGTTTGGCCGGTCGAGGTTCTTGATTTGGGGACATGTTGGCTCCTTGAGAAAATGGCAAATAGCAAGTTGTAGAGCTTTTGCTCTGCAAAAGCTTGTATCGAGACCACGCGAGCGTTTACAATAAGCCTGCTTGGTCTCGATACGTCGAACCGGGTTCCGGTTCGACACTCGACCGGCGCAGGCTGCGCGGTTACACTGCAAAACCTTGCTATTTGTAATTCTAAAATATTTGATGCTCCGTTCTGGCAATGATTTCCTCTTGCAACGCCTCCGACAGGTCACAGAAATAATCGCTGTAACCGGCCACGCGCACGATCAGGTCGCGATACTGCGATGGATTTTGCTGCGCCGCGCGCAGCGTCGCCGCGTCGACGACGTTGAATTGGATGTGGTGCCCGCCGAGGCCGAAATAGGTGCGGATCAACGCGACCAGGCCGTCCAGCCCGGCGTCGTCCTTGAGCAGGCCGGGGGTGAATTTCTGGTTGAGCAGCGTGCCGCCGGTGCGGGTGTGATCCATCTTGGCCATTGAGCGGATCACCGCCGTCGGGCCGCGCCGGTCGGCGCCCTGCACCGGCGAAATGCCCTCCGACACCGGTGTCCAGGCGCGGCGGCCGTCCGGCGTCGCGCCGAGCACCGAGCCGAAATAGACGTGGCAGGTGGTCGGCAGCAGGTCGATGTGATAGCGCCCGCCCTTGGTGTTGGGCCGCCCGTCGACGGCCTCGAAATAGGCTTCAAAGACCTGCTGCATCACCCGGTCGGCGCGATCGTCGTCGTTGCCCAAGCGGGGCGACTTGTTCAGCAGTTGCAGGCGCAGCGGCTCCTGGCCTTCGAAATCGGCGTCGAGCGCCGCGATCAACTCGTCCATCGGCAGCGATTTTTCCTCAAAGGCGTGATGGCGGATCGCCGCCAGCGCATCGGTGAGGGTGCCCAGGCCGACGCCCTGGATGTAGGAGGTGTTGTAACGCGCGCCGCCGTCGTGATAGTCCCGGCCGGCGGCGATGCAGTCGTCGATCAGCAGTGACAAAAAGGGCGCGGGCATGTGCTCGGCATACAGCCGCTCGATGACCTGGTTGCCGCGAATCTTGATGTCGATGAAATGACGGAGCTGTTGGCGATACGCGGTGAACAATTGATCAAAGTTCTGGAATTGTGCCGGATCGCCGGTTTGCGGACCGAGCTGCTGCCCGCTGCGAGGATCGACGCCATTGTGCAAGGTTAGCTCTAAAATTTTGGGCAGGTTGAAATAGCCGGTCAGGTTGTAATTTTCCTTGCCGAACGCGCCCACCTCGACGCAGCCGCTGGTGCCGCCGGCGCGCGCGTCGGGCAGCGATTTGCCCTGGCGCAGCAGCTCGGCGACGGTCGCCTCGCTGTTGAACACCGAGGGCTGGCCGAACCCGGTGCGGATGATTTGGGCCGCGCGCCTGACAAATGCGTCGGGGCTTTTCTCGCTGACCTGGATCGACGAACTGGGCTGGAGCAGGCGCATCGACTCGATCACGTCGAGGATGAGGAACGTAGCCTCGTTGACGCCGTCCGTGCCGTCGGGCTTGAGGCCGCCGGTGTTGATCTGGGCGAAATCGGTATAGGTGCCGCTTTCGGCGGCGGTCACGCCGACCTTGGGCGGGGCGGGCTGGTTGTTGAACTTGATCCAGAAACAGTGCAATAGCTCTTCGGCCTGGGGGCGGGTCAATGTTCCATTTTCAAGGTCTTTTTTATAGAAAGGATAGAGGTGCTGGTCGAGCCGGCCGGGGTTAAAAGCATCCCAGGGGTTCAGTTCCGTGGTCACACCGAGGTGGACGAACCAGTAGCTTTGCAGCGCCTCCCGAAAGGTGCGCGGCGCGTGCGCAGGGACCCATCGGCAGACCTCGGCGATCTGTTCCAGTTCGGCGCGGCGCTGGTGGTCAGCTTCCTGCGCCGCCAGCGCCAGAGCCTGTTCGGCGTGGCGCTCGGCGAAACGGATCATCGCGCTGGTGCAGATGCGCATCGCCTTGAGCTGTTCGCTTTTCGCATAGGCAGCAGGGTCATTCAGATAATCGAGCGCCGCCAGCGCCGCGTCGATCTCGACCTGCATATCAAGCATCCCTTTTTTGTAAATTTTATCGTCGAGGGTGGTGTGGCCCGGCGAGCGCTGCTCCATAAACTCGGTGAAAATGCCAGCCTGGTAAGCGACCAGCCATTCCGGCGTCATCCGGGCGAAAATGGCCTCGCGCATCGTTTGGCCGCGCCAAAAAGGGATGATTTCGTTCTCGTACAGCGTGCGCGTCTCCGAGCTGACTTTGAACGGGATTTTGGGCCGGCTGTCGAGCAGGTCGAGGTCGTCCAGCGTGTGGCAGCACAGTTCGGGACAAGTCGGCGTGGCCTTGGGCGCGGGGCCTTTTTCGCCGACGATCAACTCGCCGGGGTTGATGCACACCGTCTTGTGTTCCAGCAGGTATTGGAAGGCCAGCGCGCGGCGCATGGGGGCTGAAACCAACCCGCGGTGCTGGCGGTAAAATTCGGTCATCAACAAGGCCCGTTCCGGCGACAGGGTGGGCACGGCATCGATGCTTTGTTGTCGCAGCCGGGCGACGCGGTCGGTGATTGGCATAAACTTTCCTTTCATGACGACTTGTCACAAAAAGTGTAGGGCGGCTGGTATGTCCTGATCAGGGTGCATCAGTGTTCATCCATGTCCTTTTTTTTCAGATGCAGGCAGCGCGAACCAAAAGGTGCTTCCTGCGCCGGGCGCGCTGGTCACGCCTACCTGCCCGCCCAGCTTTTCGCTGATGCGGCGAACGATGGACAGGCCCAACCCATGCCCTTTGGCGCTGATCTGATCCAGGCGGGTAAAGGGCGTAAACAGCCGCCCTTGTTCTTCCGGGGTGAGTCCGGCGCCGTTATCGCGCACCCAGAAACGGAATTCTCCATCCAGGGCCTCCCAGCCCAACGTCACCTGAGGTGGGCTGCCGCCATATTTGATCGCGTTGCTCAGGTAATTCGCCCAGATTTCTTCCACCCAGGCTGCGTATCCCAGCGCGACCGGCCAGGTTTCCGGCAAGGCGATCTGGGCCTGCCTTTCTTCGATCGCAAGTGCCAGGCGTTCGACGACGTCTGTCACAATAGCTGCCATATCCAACGGCCCAAGCGCCACGCTGTCTAGCTGGCGCAGGCTGGCCAGCAGCAGCAGTTCGTCGATGATGCTGCCCATCCGTTGGCCCTGCCGGGTGATCGTGTTAAGCACGTCCAGACGTTTCTCGTCGCTGGCTCTGTCGTAGCGAGATACCAGGTAGTCGCTATAGCCCACCATTGCACTCAACGGATTCTTCAAGTCATGGGCGACGGTATGTGCAAAGGCGTCCAGTTCGGCGTTGCGAGACTCGAGTTCCCGGGCGTAACGTTCCAATGCCTCGGCAGCCTGCTGCCGCTCGGTGATGTCGTGCAGAATGGCCAGCCGCCCGGAGACACGACCCAAGCGGTCGTGTAGCAGCGAGACCTGCAAATCATAGGCGCGCGAGCCGTCCGGCCCGGCGAGGTTGAGGGTTGCCTGTGCACCCGCCGGGGCGCGCAGCCAGGCTGCCCAGTCCGCGTCGGACGGTAGGAAATCCCAAACCGGGCGGCCAATGGAGGTCTGGGGTGCTGCGAGGAACCGCGTCATGGCCGGATTCAAGTCCACGATCTTTTCCTGGGCATCTACAACCAGCATGCCATCGTTCATGCTGTCGACCAGCGTGTGACGGGCGACCGGTGCCAGGTTGAGCAGCCGGTAGCGGAAAATTGCCTGCCCGTACAGCAGTGCCATCAGCATAAACCCTACAAACATGTACGAGATCTGGGTGATTTTCAAAGTTCCCAGGATGTTGGGAACCAGCACCGCGCATGCACCCAGGACCAACAACAACGCCTGCAATCGATAAAGATGGAAGGTGCGCAGCGCAAAACGGATGAGGATCACTGCACCGACCAGCATCAGGGTGTAGCTGTAAGCAGAATGCACATAGAACCACGGGCCATAGGTCAAATTGGGCAAGACTGCAAAACCGCTCCTGTCAAAGCTGATGGTCCGGTAAAACCAACCGTGCAGCGGGTTGCTCAGATACAAGCCGATACTCAGCAAAGGGACGAGGCACAAAGCCAGAGTGCGGCGGCGGGTGAGCCACCCTGTGTAGCCGCTGTAATCCAGGGCAAAGAACAACCAGGCCGGAGGTGCAGCAATTACGCCCAGCATGCGCAAGGTAAACGCAAAAGAGGTGATTGGCACCTCCAACGCAAAGATATCCTGGATGAGCGATCCCCATAGCATAATCGACGCGCAGGTGAGCAGCCGGGCAAACGCCGTAGCGCTGGACACCTGACGATGCCGCCAGGCATACAGCGTGATGCCGTTCACGATCAGGACTGACAGACCAAGCATACCAAAATAGAGATACATGCTCCAGTCGTTCAAAGGTCTTGCTCCGTGCTCATTCGGCACTTATTCCGCTTGGACGATGCTGTGCGACACAGCCGGTGTTATTGAGCGCGGCGGTGACGATGAGCGTCTCGCCGACCCGGATCGTGGTCGCCGAAGCCGAGAGTGACAGGGTCGCGCTGTGGGTGGCGCAGGAGGTGGGCGTCGGTATGGGGGTGGCAAGAGTGACGGTCTGCACCGTCCCACAGGCGAGCAGGAAAAAACTGAGTACAGCCAAAAGAGCGAGTTTGGTCTTCATTTCTGCGATAACTCGAAAGTGTCAATCAGGCTATTTTGCCGATACACAGTTTCTGGCTTGCGCCAGAATGGTACCAGGAGCAAGCCTGTTGTGCTGTCTTGGATCCATTTGCCTCCGTTTTGGTATTCAACGGTCCACTTGCAAGCTACTTGGCCGCGAAGTTCAATCTTTAGCCGGCATTTGTCGGACAGGCCAAAGGCAAAACAATTGAGCGCTTCTTCTTCCGATTCCAAATCTGTGTGCCAGGAATCAAAGAATACTTGGCAGGCAGAGCCTTTCGCTATCAGTGTAACTGAGAATCCAGTCGGCGTTCCTGGATACACCGTGATAAAGTGATCGTCGGAGTCATACGAAATGCCAGGATATTGCTTCAATTTGGATTTTATTGCATTTATGACATCCATTATATATCCGAGATCATTAAAGATGCTTATTAGCTGGGATAATTCCCCATCTCGCGCCACAGGTCCAGAATCCGGTCATAGCGGGCCAGCTGCATCCCGGTGTAGACGCAGTTGGAGGTGCAGAAAATATAGCCATAGCCGGGCATGCCGTGTTGCAGCGCATAGCGCGCCGATTCGAGGTATTCCTTTTCCGTCCCGGTGTCGATCAGCCCACAGTTGACGTTGCCGCACAGGCATACCCGGTCGCCGTACAGCGCTTTGACCTCCTTGATGTCCACCCCGGCCTGCGGGTCGAGCGAGTGCAGGGCGTGCGGGTTGCAGTCGACAATCTGGTCGATGATCGGCATGATGTTGCCGTCGGTGTGCTTGATGGTGTAAAAGCCCATTTCGCGGTAGGCGGCGATCAACTGTTTGAGGTAGGGGGTGACGAATTCGGCGAACTGCTCCGGGCGCAGAAACGGGCCGGTGTTAAAGCAGTAATCGGAGCAGAGGGCAAAGCCGTCGAGGCCGCTGCCTTGCAGCCGACGCGCATCGGCGAGGGCCCGGTCGACGTGGCGTTGGGCTTTGTCCTTGAGTGATTGGGGATCGTCGTACATCCGCCCGACAAAATCCATCATCGTTTCGCCGGAGGGCAGGCCGTAGGTGGCGTCGCCGTGTTTCATCAGGAAATAGGTGTCGCCGGTCCGCGCGCGAATCTTGTCGATCAGCCGGCGGTATTCCTCAACCTCGCCGACCGGGTGGTGCATAAAGATGGCGCTGTGCTCGTAGCGCTCTGCGGTGGCGATGAAAATGTCGGCGATGTCCGCACGGTGCAACTCGCGTTCCATCTCGGTCATCTGTGCCCATTGATCATAGCGCCGGTGACTGGGGTGTACCTTGCCAAAGGCTTCCATGGTCAGAAAAAAGACCAGCTCAAAGGTCGGCACACGGCCGCTGATGGGGCGCCGTTCCAGCGCAGCGATAAACACCTCGCGTGGGGTCATACAAGTTTCTCCGCATCAAGCCAGAAAATCTTTGAGCGCGCCATACGAAATGACTTCATTGATGTCCTCGACGAACCTGATCCGTTCCGGCGCGCCGCTGGCAATCGCATTGCGCAGGATCATTGAATGCAAATCCACGTCCTCTGCGCCCCGACAGGTCGCCAGCACGCAGTATTCGGCGCAAAAGCCGGTGATGACGACCGTGTCCACGCCGAGGGCACGCAGCTTGGCCTCCAGGTCGGTCTTGTTGAAGGCGTTGCCGTAGGTCTTGTGTATCGCAATGTCGGAAGGCAGCAGATTGAGGCTTTCGGGCAGGTCGAACTTGGCCTGGCCGGGGACGAGGCCGTCTTCCTCGTCGACATGCTGGACGGAGGCGATGGGCAGGCCTTTTTTCCTGAACAGGTCGATGGCGGCATTGATGTATTCGATGGCGTGGTTCAGCGATTGGGTGGTGGTGTCATCGAGGTCAAAAAACGCCTTTTGAACGTCGATCACGAGCAAAGCGGGTTTCATTTTTCACTCCTTGATGGTATGGGTTGTCACCAACGCTCGATCAAATCGAGCAGTTCGGCCAGGTGAGTAATTTCGGCGTCGGGATGGACGCCGTCCAATTCAAAGCTGGTGTTGCGTTTGTACACCGTTTTCATGCCCACCGCCTGTGCGCCGACCAGATCGTGCTCGGGGATGTCGCCGACGAAAAAGGCGCGTTCGGCCTGGACACCCAGCCGATCCAGGGCCAGTTGGTAGAGTTCGGGCTGCGGCTTCCACAGCGCCACATCGCCGGAGAAGAGCGTGTCGTGGAAGTAATGCAGGATGCCGAATCGCTCCATTTCCCGGCGATGCTCGTCGCCGGGCCACATGGTGTTCGAGATCAGACCGATCTTGAGCCCGCGCGCGTGCAGGGCCTCGATGGTTTCCAGCGTGTCGTCATACATTACCACGCGTTGGTCGAGCGGTGCGATGTAGTGCGGGATGGCCGCGCGAATGTCTGCTGCGGGCACGGCCTTTCCCCCGGCGATGCAGGCTTCTTGCAGCAATCCGTCGAGGGTGAGGTTTTGTTTGCCCTGGGTGGCTAGCGTCCAACGCCGGGGCAGGGCATCCATAAAGTGGGTGATAAATGCTTCACGGTCGAGTGCGTAGCCCTGGTCGCTTAGAAATGTATAGACATGGGTCAGGCCGATGCGCTCCCACTCCAGCCAGGCATAGCCTTCGGGATTAAAGTCGAGCAGTGTGCCGCCCAGGTCGAAAAGGGCTGCTTGAATCACAAATTTGTTCTCCATTCGTTTGATTATTTGGTGACGGCATAGACGGCGATGTTCCAGACGGCGGTGCTGTCGAGTTCCCAGAGCAGTTCAAAGTCTTTGAACCCGGCTTCCAGCAGCAGCGACTTTTGCGTTTCGATGGAGAAAGGAATGTCGATGTGATATTCTCCGTCTCGTGCCTGGGGTATATCGGCGATGCTTTGATGGTATTCCTGGATAAATTCGGCTTCTGTATCGGCGCGAGTCACAGAATCGCCCTCGATATATTTCCCACCCGGCTTGAGCGCGGCGTGAATTTTCCGATACAGTGCGAGCTTGGTCTCCTGGAAAAAGTGGTGGTTGCTCAGCACCGAAACGACATAGTCGTATGTTTGTTGCCTGAAGGGGATGCTAAAGTATGAATCGGCCACAAGTGTGATTTGATCCACCCGGTCGCTGTATTTTTGCCGCAGCAGATCGAGCATGTTTTGCGCCAGATCGACGCCGGTGATCGCAGCATTGGGCACTCGCTGGAATAGCGCCTCAAGCTCCAGCCCGGTTCCGCAACCCAGGTCGAGGATGCGCAGCGGCGCGTCGGTTTCCCGGATCGGCGAGGCTACGGCCTGGTAAAATTGGGCAAACGTGGCCTCATCAAAGACATAACCTCGGATGTGTTCGTCGTATCCGTCGGCCTTGGCATCAAAGAATGCCCCCATCTCTTCGATTTTTTCTTCGTCTTGCTCGCTCATTTGATCCCTTTCTCTGCCGTTCACTCGCCCATTACCTTGATCACCAGCCGCTTGGGACGTTGGCCGTCGAACTCGGCGTAATAAATCTGCTGCCACGGGCCGAGGTCGAGCCGGCCGTTGGTGATCGGCACGATCACCTCGTGGTGAACGAGCAGGCTCTTGAGATGCGAATCGCCGTTGCTCTCGCCGGTGCGATGGTGACGATAGTGCGGGTTGAACGGAGCCAGGTTTTCCAGCCATTCGTCGATGTCCTGGATCAGCCCCGATTCGGCGTCGTTGATGTAGACGCCGGCAGTGATGTGCATCGCCGAGACGAGAACCATCCCCTCCTGCACGCCGCTTTGGGCCACCACGTCGGCAACCTCGCGGGTGATGTTGATATATTCACGGTGATTTTTGGTATTAAAGGTCAGGTATTCGGTTTTGAATTTCAACAGGAACCTCCCCAGATGCCGGGCCGCCGCTTACATACCGGCGGTCAATGATTGGCTCAGTATATCATCAGTCTGGAAACCCGTCAAAGTTGGCTTGTGACACGTATTATGGTATACTTGAACCAGTTGTGCTCAAGCACAACTGGAGGGGTAGACATTGGAGGCATATGGCAGAACAGACTGGCGATCAAATTCACTGGATGGATTATATCTCGGCCTTGTTTGTCATTTTGACTGTGCTGGCGGCGGGTTGGTACCTTTCGCTCTGGCTGATGCCCGACAGCGCGCTCAATCCATTTCCACCCGCTGTGGTCGCGCAGGTGACGGCGCCGTCTGCCGGCGGGGTGCAGGCGGTGTATGCAGTATATGATCCGTCCCAGCCGACGCCGACTTTTCCACCCACCTGGACGCCGACGCCATTTCCTTCGGCGACGGCGACGCGGCTGCCCACCTCGACGCCGCTGCCCCCGCCCACGCCAACTGCTGTGCCCACGCTGTCGCCCAACTGGCCGCTGTGGATCACGGGCATGCGCTATCGTTCCTACGATGGGGGGCAGGTCACGTTGCACGGGTTGTTTGGCGAGACCTCCAAGTATACCACCTATTTGATCTTTTATCCCAGTGAAGGTCTGAGCATCAGCGGAATGATGAACGTGCCCAAGGGACGCGGCCCGTTTCCGGTGATCATTCTCTGCCACGGCTACATCGATCCGGTCAAGTATGCCACCGGCAACGGCACCTGGCGCGAGGCCTTTTACCTGTCGGAACAGGGTTACATTACCATTGCGCCCGATTATCGCAGCCATGCCGCCTCGGACAACGCGACGAGCTTTTTCCACATCGGCTATGCCCAGGACATCCTCAACCTGATCGGTTCGCTGCGGACGGTCTCGCATGCTGACCCCAACCGTATCGGCTTGTGGGGGCACAGCATGGGCGGCGGGGTGGCGCTCAAGACGGCAGTGGTCAGCAAAAAAGTCGATGCGCTGGTGCTTTTTGGCTCCGTCCACGCCGACGAGCGGGTGAACTTTTTATACGGGATGGGCAACGGCGCGGGCACCTATGGGGTGGCGCTGATGGGCACGCCCGGCCAGAACCGGCTCGATTACAAGCGCATTTCGCCGATCAACTATTTAAAGTACGCCCCGCCGATGAGCATTCACCACGGCACCGCCGACTCGCTCGTTCCCTATCAATGGTCGGAAGATCTGCTCAAGGCCGCCGAAAAGCAAAATGTGGAGGCCGAATTGTTCTTGTACGAAGGCGCCGAGCACACCCTGCGCAACCAGGATTGGGACCTGGCCATGGAGCGCGTGCTGACCTTTTTTGACCAGCACGTCAAGAACAAGTAGGCGGAGCAATACCACTTTTTTGTCTGGGGGCGATTTTATCATGGGGGTGAACGATGCCCATTCTTGATGCGTTCAAAAAGTTCATCGCGGCCTGGAAAAAGCGTTCCGAGCGGGAGCGCGACCACCAGGCCGGCGCGTTTGTGGACGATTTGTTTCGCCTTTACCCATTTGCGCCGCAGGCACAGGAATGGCTGCGCCGGAACGTCCGCGTCGAGGTGATCGATTGGGGCAGCCTGAACGGCGGCGGCGGGTGGTATCCCGATCTGCGCCTGGTGCGCCTGAACACGGCGCAGTACGAGGCGGCGATCCACGAATTGGCCCACGCGCTGTGGCACGAGCGGCGAAAGGATTGCGCTGTACGCGACGGGCTGGTTGGGGCTGTGCAGCGATTGGCCGAGGACGATGACCCGCGCTGGGCGCGCGTGCGCATCCTGGCCGGGCACTATATTCACGGCATCGCCGGCCAGCCGGGGTTCGAGCAGGGCATGCTGCTGCCCCCACACGAGCGGGGCAGCGGCGGCGGGCCAAATGGCGAGTGGAACGACTGGGAAATGTTCGCCGGGCTGGCCTCCGGCTGTATGGCCGATCTGCGCCTGCTGCCGCCTTATCTGCGCCGGTTTTATGCGGATGTGTTCGTCGAACTGCCGCCCGACGCGCCATCGCCCGAGTCGACCGCGCCGCATCGGTGATCTGATGGTTGATCACCAACGGCTTGGTTTGCGGTCGGCAGTCAGCGGTCTGTCGTCGGCGGTCTTGCAATAAACTCAAATTATCCAAGGAGCAAAATTTATGCGTACACCGATTATTGCCGGGAACTGGAAGATGAACAAGACCATTGTCGAGGCTGTCGAGCTGGTCGAGGCGATGAAAGGCCCGTTGGCCGAGATTGGTGGTGTGGACAAGGTGGTCTGTCCGGCTTTTGTCTGCCTGCCGGCGGTCAAAGCGGCTATCGGCGACGCCGCCATTGGCCTGGGCGCGCAGAACCTCTATTTTGAGGCCAGGGGCGCTTTTACGGGCGAGGTCGCGCCGGAGATGCTGGCCGGACTGGTGCAGTATGTGATCGTTGGTCACTCGGAGCGCCGCCAATTTTTTGGCGAGACCGACCAGGGCGTGAACAAAAAGATCAAGGCCGCCTTTGCCCACGGGCTGACGCCGATTGGCTGCGTCGGTGAGACGCTGGAACTGCGCCAGGCCGGCAAGACCGATTCCTGGGTCAAAGATCAGGTGGTCGCCGCGCTGGATGGGTTGAGCGATGAGCAGGTGCGCGCGTTGATCATCGCCTACGAACCAATCTGGGCCATTGGCACCGGCGTCGCCGCTACGCCCGCCGACGCGCAGCAAGTGATCGGCGAGGTGGTGCGCCCGACGGTGGCCAAACTTTATGGCCAGGATGTCGCCCAGGCCGTTCGCATCCAGTATGGCGGCAGCGTCAGCCCCGGCAACGCACTGGAATTGATGCGTTTGCCTGACGTCGACGGCGGGCTGGTGGGCGGAGCGAGCCTCAAGGCGGCCGATTTCATCGAGATCGTGCGCCAGACGGCCCAGGCGTACCACTAGACCAATCATTCGAACCTGGATCGAGTGCTCAGTGCTCGGTTGAGGGCGTTGGGCACTCGTTTTTTTTGGGAGAGCAAGGTGTGAACAAGCTACATCGTCTGGCTTTGATTTTGCTGGTGATCGTTTGCTGCGTTGGCCTCGATCAGGCGGCCAAGGTGGTGGCCCGGCGCACGCTGGCTGCTTCTGCGCCGGTTTCACTGCTCGGCGGGTTGGTGGTGTTTGAATATGCCGAAAACACCGGCGCGTTTATGAGCCTCGGCGCGCGGCTGCCGGCCCAGGCGCGAATGGTGCTGTGGATCGGCGTTGTCGGGGTGATGATGCTGGTTGGGCTGGTTTATATTGCCCGCACCGACGAGCTGACCCTGACCCAGACGCTCGTGCTGGCCTGCGTGATCGGCGGCGGGGTCGGCAACCTGATCGACCGGATTCTGAACAATGGCGCGGTGATTGATTATGTGAGCGTGGGTATCGGGCGCTTGCGGACGGGCATTTTGAATATCGCCGATTTGTTCGTGACCTTTGGCGTGATCGTGCTGATCTGGCTGGTGCTTCGTGCGCGGCCGCATCCGCCGGCAGTCTTGACCGGACCGGATGCGCCCGTCGAGCAAGAGTAGCCGGGGACAGCCGCCGCAATGCCGGCCAGGTATTGACACATTCTACGCTTGTGATATACAATGATCAGTATAGTTGAGAATGTGTGCTATTGGGACATGTTTGCGCGGTAAAGGAACCTCGGAATGATCGCAGAGATTTCGGGCATTCGGCGACGGATTATCGCCCTTTTTGTGGCGATTACCGTGCTGTCGATCCTGGCATTCTGGGCGGTCAGTCCGCTGGTTTCCGACCTGACCGCGCAGTCCATTCGCCAGGAATGGCTCGCACTCGTCTTTTTTACAACCATTCTGCTGGCTGCGGCCATCATCGGGCTGTATCGCTATTTGCGCCCGGTGGCCGTGTTGGGCCACACTTTTGATGTTGGCTCGACGCCGTCGTCGGCCGTTATTGCTGTCGCGCGCCGCATCGCTTTCAACTCTTCGCTTTATTTTTTCATCCTGCCCACCGCCGTCGTTTTTGCTGTCACCCTGCTCGCCGACGTCTTGGGCGTCTTGTTTTTACCCCATTATCATTTCCTGGATCATTTCCGGCGCAGCATCCTGTTGACCGTGATTGCGGCCTGCGGCTCGCTGACTCTGTCGGTGATCACGCGATATTGGCTGCGCCCGGTGCTGCTTTTTACCTCACCTCAGCCCGGTGAAAAGGGTCAGCGCTTTAACATCCAGGCGCAGTTGTTTTCACTCTCGCTGATCTTGACCCTGATCGCTGTTTTTGTGACCGGGTTGTTTGCCTACAACCAGTCGGTCATCGCTTACCGCCAGCGATTCGCCGATCAGACGCTGCTCTACCTGGGCCAGGCCGTCGATGCTTTGTCGCTGTCGATGACCCCGGAGCAAGTTCTGGATCAAATCGCCGCTCATTTGCCGCCGGACGAGATGTACCAGGTTATCCTCGTCGTGCGCATCGATGGAGAGCCTATCGCCAGCCGGGCGCTGGTGCCGGAACCGATTGGTTTCGAGTCCACGGCCTGGGCCGAATCGCACGCGTACGTGTTTCGCCAGGAAAACGGTATTTTTGTCTTGCGGGCGGTAACGGTTCCGCTGGGCGGATTGTGGATCGGGGTCGGCTACCAGGATGCGCCCCTACGCTCGCCCGCCGTCCGCAACACGTTGTTTGCGCTGGTCGCTTTTGGCGCGGGGTTGATGGCCGTGGCCGCCTTGATCAGCGGCTACCTGGCCCAGCACGTCGTGCGCGATCTGCGCTTTATGGCCGGACGCTTGAGCGACATCGCCCGCGGGCAAGAGATTGATTTGACCAAGCCCGTTCCGGTGCTCTCGGTCGATGAAGTGGGCGATCTGATTCAGGCCTATAATGCTCTGCAAGAACGCATCCGCTTGCAGCAGGCGCAGATCGCTCACGAGCAGAACCAACTGGTGATTTTGCAATCGCTGTCTTTCAAGACCGCCAGCATCCGCGACCCCCAGCAGTTGCTCGATGAAGTTGTCGGCGACGTGGAGCGTATGTTTGGCTATCAAAATGTATGTATTTTTGTCTTTGACGCTTCCCGGCAGAACCTCTTGATCGCGGCGACCAATCACCGCGCCATGATGCAGGCCGGCCTGATTGCCGTCGGCGGCGCGACGATTGTCGGGCAGGTGGCCGAAACGGGCGCGCCGATATTGGCCAACAGCATCGACGAGTGCCGGTTCCGGCCGCTGTCCGGGCAGGTCTGCTCCGAGATGGCCGTGCCCCTGATGACACACGAGCAGGTGATTGGCGTTTTTGACGTGTTTAGCGAGCGGGCGGCCGCGTTCGACGAAAGTGATTTGCGCATCATGGTCGCGTTGGGCAGCCAGATCTCGATTGCACTTGAAAACGCACGCTTGATCCAGGAGGCGGTCGCCAACGCACACGAGCTGGAGCGCCGCGCGCAAGACCTGCTGACGTTGAACAGCATTTCGACGGCGCTCAATACGGCATTGAGCATCGACGAAGTGCTCAACATTGCCGTGCTCAAACTGGCTTCGTTGTTCCAGGTCGATCACTGCACGGTTCTTTTGTTTGAGGCCCAGGACGAATACGGACGGGTGGCCGCCGAGCACCCCGGTCAGGAATTAATCGGTCAGGTGATACCGATCAAGGGCTTTCCGGCCATCCGCAATATCATCAGCGCCCGCGCGCCGCAAATGGTGCTCGACGCCCTGCACAGCGAGTCGGTGGCTCCGTTTCGCGCGGTCCTTCGCCGGCTCGACGTGCGCTCGATGCTGCTGTTGCCCTTGCAGTCCAAAGGGGTGATCATGGGCGTGATCACCCTCGACGCGGTTGGCCGCGAGCGCGCGTTTACCCAGGAAGAGGTCGGCATCTGCCGCACAATCGCTGCGCAGGTCGCCGTCGCCGTCGAGAATACGCAGCTCTTTGACAACATGCGCCTTCAGGCCGAGACGCTGGCCCGCGTGACCAACGACGTTTCTGCCGAGCGAAGCAAGCTCGACGCGGTGCTGCGCTACCTGGTCGACGGGCTGCTGGTGTGCGACCCTACCGGGCGGATCGTCCTGGCCAACCCGGCCTTTGTTTCGTTGTTCGGCCTCGATTCGCCCAACCTGAGCGGGCGCTATGTGGCCGAAGTCGTTCCGCAGTTGCCGCTGCACCACGTGGTCATCCAGGCCTGCTATGACCGGATCGCACAGGTGCAAGAGTTTGCCCTGCCCGACGGACGCTTTTTGCAATGCACATCTGCCGTGGTGTACGAAAACGAGCAGGTCAGCGGCGTGGTGCTCGTGCTGCGCGACATTACCCAGGAAAAACGGCTCGACCAGCTCAAGAGCGACTTTATCTCGTCGGTCTCGCACGAACTGCGCACACCGCTGACCATCGTCAGCGGGTTTGCCCAGCGCATCCGCCGCTCGTTCGACCGGCACCTGCTGCCGCTGCTGGCGGATGCGCCCCCCGACGATACGCAGTCTATCCAGAGAGTTTCGCAAAACATCGACAATCTGATCAACGGCGTGACCCGCCTGGAAAACCTGGTTCAGGATGTGCTGATCATTGCCGATATGGACGCCGGACGCTTTGAATGGCAGATCGAGCAGGTGGACACGACGGCGTTTTTGCAGGCCGTCGTCGCGCGCTATCGCGAGTGGGCGGCGGACAAAAACCTGACTCTGCAAGTGGATATTCCCGCCGATCTGCCCCCGCTCAAAGGCGACCGGCGGCGGCTGTCAATGGTGCTCGAAAACCTGCTCGACAATGCGATCAAGTTCACCGCGCAGGGCCACGTGCACGTCCTGGCGCGGGCTATTCGTCGCCGCGATGGCCGCATAGATGGCCTGCCGGCCTGGCCGGACGACCTGCCGGTCGCGCTGTCCGAAAAGCTCGTCCAAAGCGCTTACGTCCTGGTTACGGTGAGCGACACCGGTCCGGGTATCGACCTGATCGCGCAGCGCACGCTTTTCGAACGTTTTGGGCAGGGCAACCGCGACGTGCTGATCGACAAACCGGCCGGCACGGGCCTCGGCCTGGCGATCAGCAAAGAGATCATTGAATACCACGGCGGGCACATCTGGGTGGAAAGCCAGATCGACCGGGGCAGCGCGTTTTCTTTTGTGCTGCCGTTTGTCGACGGGCCGCCCAAGGCGGAGGCGCAGGCCGCACCCAGGGTGGTGCTCGTCGTTGATGATGAAGAAGGTGTGCGCGAACTGCTGCAATACATACTTGCAGAAGCCGGCTACAAGACCATCCTGGCCGCCGACGGGCGCAGCGCGTTGAGCCTGGTGCGCGTGTACCGGCCTGACGCGATCATCCTCGACATCATGATGCCTGATTTGAGCGGGTTGGACGTGATCGGCGTACTCAAGCAAGACGAGACGGCGCGCCACATACCGATCATCGTCTATTCCATCCTTGCCGATCCGGTGCGCGTGGCGCAACTTGGAGCCCAAGCCTGCCTGTCCAAGCCGGCCACGTCCGAGGTGTTGTTGGGTACTTTGGAGCGGGTGCTGCATCAAGAGTTGGAACAATGAATGCATCTGTCAAATCACGCGCGTCCTCCTGGGGCGCTCTGGTGCTTTTGGGCCTGGCCGCCGCCATCCTGATCTATGCGACCTGGCTGTTCATAACCCTGTCGGTCTATCCAACCGACGGTGTGGGCAGTGTGGCTACGTCTGATGGGCTGATGGTCAATCAGGTTTTGTTTGTGGATAGCAATTTCCAGCTTGGCGATCTGATCGTCGAACTGAACGGGATAGACGTGTACGAGCACATTTACAGTCCTGGGTTCTGGCGGCAGGCCCTCGAAGAATCCGAGCGCGGCACGTATCTGGTGCGGCGCAATGGACAGACGGTGCAGATCGAGGTGCCGTGGTGGCGACCATCGCTGGGCTGGTTCCTGCCGCGCACCGGGTCTCTTGTCGTCCTGGGCGCGATTTTTGTCCTCAGCGGCGTGTACATCGCCTGGCGGCGCGGGCACGATTCCGTCGCCCGGCTGATGGCGCTGGCCCTGATCCTGCAAGGGGCCAATCTGCTCAACAATATCGTTTTCACGACCGGCATCAACACCGGGCTGGTCGTCGCCTGGCTGACCACGCCCCTCGACTTGCTCAGTTTTGGCCTCGCCTTTGGCGCGCTTTTCCATTGCTTTGCCTTTTTCCCCGAGATCAAGCCCCTGGGACGGCGGTTGGGCAACTGGCTGTACCTGATCTATGTGTTGAACCCCGCCGTCGGGCTGGCCGGCGGGATGTTGTTTGGCGGCGGCACCCCGTTGGGCATCCGCACGGCGGCTCTGAGCAGCCTGTATATTGTGGCCGGTTCGGAACTGGTTGTGTCAATCGTCCACATTTTGCACACCTACCTGACGACCCGCACGCCCGGCACACGCAGCCAGATTCGCTGGCTGATCTGGGGGCTGTTGGTGGGTTCAATGCCCTGGCTGCTTTTTTACAACCTGACCTTTGTCCTTACCGGCCGGCCGCTGCTGCCGCTGTCGGTGCTGATCTTTCCGCTGGGACTGATCCCCTTTGCGCTGATTTTCTCCATCGCGCGCTATGGGCTGATGAAAATCGACACCTTGATCAACCGCAGCCTGGTATACGGCGTGCTGACGGTGGTGCTGGTGGTGATCAATCTGATCGTGGCTGCCTTGCTCAATCAGATGCTGACCGGCGGCGGCATCGAGCAGAGCGAAATGGTGACCATTTTCATCTCGACGCTGATCACCATTGTCCTGATCGGCGCGGTGCGCGAGCGTTTGCAGCGCTGGATCGACCGCCTCTTTTACCGCGAACGGCTCAACCTGCAAAGTTTACTCAAGGATATGGGCGAGCGGTTGAGCACGACGATTGTCTTTGACAATCTGGTCACGTTGCTGACCGGATTTATTCCGGCCAGCCTCAAGCTGCGGCGGGCTATTCTGTTTACCCTCGACAATTCTGCCGAGCCGTCTGTCGAGCGCGCTTTTGTGCCCCACCCCGACGCGCCCCTGTTTTTCAATCGCGACAGCGCCGTCGTCCAATGGTTGCAGAGCCGCTTTCGACCGCTGCCGGTCAGCCAGGTGCATCAGGCCACGCCGGAACTGGCCCGCGATCTGGCCGCTTTGACCCAGGCCGGCATCGAGGTCTGCCTGCCCTTGCATCGCGGCGAAAAGTTGATCGGCATCTATGCGCTGGGCATCAAGGCGGCCGGTGAATTGTACGACGACCGGGAACTGGAGACGCTGACATTACTCGGCCACCAGATCGCGGCAGCGCTGGAAAACACGCGCCTGTACCGCGAAGTCGAGGCCTATAACCGCACGCTGGAGAGCCAGGTGCAGCAGCGCACCGCCGAACTGCGCGCAACCAACAAGAAACTCTCCGACACGGCCTGGGATCTGGCCGAGCAGCGCGCACGCCTGGACGCGATCCTGCAAACCATCGCCGATGGGTTGGTCGTAACCGATCTGGACGACCAGATCGTGCTCTCTAACACCGTCTTTGAGACGATTGTCGGCGTCGAGAGCGCGACGCTCAAGGGCAGTTCGCTGCAAAAGGCGTTTTCCGGCGAAGGGCTGCTCGACATCGTTCATCGCGCGCGCACGCTGGCCCTTCCTTCATACAGCGGCCAGGTCACTTCGTGGACGGGGCGCGTTTACCAGGCCTCGGCCAGCGCGCTGTCGCAGGGGCGGACTGTGGTGGGCGTGGTGACTGTGCTGCACGACATCACCCGTGAGGTCGAGGTCGATCGGATGAAGACCAACTTTATCTCGACTGTATCGCACGAACTGCGCACTCCGCTGACCTCGGTGCTCGGTTTTGCCAAGCTCATCCAGCGCAGTTTCCAGGAAAGCATCGCCCCCAACATCGATATCCAGGACGCCAAAGGCCAGCGCGCGGCGGCGCGCATTTCGCGCAACCTGGAGATCATTGCCGACGAGAGCCAGCGATTGACTCGATTGATCAACGATGTGCTCGACATTGCCAAGATGGAAGCGGGCAAGGTCGAATGGAATATGGCCGAAACCAGCCTGGTCGAGGCTGCCCAAAAAGCCGTCGAGGCGACTGCGGGGATGATCGGTGACAGGCCGTTGGGCGTTTGCGTTGACATGCCGCCCGATTTGCCCGCGCTTGCCCTCGATCTCGACCGCATCGTCCAGGTTGTAACCAACCTGCTTTCCAACGCGATCAAGTTCACCGAGCAGGGCGACATCTGGGTGCGCGCCTGGCCACTGTCGCCGGGCGACGACATCTTGCCGCAGGGCGTGCGCGAGCCAGACGCACGCACCGATCTGCCGGTCCGCGCGCCCATGATCGCGGTCAGCGTCACCGATCCGGGGATCGGCATCCAGGAACAAGACTTGCCCAAGGTCTTTGACCGTTTCAGACAGGTCGGCGATGTGCTCACCGGGCGGCCACGCGGCAGCGGGTTGGGCCTGCCCATCTGTCGTGAAATCATCGAACACCACGGCGGGCGCATCTGGGTAGAGAGCGCGCCGGGGTTGGGCAGCCGCTTTGTGTTCACCCTGCCGGTCGAGCCGGCCCGTGTCGATTTGCCGGCTGCTGCGCCCGCACCATTCATACCCGACCCACTGTTGCTTGAAGGGGAGGGCGCAGCCGGGCCGGAACTGTCAGCGCTGCCGGTGACCCGCATCGACGAAATTCGCGAGCACGTGTCGGCGATCCTGCCGCCGGCAAGACCTTCGCCTATCTTGCCTGCCCGGCGTGCGGCCGGCGAGGCCGCCGAGCAGACGCGGGCGCGAACCATTCTCGTCGTCGATGACGAGCCGGCGATCCGCTTGCTGCTCAACCAGGAGCTTGCCGATGCCGGGTACGTGGTTCTTGAAGCCGCCGATGGCCTGAGCGCCGTCGAAACCGCGCGCAGCGAGCAGCCCGACCTGATCTTGCTCGACGTGATGATGCCCGGCTTGAGCGGCTTTGACGTGACCAGCGTGCTCAAGTCGGACGAGCGCACGGCGCACATTCCCATCCTGATCCTGTCGATCATCGAAGACCGCGAGCGCGGTTTCCGCCTGGGCGCCGACGACTATTTGACCAAGCCGATCCACACCGAGCAACTGCTGAACAGCATCTCTATGCTGCTGCGCGCATCCAGAGAGCGGCGCGCACTGGTCGTACACCAGGACGAGTCGGTGGTCGAGGCAATCACCCGCACGCTGCGCGATCATGGCTTTGAAGTCACGGCGGCCTACGATCCGCGCGGGGCAATCGAGACGGCGCAAAAGATCAAGCCCAGCCTGGTCATCCTCAACTCAATGCTCTCGCAGCTTGATGATTATCAAATGCTCAAAGCGCTCAATTATACCAACGTCGATGCCAGCATGGATATCCTGGTTTTGTCCGGCAGCGATGATCAGGCGGTCGACGATGTTGCTGATGTCATAAACTGACAAGAATTGGCTATTTTATTCAAAGGAGAATGGACATGTTTAAAATGAATCCCCCGGTCAACCGGCTGGTCGGTGCGCTGCCCAAGATCGGCATCCGGCCAACCATCGACGGGCGGCTGGGCGGCGTGCGCGAGTCGCTGGAGGAACAGACGATGAATATGGCCCGCGCGGTGGCCCGGCTGTTCAGCGAAAACCTGTGCCACGCCAATGGCCTGCCCATCGAGTGTGTAATCGCCGACACCATCGGCGGCGCGGCGGAGGCGGCCAAGGCAGCGGAATTGTTCGCGCGAGAGGGCGTCGGCGTCTCGCTGACCGTGACGCCGTGCTGGTGCTACGGCTCGGAAACGATGGACATGGATCCCTACACGCCCAAGGCGGTATGGGGTTTTAACGGCACCGAGCGCCCCGGCGCGGTGTACCTGGCGGCGGTGCTGGCCGCGCACAACCAGAAAGGCATGCCCGCGTTCGGCATCTATGGCCGCGACGTGCAGGATTCGGACGACACCCAAATCCCCGACGACGTAAAGGCCAAACTGCTCCAGTTCGCTCAGGCCGGGCTGACCGTGGCGACGATGCGCGGCAAGTCCTACCTGTCGATGGGCGGCGTGTCGATGGGCATCGCCGGCTCGATCGTCGATCCCAACCTGTTCGAGCAGTACCTGGGCATGCGCGTCGAATACATCGATATGAGCGAGTTCGTCCGCCGCATTGGCGAGAACATTTACGACCCGCAAGAGTACGAGCGCGCGATCCAATTCGTCAAGGCCCATTACCAGGAGGGGCGCGATCACAACCCGCCCGACGTGCAGCATACCCGCAAGCGCAAAGACTGGGAGTGGGAGTTTGTGGTCAAGATGGCCATGATCGCCCGCGACCTGATGATCGGCAACCCGCGCCTGGCCGAGTTGGGCTTTGGCGAGGAAGCGCTGGGCCACAACGCCATCGCCTCCGGATTCCAGGGGCAGCGCCAGTGGACCGACCATTTCCCCAACGGCGATTTTTTGGAGGCCGTGCTCAACTCGTCGTTCGACTGGAACGGCATCCGCGAGCCGTTTGTCGTCGCCACCGAGAACGACTGCCTGAACGGCATCTGTATGCTGTTCGGCCATCTGCTGACCAACACGGCGCAGATTTTCGCCGATGTGCGCACCTATTGGAGCCCGGCAGCGGTCAAGCGCGTCGCCGGCTATGACCTCGATGGCCTGGCTGCGGGCGGGATCATCCACCTGATCAACTCGGGCGCGGCCACGCTCGACGCCACCGGCGACCTCAAGATCGATGGCCAGGCGGCGATGAAACCCTTCTGGGAGATCACCTCTGAGGAAGCCCAAGCCTGTCTGGCCGCGACCGAATGGTACCCGGCGTCGGTGGGCTATTTCCGAGGCGGCGGGTTCTCGTCCGGGTTCCTCACCCGGGGCGAAATGCCGGTGACCATGCTGCGCCTCAACCTGATCAAGGGGCTCGGCCCGGCGCTGCAAATCGCCGAGGGGCATACGGTCGATCTGCCGCTGGACGTATACGAGGTGCTCAACGAGCGCACCGACCCGACCTGGCCGACGCACTGGTTTGTGCCACGCACGGTCGGCAGCGGTCCCTTCCGCGACGTGTACTCGGTGATGAACAACTGGGGGGCCAACCACGGCGCGTTGAGCTACGGGCACATCGGCGCGCAGTTGATCACCCTGGCCTCAATGCTGCGCATCCCGGTTTACATGCACAATGTGCCGGAGGAAAAGGTCTTTCGCCCGTCGGCGTGGACGGCGTTCGGGGCGATGGACCCGCTGGGCGCTGATTTCCGCGCCTGCCAGAATTTCGGCCCGCTGTACGGCTAAAATTGCCAGAGAAACCGGGTTTTCACAAAACCCGGTTTCTTGTTTTCAGGAGACGGCGTATGATCGGCGGCATCAACCACATTACCCTATCGATCAAGGACGTGGAAACGTCCTTCCATTTTTACACCACCATCCTCGGCTTCAAGCCGGTCGCCCGCTGGCCCAAGGGCGCGTATTTGCTCGCCGGTGACGTATGGATCGCCCTCGTGCTAGACGAACAGACCCGCGCCGGGCCGCTGCCCGAGTATACACACGTCGCCTTTGGGGTGTCCGAGGCGGATTTTGAGCAGTCGAGCGCGCGTATCGTCGCCGCCGGCACCCAAATCTGGCAGGACAACTGGAGCGAAGGGGATTCGCTCTATTTTCTCGATCCGGACGGGCACAAGCTGGAAATTCACGCCACCGACCTTGAAGCCCGGATCGCGTCGGCCAAAGCAGCGCCGTGGGAAGGGTTGGAGTTTTTTGTGTGACAGTGGATATCAAGATATGAACCACAAACCTCGCTGTATCATCGTCACCGGCCGGCCCGGCTCCGGCAAAACCACGCTCGCCAAGAAGCTCGGCGAACGGCTGTGGATGCCCGTCATCTGCCGCGACGAGATCAAAGAGGGCTATGTCAACACCTTTGGGGTCAAACACGATCAACTCCCGCCGGACGCGAACGGTGTGGCCTCGAACCTTTTCTTTGAACTCGTCCAGCATTACCTGGCCGGTCGTGTTTCCGTCGTCATCGAAGCGGCGTTTCAGCATGGGGTCTGGGCGTCGAGGCTGCCCGGGCTGCTCGAATTGGCCACGGTGTTCATCGTCGTGTGTTCGGTCGATGAGGCGGCGGCAGCAAGGCGGCACCTCCAGCGCGGTCTGGATGATCCGCAGCGCGAGTTCTATCACGGCGACCGGCGTGTTGCCATCTACCGGGAAACCGGCGTGCTCGCGCCTCCGGCGGACTATGCCGCGCCACAGTTCGACGTACCGACGATTTATGTGTCGACGGAAGAAAGATATGTTCCCAGCCTCGACGAGATCGTGAATCATATCCGGTTACGAGTCTTCTAAAAAGGGTCAAATACGACGAACGAGCCAGATTTACGGGAAAACCTCCAAGGTAACGACCTTGGAGGTTTTCGTATAGAGTGGTTTTCTATCGCTTATCCTTCGATCGGTAGCCCAACCATTAACCTGGCATCGATATCGGTCAGCGGATCGACTTCGCCGATCGCGGCAGCGCGGGCAAAGACGATGCCCGGCTGCTTGGCCCGGCGAGCGCGAGCCAGCAGCGTAAAGCGGCCAGGATCGATATAGCGTGTGCGGGTCTCGTGGCCGATGTCGTCCCAACGTCTGGCGAGTCGGGCCAGGCCCTTGCGTGCGCCGACCACGCAGGCATACAGTTCGTCGGCGGCCAGGCCCTCGACGAGGCTGTGGCGGACGGTGGTCGAGATGTCGTTGTCGTATAGTGGTCCGCGTGGCCCGATCAATTGGAGCAGGTGGCTGCGCCCACGTGCGCGGATGCTCACTGCCAGCAACTGCGGCCCCAGGTTATCGTCGGCATAGTCGGTAGCAGACAAGACCTGTTCGGCCAGTTCGTCCGTATAGGTCTCCCACCTGTGCGCGTCGTCGGATTGGGGTGGCGCGATCGGCGACAGGCTTTCGCCCAGGAATGGGCTCATCGACGCGCCGGATTGTTTGGTCACCTCGAAACCGCGTTGGTTGAGCCGCTCCAAGGCGACCAGAGCGGCGTCTACGCCATCTCGCGCCAACACGGTTTGTATGGCTTGGGCCAATGTCTGTTGCGTGACTATGCCTTTCGGCGCGTCAACGGCGATACCCGCCAGTTGTGCGATCTCTTGCCGTCCTGTTTCAGTCAGGCCAAGACAGGACAGTCCCCACAGAGCATCCAGAGCGGGAACCAGGGACACGATCAACGCTGAATCCCGTTTCAGGTGTGCCCTGACTGACAGTTTTTCTCCTGCCTCACGCTGTCCCGCTTCGGTGACGGGCAAAAATACAGCTACCTGGTCGCCGTCAAAGTCGGCGTCAAGCCAGTTGCAGACCAGCGGATGCAGGCGGATGACGTGACCGGGATCGCGGATGGGGTGAAAGGCGATCAACGTCGTCGGCGAAAGAGTCGGCGCGCGATTGATGATCACCCACGATCGGGCCATCACCTCGTCGAGTTTGGTTGCGGCGCGCGCGCTGCGTGTTTCCACCGCCTGCCTGTCACCCAATTCGCGGATCACCAAGGGCGCGAACAGTGTCCAGGCGATCTCGTCGGCCAGGGCGACCTGATCGAGTTGGAGTTCGACGCCGGGAGCGATGACCGTGCGTGCGCTAAACATTTGCCGCTCGCCGAAGCGCAAGTGATGCGGTTGGAGCAGGGCATCGAAAAAGGCATCGACGCGCGCCTGAAGCTGTGCCGTCGCATTCTCGACCAGTTTGGATGGTGTTTGGCTCTCCAGCATCCTCGATAACCGTTCATTGGCTTCAAGTAGGGCCGTGTATTCAGTCAACGGCAAGTCTTTGGTCTGCTCCACACTTGCTTCCGAGGAGACGGGCACGCCGATTTCGGTCAGTTCGCGCTCGTGCAGCCAAGGATGGGCCACCGGACGAGCCAGCTTGAGCGTTTCGCCTTGCGGTGGTGACCACTTGGCTCGCAGCCGTTCGCCGTCGAGTTCGAGAGCGATCCCGGCCATGCGCAGCCGCCGTGCCAGATCGATGAACAGCGGCGTGGGCGGATCGGCCTGCGTCACCGGTCCGGCGGCGAGCTGCTCGGCCAGGTTTTCTGCGCCGGGACGACTGCTGGCGCGCGTGTTGAGCGCTTCGCGCAGCGACTCGAAGGCTCCGATGTCGCGCAGGGCATAGCATTCCATTTCACCATGCCGCTGCATGCCCCGCGCTGCTGCCACCTTGACCTTGCTCTGCGCAAGGTGAAACAGTCGCCCCCAGTACACCCAGCCGACGGTGCTAGTCCGGTCGAGTTCGGGGCCGTTTGGGCCCATCGTCAGTTTGACCATGCCCGTTTGGGGCAGTCCGGCCCGGATCAGCCGCTGGCGCAATTCATCAGTCGAGGGAGCATGAAAGGGTGGGGCGATGACCGACGTGCCTTCAGCTTTGGCGACGTTGCCCCACGCCGCTTCGCGAACCTGGCCGAAATTCATGCGCACGTTCATCCCGAAAAAGCTGTACACCAGATCGATCGGTGTGCCGTCGGGCAGGTGGGGCATTTCTTCGTCGGGCAAAACGCGGCTGACGACGCCCATGGTGCCGTAGCGGTTGCTCATTTTGTCGCCGGGCTCCAACGCATAGGGCGTGTCAAAGCGCTGGGCGCACGACTCGCTGATCACGATGCCGTCGGCAAGGGTGTCTGCGCCCCAGGAGACAAAAGCGGTCAGCAGATTGCGGCCGATCCAGAAATCGGGCACGTCCGGTTCGTTGCCGGTTTGCACCAGGGCCGGCTCAGCCATTGATTGGGGAACCCACTGCCGCATCATGTTGGCCCCCATCAACAGGCGATTGGGGTCGTTGTGCTCCAGCAGGGGGATCATAGACGCAGACAGTCCCAATCCGGCTTCGGGCCTCGGGTCGCTGACGACCAGTTTGCCGTCGCAGATTTCGGCGCCCACAGCGATTCTCAGAATGCGGCCAATATTCGGTCCTTCCGGCGTCTCAAACGGGCAGACACGCCCAAATTCGCTCGACGAGATGTCGCTTTCGCGCTGTGCGACCCAGATCGAGCGCAGGTGCGCTTGTCTGGCGAGCCAGTTTGTCTGTTCGAGTTTTTGAGCCGTGCGACTCAAGAACGCTTTGATCCAGTCGTCGAGCGGTAGCCAGGCGCGGGCCATCGACTCATCCCAGGGCAGATCTGCTGGAGCCTGCCCAAGCCGTGCTTCGATGTCGGCGTAGAGTTGTTCGCCCACGCTCAAGATGTCGGCGCTGTCGAGTGCTTCTGAGGAGGCGATGGGTAGCACGACATAGCTGTCGCTGCCGACGGTCAAAATGCCCTCTTTGCTCGGAAAAGGGATATTGGTATAGCAAACCTGGACGTCACCGGCGGGTGACTTGAACACCACTTGGACGCCGCACGTATCCGGGTTCTCCGGTGTAACCCGGTAGCCGACCAATGGCAGCCGTTCGGCAAGCAACTGGGGCAGGGTGTCGTGCAAAAAGCGCTCGAACGACGCCCGGTGCCACGGGGTTTTGACGCAAATCGACATGGTTCAATCCTCCTCAAGGTCGTTCCACTCGTGAACAAGTTGTTTTCTGGCATAGTACAGGCGTGATTTGACCGTGCCCGCGGGCAGATCCAATTCGTCGGCGGTGTCCTGGATGCTCATTCCCAGCTCGTGGATCAGGCGCAGCACCTCGCGTTTTTCTTCCGCCAGATGCCCGACCAGTCGCTGAAAGCGTACGAATTGCTCCGAGTTTTCTACCATCTCGTCCGGGTCGGGCGTGGCTTGGTCGATGATCCAGGCTGGGATACAGGTTTCCTCGGCTTCGTCTGCCTGGTCGGGATAGATCAGTGGCTGCTCGCGGCGGCGGCGTTCGGATCGCAAGTGGTTGAGTGCCAGGTTGGTGGCGATGCGATACAGCCACGCTTTGAACGAGCCCTGCTCTTGCCACTGCTCGGCGCGCGTCCACACCCGCAGCATGACCTCTTGCAGCAGGTCTTGCGCCACAGCGTCGCTGCGCACGATCTTGACCAGATGCCAGCGGATGGCGCTTTCATAGCGGTCGAACAACTGCTCAAACGCGGCAGCGTCCTGATCTTGGATTCGGTGAATCAGTTCCCGGTCAGAAGCCATGCTTCCCCTTGCTTGCAAGCTCATCAAACCTGTCGATGCCATCTATTGTATATGACACCGGCCAAAGGGCACAAGTTCGAAATCTGGTCGAAAAGCTTGGTTTGCATGGCGATCGGTGATACAATCGTCCCGGCTCTGGCAACCTTTTCCGCTCGAATTGGGACTTTGATGTAGAGGGCCTTCAAAAAAAACGAGTGTGAGCGATGGACGAGTTAGCATCTCTGGTCGCGCGCGCGCAGGCGGGCGACACAACCGCATACGGGGCACTGGTCGGGCGCTTTCAAGACATGGCCTACGGCTACGCCTATGCCATCCTGGGCGACTTTGACCTGGCGCAAGACGCCGCGCAGGAGGCCTTTATCGAGGCCTATCGCTGCCTGCCCGGCTTGCGCGAGCCGCAGGCGTTCCCCGGCTGGTTCAAGCGCATCGTCTTCAAGCACTGCGACCGGCTGACGCGGGGCAAGCTCCACTCGCTCCAGACGCCGCTCGATGCGACGCTAGACCTCTCAGTGGATACACCGGGCCCGGTCGAGGTGGTCGAGCGGCAGGAAACGCAAGCGCTGGTTTTGCAAGCCGTTCAGGGCTTGCCTGAGCAGGAACGCCAGGTGATCGCTCTTTACTACATCGACGGCTATTCCCAAAACGAAATCGCCGACTTTTTAGAGGTGCCGGCAACGACGATCAAAAGCCGGTTGCACGCCTCGCGGAAGCGGCTCAAGGAAAGGATGTTTGCAATGGTTCAAGATGCGTTGAAAAGCAATGCGCTGCCTGAGAATTTCACCGCTGAGACGCTGGCCCAGGTGGTCGCTCAGGCCGCCGAGTTGAACAAGCAGCGTGAATACGATCAAGCTGAAGAACTGCTGTGTGCCGTGCTGGGCAAAGCACCGGAGCACCCCGGAGCACTCAGAGAGTTGAATCGGACGTTGATGCATGGTTGGGTCTATGGAGAAGGACGTTGGCGTTGGGATCGTTTGCCCGAGCTGGCGGAACACGGTCGTGCGATCCTTGCGACGGGCAGCGACGACGAGTACGTTTATAACCAGATCGCAGAAACCCTGCTGGCTGTTCCGGCCATGCGCGAGGCGGTCGAGTTTATCGAGGCCTGGATAGCGGCGAAAGGCCCCAATCTCGAGCGCTTGGGCAAGCTGGCCTGGGCCAGGGGCTGCGCGGCCGACTATGACGGGGCTGAACGGCTGTGGCGGCGCGTGCTCGAGCTTGCAACCGGCGCAGCTCCATCTGCGCAGGCTCCTGAAAAGGACGAGGTGCTCGACTGGGTGCCCTTTGTCTGCAAGACCCTGGTCGACTGTCTTGCTTGTGCGGGCGAGGTCGAGCGCGCGCAGCGTGTTGTGCGCGCTGCCTGGGAGATGTGCTATCCGCTGGGCGAGATCCGTGCCGAGAGAGCGGGACGGGGCGTACGCGGCGACTTTGAATGGCTGGAGATGTTCCACCAGGCCGGACTGCCGCTCACAGAAATCGCACAAGCACTCTTGTGCCGGTTGAGTGGTCGAGACGACCTCAGGGCACGTGGCACGGCGCTCGTCATACGCGCCTGGACGGACGACGCACAGGCCGTCATCCGGGACTGGATCGAGTGGGCACAGGCGTGTGCTGTCGTTGAGCAGTGGAAAACGATCACCTACTTTGCGCTGACGCTGGCCTTTCGTCGCTCGGCCAGAAACGACGCACTCATCGTCTGGGGGCAAGCCGTCTGGGAGTGGCTGCAAAGCGTACCCCAAGAGGAGGCTCAGGTTCAGTGTGGCTGGCTCGCAGCAGGGCGCTTTTATTACTGGGGTTATATGGAGCGCGGCGACCTCGACGCAGCAGAACGGCTGGCCCGCCAGGGGATCGAGCATATCGGCTACGAGCCATACGGCGCCGGGCTGGTCGACATTGCCGCCCTGCGCGGCACGCCGACGCCGCCTGACGTGATTCGGGTCGTGGAGGAGCAAGGCATCAAAGCGCTGGACGACTATGGGATGACTGGATGGTATATGGTTGCACGAGAAGCTGCCGCAGCGGGTGATGAAAAGAAGGCATTCGAGGCCCTGGGACGCGCGGTCTCGTACTGGAGCAACTCGCCGTATTTCTTTACAGACCGTTGGGAAAAAGATGCTTACTGGGGCGACCTGCGCGAGCATCCCGAGTACAAGCGCATTTACCGGGAAAAGCGCGAGCGCATTGGCCCGGTCTATGGCGAGCTGCACTATTTTCCGGGTTGGTAAGCTAAAACCCCGGTTTCTCTCAGAAACCGGGGTTTTTGATCCAGTCTATCCGAATTTCGGCACGGCGACGGCAACCTCTCGGCCGCCCTGCGCCGCCGAATCCATCACTCCCTGGATGATCACGTTGGTCAGCAGCATGCCGTCCGGGTCGATCGGCGATGGCTTGTTCTCGCGCACGGCCTCGGCAAAGGCGGCGTTTTCGCGCCGGAATAGCTCGATCCCCTCGACTGAACGGATGCCCTGTACCTGCATGTCGGTCAACGCGCCGAACTCATCGCGATAGACCCACACCCCTTCTTCCGGCCCGCGCACTTCGCCCACGCCGATGCGCAAGCCCGCTTTCTGTCCCAGGAAGAACGTTCCCCCGATCGAATCCATGTGCATACACCAACTGGTCTTGAACACCAGCCGCGCGCCGTTCTCAAAGCGCACCCAGGCGGCGGCAAAATCCTCGACCTCGGTCTCGTGGATGTTGCGCCCCCATTGGCCGATCACCGGCTTGCTGTGCAGACTGACGTAATTGGAGGTAATCGCCGAAACGGCGACCGGCCTGGGATGGCCCATCAGGTACAGCGCCGTGTCCAGCGCATAGACGCCAATGTCGGCCCCTGCGCCAAAGCCGGCAGTGGCCTTTTTGATGAAACTGCCGCCGGGGTTGCCACGTCGCCGGTCGGCGACGCATTCGGCGTAGTAAATCTCGCCCAGCGTGCCCTCGTCGACGATGCGCTTGGCGACCATCACCTGCGGGCTGTAGCGCAGTTTCAGCGCCACCATCAGGATTTTGCCCGTCTCGTGCGCCGTTTTGACCATCTCGGCCGCCGCGTCGAGCGAGGCCTCCATCGGCTTTTCGCACAGCACGTGCTTGCCCGCCTTGAGCGCGGCGACGGTCGGTGCAGCGTGGACGGCGGTCGGCGTGCAGACCACTACCCCGTCGAGCGCGTCCAGCTTGAGCATCTCGTTGTAATCGGCAAAGGTGTGGGCGATGCCCCACTGGTTGGCCGTCCGCTCCAGGTTGGCCTGTACAATGTCGCTGGCAGCGATGATCTCGACGCCCTCGACGTCGGCGATGGCGCGGCAGTGCGCCTGGGCGATGCCGCCGCTGCCGATTAGACCCAATTTGACTGTGTTCATTTTCATCTCCTTTGATTGATATTTTGCGCGTTATGCGTCAAATGTCTCTTTGTTGATCCCCACCCCGGTCACCCGCAGCGACGTCCATCCCGGCGGCAGGCAGGGCTTGCTTTGCACGACGCCCTGCGGCGTGATGTCCAGCCCGGCGAACCCGGCGAGCACCGCTTGCAGCATCCCGCCGGCGGCGGTGGCAAAATAGGGGTTGCCGCTGAACGGCGTTTCCGAGAGCACGCCAAAGGGCGGTTTCTGGTTGGGCTGGTAGGCGCGCTTGAACAGTTCGTGCGCCCGCGCCGCCTCGCCCAGCCGCGCCGAGATCACCGCCAGCACCGAGTGGCTCATCGCCGGGGCGTCGGTGTCCATGCGCGGCTCGTAATAGGCCAGGTCGCGGCGCACCTGCGCCTCGTCGGCGATCAGGTTGAGCGGGTAGGCCAGCAGGTTGACGTCGGCCTGCTTGATCACCCGCCCGTCATAGCCGTCGTATTCTTGGATTACGCTGCCCTCAAACTGGCGCAAGACGATGCCGTCGGCGACGGATTCCCACTGCGGGTTGGGTTCGCGGCCCAGCGCGCGCGCCGCTTGAGCGGCGCAGCGCAGCACGACGATCGCCGCGCCGTTGGTAAAGGCATTGTTGTCGACCACGTCGGTGTATTCGTCGGCGCCGATCACGTTCTTGATCTCGTACCGGCCTTCGTTGTTGCGGTCGACGCGGCTGAGCCAGAACTCGGCGACCTCTTTTAGCAGCGGGTAGCCCTTTTCGGCCAGCCAGGCTTTGTCCTGGGTCACGCAGTAATAGTTCCAAAAGGCAATGCCCACGCAGGCGGTGATGTGGTGCTCGAACGAGCCGGTAAAGGCCCAGGTCGGCGTCGATTCCTCGCCCGTGTCGTCGGATTCCCAGGGAAACATCGCCCCTCTGAAGCCGTGGCTGAGCGCATTGTGCCGGGCTTGCAGCAGCCGAGCAAAGCGGTAATCGAGCAGCGAGCGGGCGACATCGGGCTGGAGCAGCAGCAGCGGCGGGTACATCCACAGTTCACAGTCCCAAAAGACGTGTCCGTTATAGCCGGTGCTCGACAGGCCCATCGGCGAAAGGCTGTAGCCGGAACCGGCGCGGACGAACGAGTAGAGGTTGTACAGCGCAAAGCGCACGTCGCGCTGGGCTTGCAGATCGCCCTCGATCTGGATGTCGCCCTGCCACAGCTCGGCCCAGGCTTTGGCGTGGCTGGCCCGCAGCCGCTCGCGCCCTTCGAAATAGGCAAAGGTCGCCAGCCGCTCCGCTTCGTTGGCCGGATCGTGGAAATGGGCCGTGGTACAGGTCGCGCCGACGAGGGTAAAGCGATAGCGCTCGCCTTTTTTGAGATCGATGGTCAGGCTGGCGCGGTGCTGGTTGGCAGATATGCTTTCGTGATGCAGCGCCGAACGCGGGCCGTCGAACAGATACGAGGCCGTTGCTGCGATGCGATGCCGCCCGGTTGGGCTGTCGGCGACGGAGGAGAGCAGCGGCACGTCGTTGTAGACCTTGAACGTGTTTTCGAGCGGGTGCAAGATGTCGGGCACAGTCATTGTGTTGGACAGGGTCAGGGTGACGTCCTGCGTGGCGGCGAGGTCGAGCGTGACCAGGGCTATGTAAGGCAGGTGGCGCAACGTGCAGGCGCGCTGCTCGACGTTCACCCGACCGTCCAGGGTAAAGCAGGTGATCAGTTCGCCGCGCTGCATGTCGAGCGTTTGCTGCCAGCCGGTGGTGGCCCGACCGGACGATGCGCTGGCGCGCCCGATGTGCAGGTCGAGGTCGGCAAAACGGATGCCTTGCACGATGTTGGAAACATTGCCGCGCCCGTACCGGTCATAGACGCCGTTGAGGATGACCTGGTCGAAGCGCAAATCGCGCGTCGAGGGTACCAGGCCGATCATCCCATTGGCCAGGGCGAGCGGCGTATAGTCGGTTTTGTCGTCGGCGTGGAGGTGCCAGCCGGAGGTTGAGATATCCTGGATCATTGATGCCTTCCCTGAAAAAAAGGTCGAGAACAATCGCGCACCGGTGTCAATAGCGCAAGATGGCCGCAAGCGGCATCTGATCGGGCACCTGTTCCGGCTCGACCGCATAGACGGTTCCGCTGTTCAGGATGGTCTGGATTGCCGCCAGATCGAGCAGGTCGTGATCGCCGGGTTCGGGTCCCGGGTGGAGATGCACTTGCTCCCCGTCCAGACTGCCCCATTGCTGCACGTCGAGGGCGACAAACAGCAGGTCGACGCGCCCGTGCGTGGCGGCCAAAACGACCTCTGCAATGTCGTTGGCAGTCCGGCCGGCGCTGGCTTCATGTCGATAGCGCGCGATGGCTTGCTGCTGGGCCTGCACGAGGTGCGGCTGCACGATCTCCCAGGCCTGCGCGTGCAGCGCTTCCGGCTTGAGCATCTCCGGGTTGCCGGTGACGCTGCCGGCCAACAGGTTGGGATAGCTGTTGACTTGGCGGTACAGCGGTGCGAGATAATCGACGCCGGCCAGAACCAGCGGCGATTGTTCGCCCTTGAGCATGTCGTTCAGACCGCGGTTGATCTGGCGAAAATAGTCGATAAGGCGGTCTTCGGATTCGTCCGAAGGATCGTGGCCGTGAAAGACGGCCGCGCGCTGTCCCCGGCCGCCTCCGCTGGAAGAGCCGGTGTGAAACTGGATGTGTTTGCGCGGCTCCCGGTCTGGAAAAGCCTCATCCAGGCTTGCCGGCAGCCCCTCCGGGCTGATCTCGTCTACGGTAAAGCGGGTGCCTTCCAGCAGTCGCACCTGGTTTTGGCTGAGCGCCAGGACGTAAAAGTGACCGTTGCCGGTGAATAGCGAGAGCAGGGGCTTGAGGTGGAAACGGTCGCTGGCGACGACAAGTTCTTGAAATCGCACCGGACAGCGATACACGTAAAAAGCCTCCGGCGAAAGAAACATGGCCAGTCCATCACTCTGGTGCCGCCAAAAGGCCGCGTCTTGCAGCAGTCGCTGTGCCGGTTCGAGCAAGCTATCCATCTCGGGCGCGCGCAGCCCCTTGGATTTGAGGCGTTCTTGCGCCTCGCGCACCAGGTTTCTAAAGCGAATGGGGTCTTGCTTGGTGTCCTGTCCGGCGCGATGTGTCGGCATCAGGATCGAGACACACCAGCCCGGATATGGAGCGGCCAGTGACTTGAGATCATTCCACGTTATCAGGTCCATCGAATATGCTCCTTGAGTGTTTTAGGTGGTTTGAAAGTGCTAGATACCCAATTCGGCGCGCGCGCGCGAATAGCGGATCATGTGCTCGCGCGAGAGCATGCCGATCAGTTCGCCGTTCTCGATCACCGGCACCTGGTTCACGTTGGCGTCGTCCATCATCCGCAAGGCCGAGAACAGGTCGGTCTGCGGGCTGACGTGAACCAACTGCTGGTCCGGTTTGACGATCTCGTGCGCAGCCACCTGTCCCCACCGCGCGCGCGGCACCTGCGCGATGTCGCGCAAGGTCAGGATGCCGGGCAGTTGCCCCGCGTCTTGAACCAGAAAGCAGCGCCGGCCGCCGCTGAGGACGTAATCCTCGACCAGTTGGTTCAGCGAGAGTTGGCCCGGCACCAGCGGGCACTCGCGGCTCATTACCTGTTCCACCTTGATGCCGCGCAGCGATTGCTGTGCGTTGACCTGGGCATAGCTGTTGGCCGCGGCATTTTGCAAGAACCAGCCGATCATCACCAGCCATAGGCCGTTCAGGATGCTGCCGCCCAACATGTTCAAGACGCCAAAGCCGATAAAGCCGGCGGCGACCAGTTGCCCGGCGAACGAGGCGATCCGGGTGGCCCGCTCAAAGCTGCCGGTGATCTTCCAGATCACGGCGCGCAGCACGCGCCCGCCGTCCAGTGGAAAGCCGGGGATCAGGTTGAAAAAGGCCAGCATCAGGTTGATGCGCATCAGCCACGCGCTGGGCGCAGCCAGGTAGGGAATGCCTCGGTCGAACAGCCACAGCACGGCAAAGACGATCCCCAGCACCAGGCTGGTCAGCGGGCCGGCGATGGCGATGCGAAACTCGGCGCCGGGCGTTTCTGGCTCGCGCTCGATCTGCGCCACGCCGCCAAAGATGAACAGGTCGATCCCACGCACCGAAATCCCGTTGCGCAGTGCAAGGATCGAATGGCCCAGTTCGTGTACCAGCACCGAGCCGAAAAAGAGCAGGCTGGTGATGACGCCCAGTATCCAATACCAGGCCGCGGGCAGGCCCGGATATTCGGGCGGGAAAAAGCCCACGCTCAGCGACCAGGTGATCAGCGCAAAGATCAAAAACCAGCTCACATGCACGCCGATCGGAATGCCCAGTATCCGGCCCAATTTGATGCTTCCGCTCATAGAATGCCTCCTTGTATTGTTTTATCGCTTGCCCAGCCGCGCAGCAATCCACTTGCAAAAAGGGCACCAATGTGGCCAGTACTTGCAGCGTCACTGAAAGGATCATCGTCTTCGATGATGCGTGCGTCGGCGGGCACTTTGTCGCCCGCTTCAAAAATCACCACATCGCCGGGCGCCAGTTCAGCGGCCTTGACACGCGTCTCGATGCACCCCGCCGTGTTGGGGCAGTCGCGCAGCACTTTGGCCTCCGGCGCCGAGCGCGAGCGCAGCGCGTCGAGCGCCCTTTCGGCGCGATATTCCTGGAAAAAACCGATCAGGCTGTTGAACACAATCACCACCCCGATGACCATGGCATCGATGGCGTGATCGGCGACCAGCGAGACGATTGCCGCGGCGACCAGCACCAGCACCAGCGGGTTTTTGAGCTGGGCCAGCAGCAGGGTGATCTTGCTGACCTTTTGCTCGGTTTCGATGGTGTTGGGGCCGTATTGTTCCAGGCGCTGCCGGGCTTGCCCGTGGGTCAGGCCTTTCCATGAGGTGTCGAGATGGGCGAGAGATTCCTCGACGTTCAGGGCATAAAATGGCTGGGCAGATTTCATATCCAATCCTTTCTACGCTCGACGTTCGATTGGGGGAGTAGGCAATGTGGAAATCTCGCCCAGTATACTATTTTTGATGTGTCCGGTCAAGCACTGGTGGAATATGGGTATCCTTGAATTTGGGGACGAGTTTGTTGGTTTCGACAACGTTGTACTCTACGCCCTTGACCAACAAACTCGTCTTGGCACCCAGAAAAACGCCGGATTTCGACGGCGTTCGTAGAACGCACTCGATCCGCGTCTTGCTCAGAACTGAAGGACATCCTGGAATACAATAAATTGCCCCGCGTTCGCAGATGCATTCATCTGAGTGCGCGGGGCAATTTTGGGAGCCGGATGGCGGCTTGCGGATCAGGTCGACGATCCGCGCTTGCGGTTTAGCCGGATCGCGCCCCAGACGATCAGCGCCAGCGGCAGGCCAAATGGCCCCAGGATGACGACGATCCAGATCGCTGCGTCGATCAGGTTTTGGACGATGCCGCCCAGCACGTCGGTGGCGCTGGTAAAGGTCTGGCCGGGATTCCACACCACCGGCGTGGGCGTCGGCGTGGGGGTGTTCGTCGGCGTGGGGGTGGGTGTGGGCACCTGCGGCGACAGGTTGACCGTGATCGTCGAATAGGCGGCGCGGTCTTTGAGGTAGCCCATCTGGCCCTTGATCTCTTCGATCTGGGCGGTGATCTCGGAGAGGGTGTGGCTCACTCGCAGCGATTCTTCGACGGTCAGCGCCTGCTCCAAAAAGGTGCGCACGCGGGCCTCGGTCGCTTCGAGGTTGCGCAGGCGCGATTCGAGATCGACGTACTGGTCGGTCACGTCGCTGCCGGAGGCATTCTCGTCGAGCACCTGGATGGCCATCCCGCGCAGGCGGCGCATGGCCTCTTCGAACTGGTCGACCGGCACGCCAATGGTGATGGTAGCATACTGGAAGGTCTCCTGGTACCAGCTTCGTGAACTGATGATGTAGCCAAAGGTGTCGACCACCACCTGTGTGACCCGGTCGATGGCCGTGCCGGTGTCGACGACGAGCAGTTGCAGGTTGGCGTTCTTGATGATCAGCCGGTTGGCGCGATACATGGCGGCCAGCGTGTTGCTGTCGCCGGGCAGGGCGGGGCCGCCGGCGGTGGCCGGCATCGGCGTGGCGGCGACCTGGCGTTCAACCACGACTTCTTTTTCCACCACCTTGGTGACGACTTTTTCCACTTCTTTTTCGACGACGACGGTTTCTTTGACCACTCGTTCCTGGCCTTGCGCTTGTGGTATCTCTGTTTTTGCGCAGGCGATCAGGCTGAGGGCGACGAACAGCACGACGACAATGTTCAGAACGATTTTGTTTTTCATGTTTTCCTCCTTTGGGGCCTATCCTCCAGGGTCGTTGCTTTTTAGGCAGGGATTTCGTCCCAGGCAGGTAAGCCCTGTTCAGTTCCGATTGAGTCGGGACAGGTGTAAACTGGATGATTCAAGCCGATGGGCCGCGCTTGCGGTTTATGCGGATCGCACCCCAAACGACCAGTCCCAGTGGTATGCCAAACGGCCCCAGGACGATGCCGATCCAGATCGCCGCGTCGACCAGGTTCTGAGCGACATCGCCCAGCACGCCGGTGGCACGGGTCAAGGTTTGGCCGGGATTCCAGGTGTCCGGCGTGGGTGTGGGCACCTGCGGCGACAGGTTGACCGTGATCGTCGAATAGGCGGCGCGGTCTTTGAGGTAGCCCATCTGGCCCTTGATCTCTTCGATCTGGGCGGTGATCTCGGAGAGGGTGTGGCTCACTCGCAGCGATTCTTCGACGGTCAGCGCCTGCTCCAAAAAGGTGCGCACGCGGGCCTCGGTCGCTTCGAGGTTGCGCAGGCGCGATTCGAGATCGACGTACTGGTCGGTCACGTCGCTGCCGGAGGCATTCTCGTCGAGCACCTGGATGGCCATCCCGCGCAGGCGGCGCATGGCCTCTTCGAACTGGTCGACCGGCACGCCAATGGTGATGGTAGCATACTGGAAGGTCTCCTGGTACCAGCTTCGTGAACTGATGATGTAGCCAAAGGTGTCGACCACCACCTGTGTGACCCGGTCGATGGCCGTGCCGGTGTCGGCGACGAGTAGTTGCAGGTTGGCATTTTTGATGATCAGTCGATTGGGGCGATACATGGCGGCCAGCGTGTTGCTGTCGCCGGGGAGAGCCGGGCCGCCGGCCGCAACGGCGGGCATCGGTGTGGCGGCGACCTGGCGTTCAACCACCACCCTTTCCACTTCTTTCTCGACGATCACTGTCTGGGGCTGACAGGCGATCAGGCTGAGAGCGGCGATCAGCCCAACGATGAGGTTCAGGACGGTCTTGTTTTTCATGCTTCTTCTCCTTTTTATGCGAACTGAATGGTTGATCCATCTGCATGTTTTTTATGCAGCCTGCACATTTCATGCAGCCGGATCGCGTTTTGTTCGCTAAAAGGAGGGCAATTTTTGAGAAAGGGCGAAGCATCCCAAGACGGAATCTGTTGGTTGCCCCTGTTTTTTGCCGCCCGACTATCCTGGTCAGGGTAGCATATACAAGGGAGATCGGAAGAGCGTCGTGTAGGGAAAGAGTGTAGGGTAGGGT
>CAYRXM010000008.1:40771-59271 GCA_964428175.1 uncultured Anaerolineae bacterium
ATCATATACAAGGGATGCTTCGCCCCTACTTGACGGGGACGAGCAAGGTCGCTGCGCCGAGCTGGCCTTTTTGCGTCGAGGCGAGCGCGGTGAGCCGCCAGGTGGTGTCCAGGACGGGCAGTGGCACGTCGATTTCGAGATGGCCGTCCGCATCGGTGACCGCCTGGGGCAGCCAGAGGATCGTTTCCGGCACGAACTGGCCGAGCAGCGGTGGCGGGGGCGGCGGTGTCGAGATGGGCAGTGGGAGGCGCGTCGGTGTGGCCTCCGCGCCGGCGGGAGTGGGCGTCAACTGCACCTCCGGGATGGGTGTGGCCGTGACCACAACTTCGACGACCTTGGTCACTTGTTTTTCCACCACCTTGGTGACCTCTTTCTCGACTTCTTTTTCAACCACGACCGTTTCTTTGACCACAACTGTTTCTTTGACCACTTTTTCCACTTCTTTTTCGACGATCACGGTTTGGGGTTGGCAGCCGCCCAGCCAGGCGATCAGCAGTGCGGCGCTCAAGAGCACAGCAGCGGCCATCGTCCTGAAAGAGATAGTTCTGGTTTGAAAGTTACCCCCACCCCGCCCCTCCCCCGTTTCACGGGAGAGGGGGTCACTCGCTTTTATCAGATTCCGTCGTTTTTGAACGATCAATCCCAACACGATTGAAAAGACCAAGATGGCACCCGACCCCCACATCAACCAGGGCAGCCACCAGGGCCAGACACGTCGCATGGGGCCGATGGCGCGGGCGATGGCGAGCGGTTGGGCGGGCAGGCTGGCCCAGGCGGCGCGGGCGGCGACGTCCTGTGCATCTCGTGCCGCATCGACGGCGGGTGGGTCGAGCAGCGCGGGCATGGTAAAACCGCGCTGCTGCACGTTGAGCAGTTCCGATTCCAGCAGGAAAAAGAGCTTGGCAAAGCCGGGCGCGCGCGCTTCGAGGGCAAAAACCGACTCGTCGACGACGGCGATGCCAACGGCGCTCTGGGTGGGCACGCCGTCCAGCGCCGTGTCGATGCTGATCCGCGCCGTCTCGCCCGGTGCGTAGGCGGACTGGTCGGCTTGCAGGGTCACGTCCAGCGCGTTGGCGGCGTCGACGACGGCAAAGCGGGTGTCCTGGATCACTGCGCCGTTGTCGAGGATTTGGTAGGCGTGCAGTTCGAGCGTGCCGGCCATATCCGCCGATACGTCCAGCGGCAGCGCGGCCCGCCCGTCTTGTAGGGCGAGGATGTGTGTGCTGACTGTCTGCCCGCCGCGCGTCACGTCGATGTAGGCGGTTTGGCCCTGGCCCGAAAACACCTCCAGGTGCATCGTTTCGCCCACCTGGTAGGCGGCGCGGTCGGGGCGCAGCAGCACCTGCGCGGCGACCCCATCGGCGGAGAGGATGACCGTTTGCGCGGCCTGTCGCCCGGCGGTGTCGCGGCCCATGAGGTAAAGTTCGACCTGGCGCAGGCCGGATGGCGGCGTGAGAGTAAATTCGGCCAGGCCAAAACGGTCGCTGGTCAGGCTGAACGAGCGATCCAGGATGCTGATGTCGAGGTCGGCCTGGGCGAGCGCGCCGTCGGGCGTGGTCACGATCAGATAGACCCGGTTTTCGACGCCGGGACGCAGTCGTCCGCCCTCGGGCACGGCGTCGATGATCAGGGCGCGGGCGGAAACGGGAACGGTTTTTCCGGCCCACTCGACGCTCTCGGGGCCGGTCACGGCGGCTTGCAAGGCCAGCGTGCTTTGTTCTGCGACCAGCGTATCCGGCAGACTAAAGCTGAACGCGGCGTTGCCCTGTGCGTCGGTGCGGCCAGCGACGGCGGCGAGCGGCACCGGGCGGCCTTCCAGGTAGGCGTTCAGGTTCATCGACAGGCCGGGAATGGGCGCACCGTCCAATTCGACGGCGCGTACGCTGCCCTGAACCGTCTCGCCGGGCCCGTAATAGGGCTGCGCGGTGTCGATCTCGACGCGAAAGCGCGGGGTCTCGTACTGGCCCACCGTCACCGTGCGCTCGGAGAGGGTGTCGCCCAGGGCGGCGGTGAGCCGGTATTGGCCGTGCGGGGCGTCGGCGGGCAGGTCGAAATCCGTCCAGGCGATGCCGTAGGCGGACAGGCGGCCCGTCTGGCGCAACAGCATCTGGCGTTGAGGGGTCTCGACGGTAAAGGTGATTTCGCGCCCGTCGGCGGGCAGGCCGGTCAGTGCTTCGAGGGCCAGCGCGCGCAGGTGGACGGTCTGCCCGGGGCGGTAAAGCGGCTTGTCGGAGGCGAGCAGGACGCGGAAACTGCGCCTGACCTCCACCGGCTGGACGATGCGCGTCTGGCCTTGCCCTGAGCGCGTTTCGACGATCAGCTCGGCATCGAGCGTGTCCGGCGCATAGTCGGGGACGTGGAACTGCGCGTCGACCGTGCCTTGCTCATCGGTGGCGCCGCTGTACAGCATCACCTGGTCATTGTCTCCACGCAGGTGAATGGTGACTCGAACACCTTCAACCGGGTGGGCGGTGTCGCTCTGGCGGACGACCACTCGCAGCGCGGCGTCGGTGTCCGGGGTGAAGGCCTGGGGCACGACGACCAGCGTCTCCTGCGCCTGCACCGGCACGGCCAAGGGATAGATCAGGGTGACGGCGAGCAAACAGACGAGCAGGATCGCCGAGAGCGCTGCGCTGAGCAAAGCAGGATGTCTCGGTGTTGGAATCCACAGGCGGTTCAATTGCTGCCCAAGGCCTGGTTTTTGTCGTGCGCGCGCCAGGCGTACACGCTGCAAGCGCGACTTGATCCGCCGCGCTGCCTCGTCCGACAGGCGCAGTTGGGCCAGGCCGGCCGGAACTACCTCCGACAGGTCGGCGCGCAGCGCGCGCAGGCGCTCCAGTTCGGTGCGGCAGTCCGGGCAGGCGGCCAGATGCGCGTCGATTTCGGCGCGTTCGTCGGCGGTTAGCTCACCGTCGAGGTAAAAAAGCAGGTTTTGGCGGACTTGATTGCAGTTCATCTTATTTATATACCAGAGGCAAATAAACCCGGTTATTCATATTGGCGATCAAGGTGCGATACACACCGCCCTGGTTCGATCCGGTCAGCAGCCAATGCTGCGTTCCGATCGGGTAGGTGGTCAGTGCGTAAGCGCTGCCGGGCAGCGTCGTCGTGTCTGTTTGTGCCCATTCATTTCCGCCATCGCTGCTGCGGTACAGGCCGGCCGCTGTGGCGCGATACAGGTGGCCCAGGCCATCGACGATCAGATCGTAGGTGCGCAGGGCGTCCGCCGATTTGGAGAAATTGCCGTTGGCCTCTTGCCAGGTCAGGCCGCCGTCCATGCTTTTGTAAAGGCCGTGAAAATCCGACTCGGCTGCATAGACGACGCCAAGGTGGTGTGGGTCAAATAGAATGGCAGTAAACCCATAGCCGGGGGTCAGAGTCAGTACTGGCGTCCAGGACAGGCCACTGTCGAAACTGCGCAAGATGAGGCTACCTTTGGGGTTGGTGATGCCGCCCACCAAAAGGGTGTCCGGCTGCACCGGATCGATGGCGATGGCGTTGGGTTCGATCAACAGCGGCAGCGTTTGTTTGCGCCACCAGGCGCATCCATATTCGTTAACCTGGCGCGTCCAAAGGTAGCCGACGCGCAGGTCGGTGTCATATCCCACGGCGAATGCCCGTTCCGGGATGTTGGGATCGGCGGCTATGGCATTAAAATAAGACTGCTCTGCGTATGCTTCTGCTTCCCAATGATCGCCGCCGTCGCTGCTGGCGTAGAGCTTGTCATTGGACGCGACATACAGCATCGCGTCCGGTGAATCGACGGCGAGGTCGTACAGAAAAGCACCGTCCAGGGCTTTGCTCCAGCTTGCGCCGAGGTCGGTCGAGCGGTAAAGCTCGGTGCGTTTGTACCCGGCAATGGCCCACAGCGTCATCCGGGCCGGGTCGTAGGCCAGATTTTTGACCGGCATCAGGGTGGTGATCCCGTCGTTGCTGTCGACCCACGCGCTGCCGCCGCTGCCGCTGCGATAGATGCCATACTCGTTCAGAGCGGCCAGCAGCGTGCTTGTGTCTGTCGGGTGAATGGCGAGGTCGTAGGTCGCTTCGGGCAGGACGGCGTTGGACTTCCACCAGGTGTCGCCGCCGTCAAAACTTTTGTGGATGACCAGCGGCTCCTGGTAGGGGGGAAAGTGGGACGCGGCGTACAAGGTTGTGGCTTGTAGAGGATCCAGGGCCAGTTCATAGGTCTTGTTCCAACTTGAAAAATTATCCAACTGCGCCCAACTCAGGCCGCCGTCGGTGCTCCTTTGGATGCCTCGACTGCTGCCGCCGACATTGATGTAGATGGTTTCCGGCGCATTGGGGTGTAGCAGGACGTCTTGAACGGCGCCGCGATAGTGATGCAAATCGGGCGGCCAAAATATGGCCCAGGTGCCGCCGCCGTCGTCGCTGCGGTAGACCAAGGGGCTGTATTCAGCGTCGGCGCCGCCGAGATAGAGGAGGCTGGGAGTAATCGGATGAACGGCCAGCACATTGAAATAGCCCATATCGACCGGCACAGTCGTCCAGGTCAGTCCGCCGTCATCGCTGCGACCGACTGCGTATCTGTCCGGGTAGGGATCGTGCCACGGATCGGGCAGCGGGCCGCCGGCATAGATCGTCGTCGTGGTGAGCGGGTCGATGGCGATGTATTTGCCCAGGGTGTAAACTTGTGTCCAGGTCAGGCCGCCATCCGGCGAGCGCAAACAGATGTCGTCGGCGCCGGCATAGAGCGTATCGGCATCGGTGGGGTGAACAGCCAATGCTGTTGGAAGAAAGCTGAACGTGTAAGGCGTGGTCCAGGTCAGGCCGGTGTCGTCGCTGCGGTAGAAGCGAGAGCGCGTTTCAGACCGATCCATGATAATAGTGTAGACACGGTTGGGCTGCGACGGCGCGATCTGTACATGCGTCGCTGTCCCGCCCGTGGTGTAAGGCCCGTTGAGAAATTCCCAGTCCGTGCCGGTTTGCGCCCATGCAGGCATTTTGTGCAGGGCTGCGTTGAACAGCAAGAGCATTGCGCCGACATTGAGAAGAATTATGGCTATGAAAAACAGTTTGCGGTACATAATGGCCTCTTTTCTCCCCATAATGCCTTGCAGAAAACATAGCCAACGGCCTTGATCAAAAGCAAGGCGACCAGGCTTCCCCAGCTGGTGCTCCGATTGTCCGGGTCGTCATCATCCGATATCAATGATTGTAATTGTTTGTGCGCCGCATTGAGCCGCGACTTGACCGTGCCCAGGTTGACGTTGAGCGCGCGGGCGATCTCGTCGTAGGAGAAATCCTCGCCGTAGCGCAGCAGAATCACATCGCGATAGATGTCTTTGAGCCGGCCCACGGCCTGCCAGAGCGCACGCTGCGTGTCGGCCTGCTGCGCCGATTGTTCTGGCAGGGGGGTGCTGTGATCGTGGATGGTGAATTCGACCTCGTCCCAATCCACCGATGCCGGCCGTTTGCGCCGGAAGCGCATTTTGCAGCGGTTGGCGGTCACGCGGTAGAGCCAGGTCTCAAAGCGGGCCGGACCTTCCAGATCGTAGCGCGGTAGGGCCTTGAGCACGTCGAGAAAAGCCTCCTGCACAACGTCCTCGGCTTCGGCGGCGTTTTGCGCATAGCTGTAGGCCACACGGTAGGCATAATCCTTGTAGCGCTCAAAGAGGGCGTCAAAGAGATCGGTCTGCCCGGCCTGGTAGCGGCGGATCAATTCGGGAGTCGGGATTGCGCTCATCGCACCCTGTACATTTCATGCGCCTTTGGCGTCGATTGTTCGCTGGTTGGCGGCTGGTTCCACCCTATCGCGGGCGGGATGATAATGAACGTACACACGACGGAGCAAATCAATATTTTGGATCAAAACCTGTTCTGCCCGGGTGGCGATCCGGTCGCCCTCGGCGACGCTGAGCGATCCATCGACGCCGAGGGTGAGGTTGATCACCAGGTAGGGACCAAAGCGGTGGGCCTGAATTTCTTCAATCTGCTTGATCGCGGGGATTTTACGCAGCAGGTCGTTGACCTGTTGGCTCAAGGCCTGGCCGGGGACGGTGTCCATCAGATTGGCGGAGGCGTCGCGCAAAATCTCGATGCCGGTGCGCAGGATGACCAGCGCGACCAGTGCGCCGGCGAGTGGATCGACCCAGCGATAACCTGCCCGCCCAAGCAGAATGCCGGTCAGCGCCCCGGCCGAAGCCCAGATGTCGTTGCGGTGGTCACAGGCCAGAGCCTGGACGGCGGCATTGTTCACCTTTTTGCCGGTGTGTTGGGTGAACAGAGTCAGGCCGATCTTGAGGACAACCGTCAGCAAGGCGATCCACAATGCGCTGGCGGCGGCAGCATCGCCCTGACCGGGGCCGGTCAGCAGGGCATAGACGGCATTGATCGCATCCCAAAACACGGCCACGGCGGTGGTGACGACGAACGAGCCGACGACCAGTGCGGCGATGCTTTCCAATTGGCTGTGCCCGTAGGGGTGTTCCGGGTCGGCAGGCTTGCGCGCCAGGTGCATAAACAGGGCGACCACGATGCCGTAAGCGACATCCGAGGTCGAGTTGATGCCGTCGGCGAGCAGGGCTGAACTGTGGCCGATGATGCCGACCGAGGTTTTGAGCGCAGCCAGGATCAGGTTGGCGACCAGGCTCAGGTTGACGGCCAGCATGGTTTGACGGTGTCGTGTGGCGGACATGGGCTAGAGCAGGGCCATCCCGATGGTCGACAGGATCAGGCCAAGCACCAGGATGCCGACCTGAATGGCGGTGGCGGTGCCAAAAGTTTTGGTGATCTTGTCTTTCAGGATGGCCGCGCGATACATATAGTCGAGGCCGATGATGCACAAAAAAGCAGCCAGCCCGGCCAGGGCCAGGAACCACGAGTCGATGGCTTTCAGGGAAAACCGCGCATACCATTGATGCTCGATCTCATATTCCCAGGGGACGCGGTCGAGCAGGGGCGCGGCGAGGGCAGTGATGCCGGCGCGCAAAAACAGCACGTCGAGGACGATGAGCACGGTCGAGGTGATCCACAGCAGGTAAAACAGCCCCAGTTGTACAGGTTTGAGTTTTTTCTCTTCTTCCGACATGTTACCTCCTTGAAATGCGATCAGATACTCAAAGGGGACATCCCAAAGGATGTCCCCTGTCAGATCGGTAACTCGTTTGGAGAGCCGCGAGGTTATTCGGCTTGCGCGTGCGATGCCAATCCGCCCAGGCTCAACTCCTCGGCAAAGTGGCAGGCCACCCAGTGCTCGTTGCCCACATCGCGCAGCACAGGGCGCTCTTCTGAACAGATCGGCTGTGCGTAGCGGCAGCGGGGATGGAAATAGCACCCGCTGGGCGGATTGGCCGGGCTGGCCACTTCACCGGGCAGTTTGATCGGCTTGGTGCGGTTGCGTGGGTCGGGCTTGGGAATGGCGGCCATCAGCGCCTCAGTGTAGGGGTGCTTGGGATGGAAATACAGTTCGTCCGTGGTGGCCATCTCGACCAGAAATCCCACGTACATCACGGCCACGCGATCGCTGATGTGCTCCACCACGCTCAAGTCGTGGGCCACGAACAGGTAGGTCAGGTTGAATTGGGCTTGCAGTTCTTCCAACAGGTTGATCACCTGGGCCTGCACGGACACATCCAGCGCCGACACTGGCTCGTCGCAGATGATCAACTGGGGGTTGAGCGCCAGGGCGCGGGCGATGCCGATGCGCTGGCGCTGCCCGCCGCTGAACGCATGCGGGTAGCGGGTCATATACTCGCTGCGCAGGCCGACCAGTTCCAGCAGTTCGCCGACCCGGTTGCGCAGGGCCTGACCCGACAGTGTCTTGTTGATCACCATCGGCTCGCTGACGATGCGTTCCAGGGTCATGCGCGGATCGAGCGATGAATTCGGGTCCTGGAAAATGATCTGCATGTTGGGACGGATGGCCTTGAGCTGGTTTTTTTCCAGCTTTTCGATATTTACCTTGCCCAACTTGGGATCGTCAAAAATGACTTCGCCGTCGGTGGGGTCGTAACCGTCGAGGCGCAGCACTGTGCGCCCGCAGGTGGTCTTGCCGCAGCCGCTTTCGCCCACCAGGCCCAGCGTTTCGCCCTTTTTGATGTAAAAGCTAACCCCGTCTACGGCCTTGACATAGCCGATCGTGCGACGGAAAAGCCCGCCGATGATGGGAAAGTGTTTCTTCAGGTTCTTGACTTGAAGCAGGATATTGTCTGATGTTTGGTTTTCAGCCATGATTTCACTCTCCCTTACTGATACAGAAAACAACGGACCATGTGGTCAGGCCCGATCTGGGTTTCCGGCGGCATCTCTTGATCGCACACGCCACGCATATAATGGTCGCAGCGCAGGTGGAACGGGCATCCGGGCACCGTGCTGTATGGGTCGGGCACGGAGCCGCGAATCACTTGCAGTTTTTCCACCGTCCGCTCACCCAAATGGGGGATCGAACGCATCAACGCCGATGTGTAGGGGTGCTTGGAATTGTAGAATAGGTCATCGACCGAGGCGTGTTCGACGATGCGGCCCAGATACATCACCGCCACCGAGTCGCACATCTGGGCGACGACGCCCAGGTTGTGGGTGATGAACATGATCGACATGCCAATGTCGGCCTGGAGTTCGCGCATCAGGTCGAGAATCTGGGCTTCGGTGGTCACATCCAGGGCGGTGGTCGGCTCGTCGGCGATCAACATGGTCGGTGTGCAAGAGAGGGCCATGGCGATCATGGCCCGCTGGCGCATGCCACCGCTTAACTGGTGTGGATAGTTGTCGACGATGCGCTCCGGGTTGGGCATGTTGACGCGGGCCAGAATGTCGATGGCCCGCTGGCGGGCCTCATCCTTGTCGACGCCCTGGTGCAGCAGGACGGCCTCGGAAATCTGGTTGCCGACGGTGAACAGCGGGTTCAACGAGGTCATCGGCTCCTGAAAAATCATGCTGATCTCGTTGCCACGAATGTTGTGCATCTCGTCGCTGTGGCGGTCTAGTGAAGTAATGTCTACCCAGCCGTTTTTGCTCGCGCTGCCGCCGCGGGCGGTCTTGAAGGTGATTTTCCCCTGCTCGATCTTGCCCGGCGGGGGCACCAACTGCATGATCGCCATGGCTGTCTGGCTCTTGCCACAGCCGCTTTCGCCGACGACGCCCAGCACTTTACCCTTGGGCACCGCATAACTGACCCCATTCAACGCGCGCACCGTGCCGCGCGTGGTGTGGAAATAGGTGTGCAGGTTTTCTACTCTAAGGACGATGTCTTCTTCTGGCATAATTCCTCCCGACAAACGTATTGCGTAATGCGTATTCTGTAATATATGCTGAACAACACAAGGTACGAATTACGCGATACGCAGTATGCTGACTTGGCTGCCTGTATTCTATAGGTCTTTACCCATACGGATCCACCGCGTCGCGCATTCCATCGCCGAGAAAATAGAGGCAGGTGACGGCGATGATGACCGGAATGACCGGGGTCAGTTCCCAGGGATGCTGGATCACGGCGGTGACGTTCTGGGCCACGCGCAGCAGCAGCCCCCAACTGACATCGGGGGGTTGGATGCCCAGGCCCAGAAAGCTCAATGATGTTTCAGCGCCGACCATGCCCGGTATCGACAGCGCGGCGACGACAATGATGTGGCTGGATGCGTTGGGGATCATGTGGTTAAAGACGATGTGCATATTGCTGGCCCCGGCGGCGCGCGCGGCCTGCGTGTAATCGGCGGCGCGGAAAGCCATTACCTTGCCGCGCACTTCACGGGCCAGGCCCACCCAACGGATCAGCGAAAGGATGACCGAGATGAGCATAAAGCGCTGCACGATGGGCATGTTGCGCGGCAGCGCGCCGGCCAGAGCGGCAAAGAGCGGGATTTCCGGGAAGGAGCGCAGCAGCTCGGTGCCGCGCTGGATCAGGTTGTCGACCGCGCCGCCCATAAAGCCGGAAATGGTGCCGATGATCGAGCCGAGGATCAACTGCATCAGGATGCCGACCAACCCGATGCTCATCGAGATGCGGCTGCCGATGATGATCCGCGACAGCACGCAGCGGCCGATCGTATCGGTGCCCAGGAAAAACGCCTTGCCCGGTTCATCGACGCCAAAGAAGTGGATGTTGGTCGGAAACAGACCGAGCAGTTTGTAATCCCAACTTTTAATAAAGAACTTGAGCGGGAGAAACGTGTTCGGATCCTCTTCAAAATCCCAGGTGAAATTTTCAGTGTTGAGCACAGTTTTGATTGCATACACGCCCGGCCGGCCGCCTTGAAAGCGAAGCTTGACCGGCGGCGACCACACCGTATTGGTGTACTGCTCGTTGTGGGGATAGGGGGCAAAAAATTCGGCAAAGATGACAATGATGTAAATCAGGATGATCACGATGCCGCCAAAGACGGACAGCTTGCTCTGCATAAAGCGCCGCACCATCAACTGCCCCTGCGACATTTCGCCGACGTCCTTTTTCGCTTCGGGCGCGAGTTCGAGTGTTTGGTTGGGGGTTTCTTCTGCCATGTTATCTATTCCTTTCTCCTTGTTTCCTTATCCCTCTTATTCCAGCCGGATGCGCGGGTCGACCCAGGCCAGCAGCAGGTCGGCGATAAAGTTGCCCAGGACAATGGCCAGGGCGAGCATGGTCAAAAATGTGACCGCCAGGTAGATGTCCTGGTTCATCTGCGAAGCGAACATCAGTGGGCCTGCTGAGGGCAGGTTGAGCACCACCTCGATCACCGTGCCACCGGTGATCAACATCGGTAGCGACGTGCCCAGCGACATCACCAGCGGGTGGATCGAGTTGCGGATGGCGTGCTTCCAGATCACCACCCGTTCGGGCAGCCCTTTGGCCCGCGCGGTCTGGATGTACTGCATGTTGAGCACGTCGAGCAGGTTGCCGCGCATCACCCGGCTCAAGAAAGCGGTGCTGGAAAAGGTCAAAACGACTATGGGGATCCACAGGTGCTTGAGCATGTCGACAAATTTGGCCCAGCTCCAGGGCGCTTTTTGGAACTGGGAAGAAAAGAGGCCGATCACACTCTCCTGCTTGATCACCCGGATCGCAAAGAGCACCAGGATCAGGGCCAGCAGAAACGAGGGGATGGCAAAGCCGATAAACTGCAAGGCAGTCAGGACGTTATCCAAAAACGAGTAGCGGTGGGTGGCCGAGTAGACGCCGAGCGGGATCGACAATGTCCAGGAAAAGACCAGGCTGAACAAAGACAGACCCAGGGTAAAGCCCAGCCGGCTCCAGATCAGATCGGCGACCGGCCGGTCATACGCAAAGGACTGCCCAAAGTCGCCGCGGACAAAGCCGCTGATCCACTTGGTGTAGCGGACGTACCAGGGGTCATTGAGGCTGTACCGTTGGATGATCTCGTTGATCTGGTCCTGAGAAGGGGCATTGCCCTGCTGGCGCAATTGTTGCAGCCGGACGTCCAGGTAAGAACCTTCGGGCAGTTCGACGATGATAAAAGCGATGAAAGAGATAAAAGCCAGGGTAATCAACATGTAAAACAGGCGGCGAATCAAAAAGTTTAGCATGGAATCCCTCCTCAAATTGAATGATGCGAACCGGATTTTGAGGGGCTCCTGGCTCGCGTATGGCTTGGTCTCCGCCGAGGCCGCGCAGGTCTGGCGATCTGTTCTGCCTCGGCGGAGAGGCCAAGACGTGACCGGTAGGGGCGAAGCATCCCCTGATGGAGTCTGCTGGTTGAGCACAGCTCTGCTATTTTCGCTTCCTGGTCAACGAGCCATGCACAAAGGATGCTTCGCTCCTGCTTGGCGGGTTGTTCTGGCGCAAAAAAGGGGGAGGAAGGGAGATCTTCCTCCCCCCCAAAAACTCGTGCCAGCGCCTAGTGCGCTTCGGGATTTTCGTAGTAGAAAATCTCGGGGTTCCATACCGCCGGGTGCGGGATGATCCACGGGTTGCCAAAGCCACCGGTGGCCAGGTCATCGCGGGTCGGCACGTTGCGCATATCATTGCTCACGTGCAGCAGGCGGGACATGTTGGCCACGCAGCCCATAAAGAACGGGCCATGGTCAACGTGGACCTTCATCATATCCCAGACCAGCTTGTGGCGGGTGAGGGTGTCCGGCTCGATGCGGGTCTTGTCGTACAATTCCCACAACTTGGCGACCGGGCCGCCGGGTTCGGCATCGATGCGCGGGGGCTGGCGCTCCCACGGATCAACATCCAGTTCTTCCTTGATTTTGTCGGTGCCACTGATTTCGTACCACTTGCCTTGCAGCGGGGCCCATCGCTCTGACTCGTTGGGGACGACCCAGCTCGGGTAAACCAGGTGGTTGGGGCCGTCACCGACCTCCCAGTGCGGGTTTGACATTGCTTCGCCCTGGCGCCACAGCTCGCCCTCGCCGGAGGGGATGGTGTTCATCATCGTCTGCAGGCCGATGGCATTCCAGTTCTTGGCCAGCAGCTCGCTCTTGGTGCCGTGCTCGGAGCCGGGGTCGCCGGGGTTCTCAAAGCGCAGGACACACTCGCTGCCGTCGGCAAAGTTACGCCAGCCGTCGCCGGTGGTGTCGACCAGGCCGATCTCATCCAGCAGGGCTTTGGCTCTGTCGGGGTTATACTCTTTGGCCGCATCGCGCCACTCGGCGTAGCGTTCCTTGGCCTCGTCGTTGAACTGGTACTCGATGGCCTTGGGGCTCATCGTGCCGGTGGTCAGCTCGCCGGTCTCAAAGTAGAGGACCCGGTACGGTTCTTCGCGGTTCCAGGCGTGCGAGACGGCTTTCATGAACTTGGTGTTGCGGAACAGCTCGCGGTACTTGTCCTCGCGGTAGTCCTGGTTAAAGAACATCATCGAGCCGGTGCCCGAGCCGGTGTCGATCAGCCGGGTCTCCATCTTGGAAGAGCTCTCGTTGGCCTTGAGCGTGGCGATGTCGGCCAGCCCGAAGGGCTGGTGCCAGGCAAAGTCGGCCTGCCCGGCCAGGATGGCCGCCTTTTGCGCCTCGGTGTTCTGCGAGGCGGTGTCGTCCACGCCGTCCTGGTAGGGGAGCTGGTTGCCGTCCGGGTCAACGCAGTAATAGTAGGCGTTGCGATCAAAAGTGACGTATACGCCATCTTCCATCGCCGTGCAGTAAAAGTGCGTTAGGCTCGGGCCGCCAGGGTCCTGACGGAGCTGCAGCTTTTGGTCGTGTACTTCATAGTCTTTGTATTCGCTGTTGTACTTGGGGTGGTACTGTGACATATAGTGCTTGGGCGCGATCCAGCGCGGGCCGATGTCACCGTTCACCCACATCGCCAGGCGGTCGGCCACCAATGGGGAGGGTGCGTCGAATGTCATCTTGAAAGTAAAGTCGTCTATCTTGGTGAACGTGCAGACGCTACCGATACCGGATTTGGCTTCATCGGGCGGGTTGGTGGCTTGATCCGGGTTGAGCACCAGGTCTTCCCACCAGTACAGGATGTCATCCACGGTAAAGGGCGCGCCGTCCGCCCACTTGATCCCCTTGCGGACGTTGAACGTCCATTCGGAAGTGTCGTCATTGGGGGTCCACTTTTCCACCCAGCCTGCCTCAATGCCCAGGCCATCGTCCACCCAGCGGATAGGCGAGTTGCCGTACATGCTCTCTTCTTGGTTGCCGCCCATCCAGGTGCCATGGATCACACGCTGCCGGCCGCCGTACTTGCCCGGCTTTTGCCACGGCATCTGGATCACCAGCGGGTTCTGCGGCAGGCGCTCGGTCAGCGCAGGGAGCTTGCCTTCCTTGACCAACACAGCCACATCGGGCGCTTCCTTGACTTCTGACGGTGTGGGTACCGGGGTCGCCGTGGCCTCGCGAGTGGGGATGGTGGTGTTGGTGGCCTTGGCCTCAGCGGCCGGCGTGTTGGTCGCCGCTGCAGTGGTGGGAGAGTCGGTCTTGGTGCACGCAGCAACGGCGGCGCCGGCCGCGGCGAGGGCAGACAGACGCAAAAAGTCTCTACGGGTTAATTCGTTCATCGTTCCTCCTTGAAATGTGTTGCTCAACTTTGACCTGCAAACTGCAGGCCCCAATCGACAAAAAGCAAATCACCATATTTTCGAAAACAAATTTTCCCTGGCATGTCCTCCTTGCTTTTTTTCGGCCTTGCTGAGTTGGGTGAAAATTGGCCGTTGTCGGGCGAATTTCCGCGCCTACCGGTAAGGGCGGTGGGCGAAATCGGCCCTACAACGACGACGGTTTGGATACCGGCATTTTCTCGGGGTCGCTAGCGAACCGCAGCGCATCGGCCAGATCAAAGCTGTTCAAACAATCTTTCAGCATCATCGACCAATACTGGTATGCTTGCGGGCTGTCGCCTTGCGCCATCAACACAAACAACCAGCGATAGACGTAGACCATCCATACCTGGCGTTTGCGGGTCCGGTTTTGGTCGGTATGGGTATAGATGCGCTTGAACCGGCACAGGTTGCCGATCACGTCCTCGGATTCAAATTCGACGTGCAAATCTTGCAGGCGGGTCAGCCCTTCGTTGACTCCCTGGCGCAAAACGTCGAGGTCGGTGGCGGCAATGGGGTAGGGTAGTTCTGAGGCCCAGACGGCAAACCAGGTGGTGGGATTGTCTGGTTCCGGGGAATACATAACACCGTCCCGATCATCCTCCAGTGCAAATTGATGCCATTCCTTGGGATATCGAAACATGAAACGCCCACCCGGATCGAGATAGGTGCGGATTCCGGTGTAGGCGGGACGTTCTTCCTGACTCATGCGCTCTCCTTTGAGTACGTGCAGGTACTTGAGGGGGATCGGGCAACGAAAACCGTCGCTAATTAAAAACGACTAGATTATAGCATGCTTTCATACTAGAGTCAAACGGTTTTGATTATGTTATGCGCGGGCGTTGCCGGGTAAATTCAATGAACTTAGAAAGTCGATTCTATCACCGACAGATTATCTTGTCAAGTTGTGTTGTCTGGGCCAACTGCCGGCGATAGGCAGCCGTTTCTTGCAGGTGGGCGTAGAGTTGCGCCTGGACGGCTTCCGACGGGGGCGCGGCGCTGCCTGGCCCCCGCGCAAGGGTGATTTCGTCGCCGCTTTGGTGTGCGATGTGCGCCTGGCCTTTGCCGCCCATCCAGGACAGGCCCAGGCGCACGGCCTGTTCGGTTTGCGCGGTCAGCGCGGCCAGCAGGGCCAGTGAAGTCTGACCGCTGCGCGCTTGCAGGCTGTGCTTGACCAGCCCGGCCAGCCGGGCCAGGAAAGCCTGGGGCGTGTCCATACCGGGATCGATGCACAACAAGACGAGCCGGGTTGGAGAAACCGCTTTGAATGCTTGATGAAATACATCGGGTGAGGGCGGCGCGGTCCAGACCACCAGCGTGGGGCAAGCTTCCAGCTCGACGCGGCTGCGCCCGTTTGCGCCGGGGGGCAGATCGGCCGGCGACGTGCCTTCGATCCAGGTTTGCAGCGGTTTGCCCGCGTCGATCCAGGCTTGCAGCACGGCGATGGGGTTGGCGTGCAGGCGGTGGTCGGCGATTTCGATGCCGGGGGCCGGGTGGGCAGGCGCGGTGGGAGGGGCAACGAGGCGCGCGTCGACCCAGGTTAATTGGACGCTGTCCTGACCGCGAAAGGTGTTGATGCCCAGGTTCAGCGCCAGGTCAAAGCGGCCTTCGGGCAGGGGCAGGCCGGCGCTTTGCCACCAAAATACCTGCTCTTCGCGACCGGCCTGGTCGCGCACGCGCAGCCGGCGGTGTTCCTCCGTGCGGCCGATCGTCGATGCGCCGGCCAATTCGAGGTTGGGCAGGGCAAAGATGGGCCGCTCGTTGCCGGGGCCAAAGGGAGCCAGGCGGTTGATGGCTCTGATCATGTCGAGTGAAACCTGTTCCAGGTTCAGGCAGGCGTCGATGCGAATCTGCTTTTCGGCCGCCCGGATGCCGGCCTGGTCGAGCGTGCGCCACAGCGCGCGTCGAAATTCGGGGATGCGTTCGCCGGGCAGCGAAACGCCAGCGGCCATCGGGTGCCCGCCGCAACGGTAGAGCATTTCTTTGTTGGCTGCGAGGGCGGCGTGGATGTCGACGCCTTCGATTGAACGCGCCGAGCCGCGAGCGATCTCGCCTTCGGGGGCGCTAAAAACAATGGCTGGGCGGTTGAAACGCTCGGCCAGTCGCCCGGCGACGATACCGACGATGCCCGCTTCCCAGTTGGTCCCGGCGACGACCAGCGCCGGACCGTCGAGCAGGCTGCGGTCGCGCTCCAGCAGGGCCAGTGCGGCCTCGGTCGTTTCTTGCACCAGGAATTTGCGCTGTGCGTTGAGCGCTTCGAGCGCCGTGGCGAGGGTGCGTGCGCGGGTGAGATCGCCGGTGATCAATAGTTCGACGCCGGTGGTTGCGTCCAGGTCTTCGCCGACACGGCTGAGCGCGTTAAGCCTGGGGGCCAGCGTGAAACCGATGTCTTCTTCGTTGATCAGCGCCGGGTTGATGTTGGCCAGGGCCATCATCGCTTTGAGGCCTAATCTTTCGGCGCGACGCAGCACGTCCAGGCCGCATTGGAGCAGGTAGCGCACCTGGGGGGTCAGCGTTGCCACGTCGGCGACGATGCCCAGGGCGACCAGATCGAGCAGGTGTTCGGTGGGGCGGCCCGCGTGCGCATAGAGGGCGCTGATCACCTGGTAGGCCACGCCGACGCCGGGCAGTTCGTACAGCGGGTGATCGATGGGCAGCCGCTTGGGGTTGACCAGGGCCAGCGCGTCGGGCGGGGTGGCGGGCAGGTCGTGGTGGTCGGTGACGATGACCTCCAGCCCGTGGGCAACGGCCAGTTCGATGGCCTTGTGCGCGTCGACGCCGGTGTCGGCGGTCACGATGATCCGGACGCCGTCGTCGATCAGTCGTTGCACGCCGACCGGATGCACGCCGTGCGATTCGCGCCGTGAGGGGATGTGATAGACCAGGTCGGCGCCCAGGGCGCGCAGTGCCTGCACATAGAGGGCGGTGGCCGTTTGGCCGTCCACGTCAAAGTCGCCCCAGATGGCGATTTTTTGGCCTTCTCGCAGGGCAATTTGGAGGCGTTGCACGGTGAGGGCCAGGTCGGGCAGTTCGTCGGGCGGTGTAGGGACGTACAGCGCCGGATCGAGAAAGGCGCGGGCATCTTGGGTCTGAGTGATGCCGCGCCGGGCCAGCAGTTCGGCCAGCAGCAGGCCATAGGGCGTTTCGTCCGCGCCAAACAGGTCCTTGAGCGCGTCGGGAATGCGTACGGGTTGGGGATCGATCCAGCGGGTCATGGTGTATGTCTTTCTTGTATGGCCTGGTAAAGCTGCCAGGTTTCTTGTGCCGCTCTGTGCCAGGAAAATTGGGCTGCCTGTTCCAGCCCGTGGGCAGACATTGCCCGGCGCAGCGACGGGTCTTTCAGCACACGCTGCGCGGCCTCGACCATCGATCCGGTGCTGCGCGGGTCGAAATAGACTGCCGCGTCGCCGCAGACCTGGGGCAGGCTGGTGCTGGCGCTGCTCAAGACGGGCGTGCCGCAGGCCATCGCCTCCAGCGGGGGCAGGCCGAACCCTTCGTACAGTGAGGGAAAGACAAAGGCCTGTGCGCCGGCATAGACGGCGGGCAGATCGGCGTCGGCGATGTAGCCGGGCAGGATGACGCGCGCCCGGGCCAGGGAGGCTTCCAGCATGCCCAAAAAGCCCTCGTACAGCCAGCCCTTGCCGCCGACGATCACCCAATACAGGTCGGGTGCGTCGCGGACAAGTTGTTCAAAGGCGCGCAGAAAACCGCTGTGGTTCTTTTTCGGCTCGATCACGCAGACGGTGAGCAGATAGCGCGGGGGCAGCCCGTATTGCTGCCTGACCCGTTCAACTCGCTCTGCGGGCTGCGGCGTGAATTCGGGCGCAGCGGCCTCGCCAATCACGGTGATTTTTTCGGGTGGCAGGTGGTAAGCACGGATCAGGTCGGCCCTGGTGTGCTCGGAGACGGCCACAATCGCATCGGCGCGGCGGCAAAAGAGGGGCACGGTCAGGTTGAGAAAGGCCCAGTTGAGCACCTTGTGGCCCTGCCTGAAATGTCTAAAGATCAGGTCGTGGACGGTGAGCACGGTGGGAACGCCAGGCAGGGGCATCAGCAGGTGCTCGGTGGCGTGATACAGCGTCGCGCCCGGCAGCAGTCGCCCGAAATCCCGGCCCAGCAACTGGCCGATCCAGACCTGCATGCGCCAGCGTTTATAGCCAGCCTGGACGGTGCGGCGCGGCACATGATCCAGACCATCTAGGAGATGGATCGTGGCATCCTGGTTGAAAAACAGGGCCAGCTGGTCGGGATATTGGGCCAACAGCGCGCGGGCCAGGCTTTCGGCATAGCGCCCCAGGCCGGAGCGCGCGTGAACGGCGGCGGATACATCCAGGTAAACGGTCATTGTGCTTTCCATCGGGTGGTGTGCTGCCCGGTTTTTTGTCCGGGGTAGAGGAAAACATAACATGGAGTGGGGCAAATGTCAAATGCCGGGTTGGAGTGAGTTGTGAATGTTATTATAAATTGATATGTGCCTATGCTACTCAAATGATGTTTCGACGGGCGGCCTTGTAAGCGTCTCACGTTGGGGACATAGAAAGAGAGGAAAAACGCCTGAGAGGGGCG
>CAYRXM010000009.1:0-53438 GCA_964428175.1 uncultured Anaerolineae bacterium
GCGAAACATTAGAATGTCGTCCGAATTGTTCAGGAACCCCCTGAACGCTTACATTCATTTTTCAAGGTGCAAAAGTCGAGTTATAAATCGAGAGGGGACAATGAACGATATGTTGGATATGCTGTTAACCGAAAGCCTCAACCCATTGACGGCCGAGATCGATGCGCTGGATACACTGTCGCTGGTGCAGGCGATCAACGACCAGGATGCGCTTGTCGCCGGGGCCATCCGTGCCGAACTGCCGGCTATTGCCCGCGCCGTCGATGGCATTGCCATCCGTCTCAAGCAGGGTGGTCATTTGATTTACGTCGGCGCGGGCACATCCGGGCGGCTGGGCGTGCTCGACGCCTCCGAGTGCCCGCCGACCTTTGGCGTCTCGCCCGACCTGGTGCGCGGGATCATCGCCGGCGGAGATGTCGCCCTGCGCGCGGCGGTCGAGCGGGCCGAAGACGATCCGGAGGCTGGCGCGACCGCCGTCGCCGGAGAAAGCGTCGCCGAGGCCGATGTGGTGGTGGGCATTACCGCCAGCGGGCGCACGCCGTTTGTGCTGGGTGCGGTGAAAGAGGCGCGGCGGCGCGGCGCGCTGACAGTCGGCCTGGCCTGCAACCGCCCTTCCGAACTCGAAGCGCAGGTCGAGGTGATGATCGCCCCGCTGGTCGGCCCGGAGGTGATCAGCGGATCGACGCGCCTGAAGGCCGGTACGGCGCAAAAAATGGTGCTCAATATGCTCTCGACGGCGGCGATGATCCGCCTGGGCAAGACCTACGGCAACCTGATGGTCGATCTCAAGGCCACCAACGCCAAGTTGCGCGTCCGAGCGCAGCGGCTGGTCGCCCAGGCTTGCAGCATCGAGAGCGAGCAGGCCGAAGCGGTTCTCGCGCAGTGCGACTACGAGGTCAAGACGGCGATCGTCATGGTCAAACTGGGGCTGGACGCGGCAGCGGCCCGCGCGCGGCTCGCCTCATGTGATGGGTTCATTCGCGTCGCGCTCATCGAGCGCGCGCTCAAGTGTGCGGCGAATGGGGATGTGTGAGCATGGGCGAGTACGTGTTGGGGGGCGACGCGGGGGGCACCAAGACGCTGGCCTTGCTGGCGACAACGACAGGTGAGGTCGTTGGGCGTGGATTGGCCGGGCCGGGAAATTTGCACGCGGTTGGGTTTGAGGCTGCCTCACGTGCGGTGGCCGAGGCCATCCAGGCTGCGCTGGACGCGGCAGGTATCGAACGGGCAAACGTGGCCGCCTTGTGCATCGGCGCGGCGGGAGCCAGCCGCGCCGACGAGATCGAAGCCTGGACGGCGTGGTGTCGCACCCAGGGATGGGCGCGGCAGATCGGGGTGGTCAGCGATGCCGAAATCGTCATTGCCGCCGCGCTCGACAGGACGCCCGGTCTCGTCGTCATCGGCGGCACCGGCTCGATTGCTTTTGCCCAGCGCGCCGACGGGCAGCGTTTTCGCGCCGGCGGCTGGGGCTATCTCATCGACGACCGGGGGGGGGCCTACGACATTGCCTGCCAGGCGCTCAACGCGGTTATGAGGGCCTACGATGGGCGCGGAATTGAAACGGCGCTGACCCCGGCGCTTCTCGCTGCCTGCGGCTGCGCGCAGCCGCCCGACCTGGTGCGCTACGTGTACGCTTCAGGCGTCACCAGGCAGCAGTTGGCCCAACTTGCTCGGGTCGTTGACGGTGTGGCCGGGGCTGGTGATGCGGTGGCGCAGGCGATTCTGGATCGGGCGGCCGGCGACCTGGCCGAATTGGCCGTCGCTGCCGGGCGTAGTGCGGGTTTTCAGGGCGGGGTTCGCTGTGGGTTGGCCGGTGGGGTGCTGCTGAACGCCGGACGGGTGCGCCGGGCCTGGACGGCGCAGATGCAGGCGGCGGGATTTGACCCCGATCCTTTGGTGCTGGTCGACGAGCCGGCCCGTGGCGCGCTTGTGCTGGCCGCCCGGTTGGGCTGAATGGGTCAATGCCGGGCAAGTTGGACGGCGCTGCCGCCGTGCGCCTTGCTCTGCGTTGCCGCTTCGAGAAAAGCGACGATCTCGAACGTTTCTTCAATATCGATCGGCGATTGGCCGCTGCTCAAGAAAGCAAGCACGTGCTGGAGCATCAGGTAATAGTAGGGCGGCGTGCTCGATGCCAGGGCGGGTTTTGCGCCGCTTTTGGTGTGGGCGACGCAGCCAAAGGCATCGCCGCCAAAGGCGGCGCCGCCCAGCCGCGTGCCTCTGAGCACGCCCGTTCGCCCGTCGGCCCACTCGCCGGCGACGAGATCGATTGCCGGTGTGTAGATGCGGCGCACCTGGCGGCAGCCCTTGCCCATCAGCGCAAAGAGGATTTCGGCGCTGTGAATGCCATACCAGAACAGGTCGGGATAATCGTCGAGCAGCGCGGCCGGGCCGAACGCCTCGCAAGACAGCACCTGCTCTGATCTTTCCACCAGCCCGGCGATGCCCGCCGCGTAGCGCAGCGACGAGCAGGACATGACTGGCGTGCCGGTTTCCCGTGCCAGATCGATCAACGCGCGCGCTTCTCCGGTCGATGTGGTCAGCGGCTTGTCGATGAACACCGGCTTGCCAACAGCCATCTGCCTGAATTGGTCGAGGTGCTGCCGGCCATCCACACTCTCCAGGAAAAGCGCATCCACATTCTGGGCCAACGCTGCGATGCGGTCATAGATGGTCACCCCAAATTCGCCGGCAAGCTGCTCGGTGTAGCCCTGCACACGATCTCGGCTCAAGGAAAAGAGGTCCGATCCGCCCGGATATGCGCCGACAACGCGCGCGCCGGGCAGGTGGTATTCGTACCTTTTGTCATTGAGAATGCGGGTAAAGGCCGGGCAGTGCGAGGTGTCCAGCCCGACGATGCCAACCTGTATGTGTTTAGCCACAGCGCCTCCATCAGGCGATCACTCAAGGTCATCAAGTTAAGCGCCGTCGGTTGAGTGGGCGATTGAAACCATTGCCCGTATGTCTCGACAAGCTCGACACAAGTCGAAACCACGGCGCGTCAAAACTCAACCGGCCACAGCGGGTTGCAAAACCCGCCGTGGCCGGAACGCGATGAGCCTCGAAATGTCGCTAAACGGCTGCTTGCTGCAAACGAGGACGGAATTTGTAGCCATACACCACAATGCCATCCTCGCCAAACTCGCGGATTTTGCGTGTCACCATCTCGACCGGCATGCCGATCCGCACTTCGTCGGGATTGATGTCGGTGAGCTGCGCGGTGACCAGCGGCCCCTCTTCGAGCTTGACCAGGGCCACGGCATAGGGCACATAGTCTTCGTAGCCCTGCGGCGGGTTAAAGACCGTGGTGTGCGAATAAACCTCGCCCTGGCCGCTGAACGTGAACGGTTCATAGGCCGGTTGTGCGCATTCGGGGCACACATCGCGCGGCGGGAAAAGCTTGCTCCCGCACGAGTGGCATACCTCTCCGGTGAGGCGATAGGTTTGTGATTGCAGTCTCCAAAATTGTGGGATTCCCATTCCAGTCTCCTTTTCTATCTCTGAATCTGGTTCATTCTTCTGCTCGTAAAATGTGGGTGATGATCGTCGCGCCGCTGCCGCCGATGTTTTGGGCCATGCCCAAACGCGGAGCGGGCAGTTGGTTGGGGCCGCACTCGCCGCGCAGCTGCATCGCCGTTTCGACAATCTGGTAGGCGCCCGTCGCGCCGACGGGATGGCCGCGCCCTTTGAGGCCGCCCATCGTCGCCGCCGGGATGCGCCCATCGAGAAAAATGGCCCCTTCCTGGGCCAGGCGCGTGCCTTGACCCGGTTCGGCAAAGCCGCTCGCTTCGAGCGAGAGCGCAGCCATAATCGTAAACGCATCGTGATATTCAAAAAAATCGATCTCTTGCGGCCCGATGCCGGCCTGTCGATAAGCTTTGTGCGCCGACTGTTCGGCAGCAGACAGCCGCAGCGGGTTTCGGCGGTCGTGCAGGGCCACGCAGTCGGTGGCAACTGCCGAGCCGATGATGCGCACCGACCTGGCGCTAAACGCCCGCGCCTGTTCGGTCGGGCAGAGCACCACCGCTGCCGCACCGTCGCCGAGGGGTGATGAGTCCATCAACCCGATGGGCGCGCAGATGGTCGGCGCATTGACAAACTGCTCGATGGTAATCTTGTTGTGAAAGCGCGCATTGGGGTTGCCCGCCGCGTTGCGATGCGCATTGATCGCAAAATTGGCAAAGGCCTCGCGTTCGATCCCGTATTCGTACATATAGCGCTGCATCAACATCGCGTTGATTGCCACAAACGACAATCCGTGCGGCACCTCGTAATCGCCATCGGCGGCCAGGGCCAGCCCGGCCGTCACCACCTCGCCCGACTCGTCGGTCATCTTTTCCACGCCGGCGGCGATGACAATGTCGGCCATGCCTCCGGCGACAGCCAGATAGCCCATCCGCACTGCCGCCGCCCCCGACGCGCACGCGGCTTCGACCTTGATCGCTTCGATGCCGCGCAGTCCGACGAAATCGGCGACCAACGCGCCCAGATGCCCTTGCGCGGCGATTTCGCCGGAGAGCATGTTGCCGACAAAGAGCATGTCCGCCCGGTCGATGCTGGCATCGCGCATCGCGCCGAGTACGGCGTCGGCAGCCAGATGGCGCAGCGATTTTTCCCAGTTTTCGAGTACGGGGGTTTGTCCAATGCCAATGATGCTGACGTCACGCATATCTTCTTTCCTTGTTTACTCTAATCATACAACTTTTTTCGATAGCGCACATACAATCCATAGCTAATCGGCTGGCGGCGGGCGATGTAATCCTGGGTGGTCGGGGCCAGTTTTTGCCGTTCGGGCAGGCGCTCGGTCATCGTCCAGACAAAGGTGTCGCTGCCTGCGCCCGATCCATACGAGGCGACCAGGACGCGGTCGCCCGGTTTGGCAACGTCGAGCACGGCGCTGAACCCGATCAGCGCCGATCCGGCATAGGTGTTGCCGATCTTGGGCGAAAGCAGCCCGGTTGAATACTGCTCTTTGGAAAAGCCAAGCTGGCGGGCCACGCGAGCCGGGAACTTGGCGTTGGGTTGGTGAAAGATGACGTGGGCGAAATCGGCGGGTTTGTAGCCGGTTTCAGCCAGAATCGTCTCGACCGAGCTGGTCAGGTGTCGGAAATAGGCCGGCTCGCCGGTAAAACGACTGCCGTGTCGCGGAAAGTGCTGGTAGGGCCGCCGCCAAAAATCGGGCGTGTCGGTGACGAACGAGAACGAACCTTCCAACACGGCCAGCGACTCGTCGGCCGGGCCGAGGATAAAGGCTGCTCCGCCCGCCGCGGCGGTGTATTCGAGCGCATCGCCGGGACGGCCCTGTGCCGTGTCGATGCCGGCGGCCAATGCGTATTGAGCCATCCCCGAACCGACCAGGGCGGTGGCCATTTGCACCGCCTCGCTGCCGGCTTTGCAGGCAAATTCCAGGTCGGCGGCCAGCGTGTCGGGCACCGCGCCGATGGCTTCGGCGACGACGGTGCCGGTGGGTTTGACCGCATAAGGGGGCGATTCGCTGCCGATCCACACGGCGCGAATCCGCCGCGCGTCCAGCCCGCCGCTGCGCAGCAACGCGTTGCGCGCCGCCTCGATCGACATGGTAATGGTATCCTCGTCCGGGCCGGGCACGCTCTTTTCCTCAACCGGCGAGCCTTCCTCGTCGCCGCCCCAAACCTGGGCGATTTCCTGGCCCGAAATGCGAAAGCGCGGGACGTACGCCCCATAGCCGACGATGCCCACCGGGCGGTCTGGTTTCATCAATTTGAAAGGGTGTTCGCTCATTGTGCCATCTCTTTCAGAATTGCTTGCGCGCGGTCGATGCGGACCGTCTTGTCGGCGACCATGCGCGCGGCCACGGCGTCGATCTGGTCTCCAACCGCGCCGGCGGCGATGGCCACCTGGCGGGCGTGAAGCTGCATGTGTCCGCGCTGGATGCCTTCCGTCGCCAGGGCGCGGATGGCGGCCAGGTTTTGGGCCAGCCCCACGGCGACGATCACCTCGGCCAGTTCGCGTGCGCTCTTGACGCCCAGAATTTTGACTGCCGCTTTGGCCGTCGGGTGGACGCGCGTCGCGCCGCCGACGAGGCCCACAGCCATCGGCATTTCGAGCGTGCCGACCAGGTCGCCGGCGGCGTTCTTTTCCCACTGCGAAAGCGAGGGGTACTGTCCGCCGCGTGCGGCGTAGGCATGTGCGCCCGCCTCGATGGCGCGCCAGTCGTTGCCGGTGGCGACGACGACGGCGTCGACGCCGTTCATAATGCCTTTGTTGTGCGTTGCCGCGCGGGAGGGTGTGGCCAGGGCAAAGGCTTGGGCTTCCAGAATGCGATCCACGACCAGCGCGCCGGGGTACTCGTCGGTGGTCAGTGCGTCGACGGGGACAACGCAGCGCGCCGCGGCCAGGCGGCGGTCGGCCAGGTTGGACAGAATGCGCAGGTTGGCCCGCCCGCCAGCGATCTCGGCAACCCGGCCCGACAGTGCTTCGGCGGCGGTGTTGACTGTGTTGGCGCCCATCGCATCGAGGCAGTCATAGATTAGGTGGACGACCAGCATCGGGCCGGCCGGCGAGTGCTCTATCACTTGCACTTCCAGGTCTCGCGCGCCGCCGCCCAACCCGACGATCACCGGATCAGTGGCGTTGGCGTGGGTCAGCAGTTCGGCTTTGTGGGCCAGCAGCGCAAATCGCGCCGACCAGGGATCGCGCACGTCGAGCACCTGAATCTGGGCGATCATTTCTGCCGCTGTGCTATAGGTGGTAAATCCGCCGCCTGCGCGGACTAGCTTGGCGGCATAGCTCGCTCCGGCCACCACCGATGGCTCTTCAATGGCCATGGGGATCAAATAGTCCCGTTCGTTGATCAAGAAATTGACGGCGATGCCCAGCGGCAGGTTGTGCGTGCCGACGGCGTTTTCGATCATGTGATCGGCCTGCATAATATCGAGGCCGGCGATATTCAAGGCACCGGTCTCTTGCTCGTCCAGCCCGGCCCATTCGACCAACCAATGCAGGCGTTGGTCGGCGGGCTGGCGGTAAAACCCGGAGATTTGGGAGGTCTTGGTCACGTGGTTGTAATCCTTTTCGGCGAGATGGCATAAAACAAGCCCCGTTGGTGGGGCTGTGTTTGGGTAGAGTATAACACATTCGCGCTGTCAAAACCTATCAGATTGTTTGTGTTTTGGGGGATTTGCCGGTTTGTGCGTCGGTTGATGCTGCTTTTATGGTGCTGCTGTCCGGGCAAACGCCCGGCGCATTGCCTGTGCCCAATCTCGCGCAATCCCACCCAAAAATAAAGGACACCCCAGCGACTGTGCGAGGTTGCGGCGGAGCGCGTTACGTCGTATAATGAGGTACCGGAGTATCTGCCCAAGCTGTTCCTGTGAAAGGAGTGACCATGCCGGAAACAGTTTCTCCCATCCCCGAAGAGGTGGCGACCCGCCTTTGTGCCGAGATCGCTGCTCAAAACCGGGGCAAGTGGTATACCTTTAGTGGGCTGTGGTGCTGGGGCTGCGTTACCTTTACCGGCGGCGACCCGGCCAAACGCTGCTTTTATCATCCGCCCGATTTTCGCGGCTGTTCGCAGGTCAACAGACGGTATGAGCGCGAGACGTGAAACGTAAAACGTGATGGCTGGAATGCCATAGCCCGTATTCTTAACCCTCACGTTTCACGCATCATACCTTACGCAGTACGAAATACGAAATACGCAATACAAAACACTTGTACGCACAGAATCATAATCAATTACAGGAGGATTTTATGCTTACCATCGAATGGAGACGCCGGGTTGAAAACTGGCGCCGTGAATTGATCGAGCACCTGTATCGCCCGCTGGAGCCGTTGGCCCTGCAAGGGTTTATCACCAAGGCCCAACACACCGTCGAAGAGGCGGCGGCGATGGACGGCTATCAACCGTTTCCGTCCGGCACCCGGTGGGGGGCCAAGTGGGAATACGGCTGGTTCAAAAGCCAGGTGACGCTGCCCGAGGCGGCCCGAGGCGAGCGCATCGTGCTAATGCTCGACGTGGGTGGCGAAGCGGCGGTGTACGTCAACGGCCAAGCCATCGGCACAGCCAACTCGCGCCCGCCGTGGATGCGTCCCGAACATACCGTTGCCTTTTATCACGAACTGCTGCTCTCGTCCAGCGGCGTGCCGGGCACCAGCTATGACGTGATGATCGAAGGCTATGCCGGGCACGGCCCGATGAAGGCCTACGCCGGGCCGACGCCGCCGGGCCGCGAGTCGGTGCCCGAGCCGCCGCCCCAGCAAGCGACGATCGGCGCGTGCACCGTGGGCGTGTGGCAAGAGGATGCGTACCAGCTCGCCATCGACGTGCAGACGCTCTTTGAGGTGCGCGAAGCCCTGGACGCGGACTCGCTGCGTGTGCAAGAGATCGACGCCGGGCTGCGCGACTTTACCACCATCGTCGATTTTGAAGTGCCCAACGACGAGATGCTCGAAACGGTGCGTCAATGCCGCGCGCGGCTCAAGCCGCTGCTCGAATGCGTCAACGGCTCCACCGCGCCGACGCTCTATGCTTTCGGCCACTCGCACATCGACGTGGCCTGGCTGTGGCCGCTGGCCGAAACCGAGCGCAAGTGTGTGCGCACCTTTGGCAACCAGCTTGCCCTGATGGAGCTGTACCCCGAATACAAATTCCTGCAAAGCCAGCCGCACCTGTACTGGATGGTCAAGACCAAGTATCCCAAGATGTACGAGCGGGTCAAGGCCGCCATCGACCAGGGCCGGTTTTTGCCGGAGGGCGGCCTGTGGGTCGAGCCGGACACCAACATTTCCAGCGGCGAAAGCCTGATCCGCCAGTTTGTCCACGGCAAGCGCTTTTTCAAGGACGAATTCGGCGTCGATTGCGAGTTGATGTGGCTGCCGGACGTGTTTGGTTATTCCGGCGCGCTGCCACAGATCATGAAGGGCTGCGGGATCAAGTATTTTTCCACCCAAAAGATTTTCTGGGCCTACAACAGCGATGTGAAATTCCCATTCAACACGTTTTGGTGGGAGGGCATCGACGGCTCGCAGGTGCTGGTGCATCTGCACAACGATTACAACTCGATGACCAACCCGGCCATGATCATCAGCCGTTGGAAAGAGCGCGTGCAAAAAGACGGCTTTGATACCCGCCTGGTGCCCTTTGGCTGGGGCGACGGCGGCGGCGGGCCGACCCGCACGCATCTCGAATTTCTGCGCCGCCAGCGCAACCTGGAAGGCGCGCCCAAGGTGGTGATCGCCTCACCGATCGACTATTTCAAGGATCAAGAGAAAAAACCGGTCACCGAGCGCTACGTCGGTGAACTGTATTTCCAGGCCCATCGCGGCACCTACACCTCGCAAGCGAAAACCAAGCTGGGCAACCGCCGCAGCGAGTTCGGCCTGCGCGAAGCCGAGATGTGGGGCGTCGCCGCCGGTCTGCTCAAAGGGTTCACCTACCCGGCCGCCAAAATGGATGAACTGTGGAAGCTGGTGCTGCTCAACCAGTTCCACGACATCTTGCCCGGCTCATCGGTGGCGCGCGTGTACGAGGAGGCCGAAGCCGACTATGCCACAGTGATCGCTGGGGCCAAAGCGGCGACCCAGGCGGCTGCCGAGACACTGGTGCAGGACAACCAGAACGCCCTGACCGTATTCAACTCGCTGAGTTGGGCGCGCCGGGTGCTGCTGCCGCTGCCGGCCGGCTGGCACGGCGCAAAAGGCACGGACGGCCTGCTGACCACGCAAAAGATCGACGGCGCGGTCTACGTCGAGGTGGCAGTGCCTGCCTGCGGCTGGACGACGATCCACGCCGCCGACCCGCTGGCGATGGCGAGCGGCCTCAAGGCCGCGCCCAACCTGCTCGAAAACGAGCTGATCCGCGTCGAACTGGACGCGACCGGCCGGATCACGCGCATCTATGACAAAGAGGCCGACCGCGAGTTAGCCGCCGGGCCGTGCAACGACCTCAAGATGTACAAGGACGTACCCACCAACTGGGACGCCTGGGACCTCGACAGCATGTACGAAGACACACCGGTCGCGCTGGACGAGGCGGCCACCGTGGTCGTGCTCGACGCCGGCCCGCTGGTGGCGCGGCTCCGGGTCACGCGCACGCTGCACAACTCGCCCATGACCCAGACGATCAGCCTGCGCCGGGGCAGCCGCCGCGTCGATTTCCACACCGTGATCGACTGGAACGAAAGCCACAAGCTGCTCAAGGTCAATTTCCCGGCCAACGTCTACAGCACCGAGGCGCTGCACGAAATCCAGTTCGGGCACCTGGCGCGGCCCACGCACAAATCGCAGCCCTTTGACGCCGAGCGCTTTGAAGTGTCGATGCACAAATGGTCGGCGCTGGTGGAGGGGAAGCGCGGCTTTGCGGTGCTCAACGACTGCAAGTACGGCTGCAACGTCAATGGCAACAGCATCAACCTGACCCTGCTCAAATCGGCGCTGGCTCCGGATATGACCGCCGACAAGGGCCGCCAGGAGTTCACCTATGCCTTTTACGCCTGGAACGGCACCCTGTTCGACAGCGGCCTGGTGCAGGAGGGCTATGACCTCAACGTGCCGCCCGTTGCCGCACAAGGTCAGGGCGGCGAGGGATCTCTGTTTGGCGTCGATGCGTCCAACGTGATCGTCGAGACGGTCAAGCCGGCCGAGGACGGCAGCGGCGATGTTGTCGTTCGCCTGTACGAGTCGATGCGCACGGCCACCCGCTGCACGCTGAGCACGGCACTACCTTTCGGCAGCGCTTGGCAGACCAACATGCTCGAAAAAGTCGAGTGCGATCTGGCGTTAAAAGATGGGCAGATCGTGCTGGACCTGCACCCGTTCGAGGTCAAGACGATCCGGCTGAGCAAATAGCAAGTGGCAAATCGCAATGCAGGCCATGTCAGATCAACCGGCTGTGTATTGATATGGCAATGCAGTTGCGATTTGCTGTTTGCAATTTTATGCTATACAAGGAGATCGAATGGCAATGAGCGATTCTGAACGCCAGGAATTGTTGGCTCTCTATGCCCCGCTGCGTGTCGCCGACGTGCGCGATGGGATGGACTGGAACATGATGCACCATTACGGCTCGCTGTCGCCCGATGTTCGCCCGCTGTGGCGCACACGCGCGGTAGGCATCGCCCGCACGGCGCGCTACCTGCCCTTCCAGGGGCCTATGCCGTCGATGAACGCCCAAGAATATACCGAGTGGTCGGGCTGGTATTACAACACTGTCTGCACCTATCCGTGGATGAACGAGATTCAGCCCGGCGATTTTTGCGTGATCGACCAGAGCGGCGTCGATGTGGGACTGATGGGATCGAACAATTCGCTGGCCGGCGTGCGCGACGGCGCGGTCGGCTATGTGACCAACGGCGGCATGCGCGACACCGACGAACTGATCCTGCAAAAAATCCCCTTTTGGTCGAAATTCGTTTCCCAGGGGATGGTGCAGGCGCGCTTGCAGTTCGACGCGATGGACGTGCCGGTAGCCGTCGGTGGGGTGGTGATCTGCCCCGGTGATGTCGTTGTCGCCGACGGTGATGGCGTGATCGTCGTGCCGCGTAAAATGGCCCATGATGTCGCCCAATATGCCCGGCGCGAGCTGGAAAACGACAAAGTGGGCCGCCGCAAGCTCTACGAATCGCTGAGGATGGCGTTGGACGAGACAGTGCTGTAAGTAAATGGCCAATAGCAAGGCAGGCCATGTCAAATCAACTGGCTGGGCATTGACATGGCGATACAGTTGCGATTTGTAATTTGTAATTTTTGAATGGAGGCGTTTTCAATGGCGAAACGAATTGTTTTGATCGGCGCGGGGAGCGCGCAGTTTGGCTATGGCACGATGGGCGACATTTTCCAGAGCAAGGTGTTGGCCGGCAGCCACGTCGTGCTGCACGACATCAACCCCGACACGTTGGCGACCGTCGAGAAGGCCGGGCAGGCGTTCATCCAGGAACACAATCTGCTCTTCACCCTCTCGGCGACCACGTCGCGGCCCGAGGCGCTGCAAGGGGCCGACTTTTGCATCAGCTCGATCGAGGTGGGCAACCGCTTTGAGCTGTGGGAGCAGGACTGGCGCATCCCGCAGCAGTACGGCATCCGCCAGGTCTACGGCGAGAACGGCGGGCCGGGCGGCCTGTTCCACTCGTTGCGTATCATCCCGCCGATTTTGGACATCTGCGGCGACGTGATGAGAATCTGCCCCGATGCCTGGGTGTTCAATTTCAGCAACCCGATGAGCCGCATCTGCACCACAGTCAAGCGCAAATATCCGGCACTCAACCTGGTCGGCCTGTGCCACGAGATCGGCTCGCTGCACCGACACCTGCCGCGCTTGCTGGGCGTGCCTTACGAGCAACTCAAGGTGCGCGCGGGCGGCCTCAACCATTTCAGCGTGCTGCTGGAATGCGCGTACAAAGAGACAGGCCAGGATGCTTATCCCAAAATTTTGGAAAAAGCGCCGGCCTATTTCGAAAACCTGCCGACGATGCGCCAGACAATCGAGGTGATGCGCAAGGCCCATGAACGGCGCGAAAGTGAGCACGCCATTCTTGACGAGGCCGCTCTGCTGCGCGAGATGGAGGCACTGGAAACGGCGCACCCATGGGCCGAACGCGGCCTGTTCAGGGTGATCCTGGAAAAGTTTGGCCTGCTGCCGATCACCACCGACAGCCATTTTGGCGAGTACGTCCAGTGGGCCTACGACACCGTGGATCACAGCGGCATTCTCGACTTTTACATGTTTTACAAGGGTTTCTTGTCTCAGGCCGGGCCGCCCAAGATTGAGCTGCGCCTGACCGAGCGGGTGATCCCGATCATCGAGGGCATTATCACCGATTCCGGCTATGAGGAAGAAGCAGTCAACATTCCCAACGAGGGGCTGATCGCAGATTTGCCCTCCTGGCTGTCGGTCGAAGTGCCGGCGACGGTGGACAAGAACGGCGTCCACGGCGTGCCGCTGCCCAACTATCCGCGGGGCATGCTCGGCCTGCTGCAAAATCAGGTCGCCGTCCACGATATGACCGCCGAGGCAGTGATCAACGGCTCCAAGGCGAACGCGCTGCAAGCACTGCTGGTCGACCCGATTGTGGACAAGTGCGCCGCGGTCGAAGAGATGCTGGAGGTGATGATCGAGCTTCAGGAAAAGTGGCTGGGCTATCTCAAGTAACATGTGAGGCGTGACACGTGAGGTGTGGCACGTAAGGTGTGAAACGTGAGGCTGGGGTCGATCCCAGCCTCACGTTTTGCATTTCACGAGCAACAACTGCTTTGGGCGTTACTTGAGCTGCAACCGCTTTCTCTGTCGTCGCGGGGGCCGCAAGTTGCCTCTTGTCGTCCGGTCAATGCCGCTGCGATCATTGCTGCGGCACAGCCCACGCCGTTGTCGACGGCGATCGCGCCGGTGGGGCAGTTACGCTGGCACGCGCCGCACTCCATACACACTTGGGCGCGGATCAATTCTGCGTGGTTTTTCCCGTGTACAAAGACACCGTGCGGGCAAACAATGCTGCATAGCCCACAGTTAATACACAAGTCAGGCGAGTAGGCCAACGTATTGACTTCATTGGTCAGCACCGATGCTCCTTGCAATGTCGCCTCGTCTTGTAGCGTCGATGTGCTGCAACACGATTTTTGGGTGGTCGTACATTCGCATGTTGTTCTAATCGTTGATGCCATAGATTTTTCCCTCCAGTCGACTACAGTGATGATAACAATGAAATTAGACGCATTACAGACATCAATAAAGCTAAAATAATGCCCGGTGCAAAGGTCCAGGCCATCGCCGCGATGTAGCGTTGCATCTCGCGCTTGACGCCTGTTTTGGATGTGAACGTAGTCGAACCTGTAAAGTTTAGGGCCAAAAAGGCCGTCACCGGCGGCATGCTCAACAGGTAGGCGATAACCCAGGCGATGCGCTGCCAGAGCGGCTTGTCGACCGCGCTAAAGAATGCCGCCAGCGCAAACGGTAGGGCTACGATCCCGCCCAGAATGAAGCCTTGAGTGCTGAATTCGCGCGTCGGCAGCCAGGGCAATAATAGCGGAAACAGTGCGGTTCCGGCCAGCACAGCGACGATAGCCGCGCCGGCGGCCAAAGGCCCGGCAATCAATAACAAGACGATTGCGGCCAGCAGGGTCGGCCAGAGGGTATGCACCAATTCGACCGGGATCAATACCAGGCGATCCCAGAGATCAAATCGTACGCGGCGCATTTCGGGTGTCGCCTGACCGGTTTTGAGGTACTGGGGCAGATCGGCGGCGCGTACCGGCCCGTATTCCACCTTGAACCCGCATCGACGTTTGACCTCGTGGGCAGCGATGCCTGTTGCGCCCAATTGCGGCAAGATCAACTTGCGGTGTTCAACAATCCGGGCAAGCTGTGTCGCCTCGATGCGCTGGACGAGTTCGTCGGTGCCAAACGTCCCTTTGCCTGCCGCACACCAGACATTGATCCCTTTGGTGTCGAGGACCAGGATATAGCCGTCGATGCCGGGCAGAGACGTACGCAGCGCATCAAAACTGAGCGTATAATTGGCGGTTACAAATACAGGCGATGTCGGTGTGGGCGTACCCAGCGTGTAAAGCCCTGGCTCGACACGATGTCCGGTGTTTCGATTGACGCCCCATCGCGCCAGGATGTGATCCCAGCGATCGGCGCTGGACAGAGTGCTGGTGGTTGAGCGTAGTGTCAAATTGTCCGTTGTCATCCGTTGTCTTCCTCCATTGTGTCCTGCGATACCTGAGCTTGCTCTAAATCCAGATTGGCTGCATCGGCATAGGTGGGGGCAAAGGTCGAGATCAGCCGCCCACAGCACAGGGTCAGCCGATTCTGATCGAGAGTGTAAAAGCGCTGCCGTCCCTCTTGTCGGACCATAACCAGGCCGGCTTGTTCCAACTTTTTGAGATGGTGGCTGACGGTGGGCTGGTTGATCTTGCCACCCAATGCATCGACCAGGTCACTTACATTGAGCCATGCGCAGCACAGATGGCGCATAATATCTTGCCGCGTTTCGTCGGCAAGCGCTTTGGCAAATAAAACCGGATCGGTGGTCATTCACCCTCCAAAATATCGACGATCATCAATGTAAATTATATCGATAATTGTCGATTTGTCAAATGTGGAAAACGATCGAGGTGAATTCGGATGACGCGCGCGTTACATTAGGGTTTTCTCGTGCCGATGGTCCTCCACCGGTACATTTTTTGTTCTGGACACAACCGGCATGACCGTCGTATCTGAATCCCGGTCGCGGTTTCAAACCTTGTTGGTGGGTTGCACGGATCAAGTTCAAGGGGTATAATACAAGAGAGAGGGGAACAGAATGTCACCGACAGTTCATCGCTCTGGGCCATACCGATTCTTTTTCAACAGCCGTGAGGAAAGCCGAATGCACATTCACATCACAACGACTGATGGTTCGGCCAAGTTTTGGCTGGAGCCGCTCATCGCTTTGGATCACTTTTATAACCAAGACGGCTCAATTGCGAGAGATTGAAACAATTATCAGGGAGCGTGAGGATGAGTTCAAATCAGCCTGGCGTCACCACTTTGCCCAATAAGGCGACAGAACGTTGTCAAGTAACCGGGATCGAACGCCTTGGTTTTTGGATTCTTGTCGATGACACGGAATATTTTGTACCATTCGAGGACTATCCCGTGTTTCGCCACGCCACGATCGACCAGATTTATGCTGTGCAGTCAAGTGCGCCCAATCAACTGTATTGGCCTGAACTGGATGCCGACATTGAGCTAGAGGCGCTCATCTCTCCGGAGAATTATCCACTGGTGTTCTCAAACTAACCCCAAACTGCCTGCATTTCTTTCGCGCCGACGATTTCCATCGGCGCGATTTTTCATTTATCCAGCGTCGCCGGTTTCAGCGTCCAGGCTTGCAGTTTGCCCAATTCGAGCAGCGGATCGCCGTTGAAACCGGGCGCAAAGATGATCCAGTCCCACCCGACGTGATCGGGCACGTACTGCGCCGAAGCGAGGTCGCCGCTGCGGATCGGTGCGTCGTCCGCGCCGCCGTCGAGCCAACCGGGGAGCGCCGCACCGACGGTGGCCAGAAAATCGGCCGGCGAAAGCCAGGTGCGGCCGATCTGCACCTCGGCGGGCAGGTGGCCGTTTTGGTCGAGCGCGGTATTTTCAAAGAGACAGGTGCCGAACAGGTCGTTCAGCGATAAGGTTTGTGTGTTGATTTGCGTGTGCGGCGCGGCCGGCGGCCCATCGGCGTAGCGATAGGGGATTTCGGACGGCCAGCGCCCCGTACGGGCGCGCTCGGCGAGCAGGCGCACCGTCAGGGCGAATATCTCGGCCGGGGCAAGCCAGGCGTCATCGATCTGCTGGTGGGTGATCCGGTCGGCGCAGCTGGCGGCCAAATCGGCGACCTCGCGCGCGCCGAACCAACGCCCTTTGGCTCGGTCGGGAAAGAGGCGGGGCAGGTCGGCGGCGGTGGAAATTTCGACGCCGGGCAGCGCGCCGGCAAAGGCGAGGAAATTGTCCATCGCCGCGTAACGCGCCTCACGCTCTGCTTCATCCACAAGCAGCGCGGGCTGCCACCTTTCGCGCGGCGTGTCCTGCCCGCCTCGGAAATTGACTCCATCCCAAAACTGCGTGGTGACAAACTCGCACTCGTGAGCGTACAGGCTGACGATGCCGCCGCCTGGCCGCAGCCGGTCGACGATGTGCGCTAACTGCGCCTGCCGGTTCAACACCTCGTCCGCGCCGCGCCCAATGCCGACGTGCATCAATCCATCGACGTCCAGAATGTTCAACACGTCGCAGTAGCGGTGCGGCTGACCGCCCAAGTTGACCCACGGCCCGGCGTCCAGGTAAACGGGGATGCACCATCGGCGCAGCGCCGGGTAGACCTGCGGCGCCCAAGCGCCGCCCGGCTGCCCGTAGCAGGCCGGCGCGCGGCCAAAGATGTGGCGCAGCGTCTCCAGCCCCTCCTGCTCGCGTTCGACAAACGCCGCGATGCCTTCCTGCCAGCCCAATCCCACCAACTGCTCGCTGATGCTCGGCGGCCGGCTATGAAAATCGGTGTGATAGCCAATCGCGTGTGGGAGCAGTTTAGCCAGGATTGGGTCGTGCCCGCGCCGGCGCAGGCCGCGCACCTTTTCGGCGACCAGTTTGAAAGTGGCTTTGGCCTCGTGGCGGTCGAATATGTCGACCAGTCGCCCTAGGGCCAGGTCGCTTTCGGGGGTGATGTAATCCTCAACGTCGAACCAGAACAGGATGTGGACGGTCATTTCATACCCCTGCCGCCTGAAACGCTGCGCCGACGACGGCTTGCGCTTCGGCCTGAATTTGCCTAAGGTGCTCCGGCCCCTTGAAACTTTCAGCGTAAATCTTGTACACGTCTTCTGTGCCGGATGGCCGCGCGGCGAACCAGCCGTTCCGGGTGACGACCTTGATCCCACCGAACGGCTCATTGTTGAAAGGCGCGCGGGTCAGCTTGGCCGCGATCTTGTCCCCCCCTAGTTCCTCTGCGGTGATTTGCTCCGGCGACAGCGCCTTGAGCACGGCCTTTTGCTCCAAAGACGCTGGCGCATCAATGCGCGCGTAGGCCGGGCTGCCAAACTGCTTTTCCAGCGCTCGATAGTGCTCGCCCGGATCGCGCCCAGTCCGCGCGGTGATCTCGGCCGCCAGCAGGTCGAGGATAAAGCCGTCCTTGTCGGTGGTCCACACCGTGCCATCCATACGCAAGAACGAGGCCCCGGCGCTTTCTTCACCGCCAAAACCAAACGAGCCGTCGAGCAGCCCATCGACGAACCACTTGAACCCCACCGGTACCTCGGCCAACCGGCGGCCCAGGTGTGCGGCCACGCGGTCGATCATCGAACTGGAAACCAGCGTTTTGCCCACGGCGGCGCCGGCTTGCCAGCCGGGCCGGTTCTGGAACAGGTACCAGATCGCCACAGCCAGGTAGTGGTTGGGGTTCATCAGCCCGGCGCTGGGGGTGACGATGCCGTGGCGGTCGTAATCGGTGTCGTTGCCAAAGGCAATGTCAAAGCGATTCTTGAGCTTGACCAGCCCGGCCATCGCGTGCGGTGAAGAGCAGTCCATGCGGATTTTGCCGTCCCAATCGACGGTCATAAAGCTAAAGGTGGGATCAACATAGCGGTTGACGATCTCGATGTCCAGCTTGTAGGTTTCGGCGATTGGCCCCCAAAAGTCGACCCCTGCGCCGCCCATCGGATCGACGCCGATGTGCAGGCCGGCCGACTTGATCACCTGGAAATCGATGACTGATTGCAAATCGGCGACATAGGGAGCGACGTAATCGTGCGGGTAGGTGGTGTCGGCCCGCATCGCGCGCTCAAAGGGGATGCGTCGCACGGCGGCGAGTTTTTCGCTCAGGATTGCGTTGGCGCGATCCTGGATCCATCGCGTCGTTTCGGTGTCGGCGGGGCCGCCGGAGGGCGGGTTGTACTTGAAGCCGCCGTCTTGCGGCGGGTTGTGCGACGGGGTGATCACCACGCCGTCGGCCAGGCCGGTCTTGCGCCCGGCGTTGCAGGTGAGGATGGCGTGCGAGATGACCGGCGTCGGCGTGTAGCCGCGGCCCTCTTGCACCATCAAGGTGACGCCGTTGGCGGCAAACACCTCGACTGCTGTGGCAAAGGCCGCCTCGGACAGGGCGTGGGTATCCATGCCCAGGTACAGCGGCCCGTCGATGCCCTGCTGCTGCCGCAGCTCGCAGATCGCCTGGCTGGTGGCCAGGATGTGCGGCTCGTTGAAACTGTTTTCCAGTGACGAGCCGCGATGCCCAGAGGTGCCGAATGAAACTCTTTGTGTTGGGTCGGCGACGTTGGGGTGGTGGGTATAGTAGGCGGCGATCTGCCGGGGTACATTGATCAACATGTTACGCGGGGCCGGTTTCCCGGCCAATGGGTGTAGAGCCATTGCTTCCTCCTCTCATTATCTGAGCAGTCGGACGGCGATTTCGGCCAGCGATTCGGCCTGGCCGCGCTGCTGTGCGGCCTGTGCGGCGCGGGCCGGCAATCGCGCCGATACCTCGCTTTGCAGCTGTTCCATGTCGGCGCGGCTCTGCTGCTCGCCGGCCGGGTGGGCCAGGGCAAAGGCCAGTACTTCCAGCGCCTGCTCGTCCTGTCCTTGTGCGGCAAGCAGACCGGCCATGCCGCTCAACACAGCCACGATGACCGTGCCGGCCTCGATGTCTGATGCAATTTGAAGCGCCTGGCGGTAAAACTGCCAGGATTGGGCCGGCGAACCCTGCTCACGGGCCACGCCAGCCAGGCTGTTGAGCAAATTGGCCTCGTTCCAGCGGTCGCCCAGCGCGCGATGGATGGTCAGGCTTTCGTCGAGGTAGCGCAAGGCCTGCTCATGGTCGCCCATTTGGCGGGCCACGTCGCCCAGCCCTTTGAGCGAGCTGGCGACGCCCCAGCGAAAGCCGATGTCGCGGCAGATTTGCAGCGCTTCCAGGCGCAGTTGGCGGGTGCGGGCGTAATCGCCGTCGATGTAGGCCAGCGTGCTCAGGTTGTGCAGCGAGGTGGCGATGCCGCGCCGGCTGTCCAGCGCGCGATAGATGTCCAATGCCGCCTGGATGTGCTGCCCGGCCTGTTCGTATTCGCCCACGATGCCGCAGATGCGCCCCAGGTTGCCCAGCGCCACAGCGATGCTGCGCCGATCGCCGGTTTGCTGGCAGGCTTCCAGCCCCTCCCTGGCCCACGTTTCGGCCTCGGCAAATTGCCCCCGCAAAGCGTCCATATCTAACAGGCTGGCCAAAGTCAGGCTCAGATCGTGCAGGTCACCCGAAGTCCGGCTGGCGACCAATGCTTCTTGCAGTGATTGCTCGGCCCTGGCATAGTCGCCGCGATCGGTGAGCAGGTTGCCTATTGTGTTGAGCGCCAGCACCCGCTCGCTGCCCTCGTCCAGTGCATCCCGCGCCCGTTCCTCCAGCGCCAGCGACTCCTCGTTGTGTCCCAGGTGATAGGCAAAGCGTCCCTGCCAGGCCCAGATACGTCCCGCCAGCGCGCCGGGCACGCTGCCGGCCGCCCATTGGTCTGCGGCCAGCCCAAATGCGTCAAACCCTTCTTGATACCAGCTCTGGATTTCATAGTACAGCCCCAGGCTCTCGATCATGCCGTCGATCAGCCCGCCTTGCCCGGCCCAAACTGCCCAGCGCCAGGCCGCGCGCACGTTGTCGATCTCGCCGCCGATGTGCGCCAGTGCTACCGCCTGTTCTGCGCCCTGCAGGTGCGGCGCTTGTTCTTGCAGCAGGCGCAGATAAAACGCGCCGTGCCCGGCCAGGGTCTGCTTTTGCGTTTCACCCTGCTCGGCCAGCTTGTCGGCAGCATATTGGCGCAGCAGTTCGTGTATTTCAAAGCGATCGTCTCCGCTCCGGCGCAGCAGCGAGCGGTCGGTCAGCGCGGCCAGCTGCTCCGGCCCGGCCCCGGCGATCTGGTTTGCCGCAGCGAGGGTGAACCCGCCGCGAAAAACAGACAGACGGCTCAGCGCAGTGCGCTCCGGGCCGGAAAGCAGGTGCCACGACGACTCGAACGCGGCGCGCACGCTGCGGTGACGCTCTGGCGCGTCGATCCAGACCGCGCTCAACGCGTCTAGGCTTTCGGCGATCTCGTCGGCGATCTGGGTGCAGGCGCGTTCGTGCGCCCAGGCGGCGGCCAGCTCGATCCCCAGCGGCATACCTTCGACCAGCCGGCAAATGCGGACGATCCCCGGCATTTCAGCGGCTGGATCAAAGTGGCGGTGTGTGCGGCGCGCGCTCTGCACGAACAACTCGACTGCGTCGCAAGATGGATCAGCTGCCTGCGTTTCGGATGGGTAGGGCAGTCCTTCGACCGCGTAGGTCCACGCTTCCTTGAGGTTGAGCCGTTCGCGCGAGGTGATCAGCAGCTTGAGGCCGGGCGCGCCCTTTAGCAGTTCGACCAGAGCCACTGCTGCGGGCAGCAGGTGTTCCAGGTTGTCCAGCACAAGCAGCAGCTCTTTTTCGCGCAAATAATCGCTCAACTGCGCGCGCACGTCGCCGCGGCCGCTGAGCGGGCAGCCGATCACACCGGCAATGGCCGGCATAACCAGGTCGGGGCCGGGCACTGCCGCCAGGTGTACGACGTAGACGCCGTGCGCGAACAGGCCGAGTTGATCGGCAGCGGCCTGTAAGGCCAGGCGCGTCTTGCCGATCCCGCCCGGCCCAACCAGGGCCAGCAGGCGGCAGTCGGGGGCGGCCAGCCGCTCGGCCAGTTCGCTCAATTCATCTTGCCGCCCGACAAAGACAGCGGCAGCGGGGGGCAGGTTGTTGTGGGGCGGTTCGGCCTGGAGCTGACCGGCGCGGATTTGCTCGAACAAGGCTGTGGTTTCGGTGGTCGGCTCGATGTCCAGTTCGCGGTCGAGGGCTTCTCGGCAGGCGCGATATTGGGTCAGGGCTGCGCCGCGCTGTCCGTCGAAGGCCAGCAGGCGCATCAAGGCGCGGTGCGCTTCTTCGTGCCACGGCTCCATTTCGACCTGGCGCTGCGCATAGCCAAGCGCGCGGGCATAGTTGCCGCGTCGTTCCTGGTACAGGCTCAACACTGACAGGGCTTCGATGGCCCGGCGGCGCAGCCATTCGCGCTTGAGCAAAGCCCATTCTTGATACAGGTCGCTGTCGTCTACATCCAAGCCGGACAGGAAATCGCCCCGGTACAACTCGACCATCTGTGCCAGCCGTAGCAAACAAGGCCGGCAGGCGCTCAAGCGCGTGTGCCGGTGCTGCCGGCAGGCCTCGTCCAGCGCGACAAAGTGGGCGATGTCAACGTTAGATTGAGCTTGCGCATCAAATTGCACCGACTCGCGGCTGGCCTGCAGCAGTGCATCTGTGCCCGACTGGTCTTCTCCAAGTGACTGGCGCAGGTAGAGCAGCGTTTGGCGCAGGTTTTGGCGGGCTTTATCTTCCGGCTGGTCGGGCCAGAGCAGGCCGGCCAACGCGCTGCGGCTGTGCGAGCGGTCTCTTTCGACGGCCAGATAAGCCAGCAGCGCGCGCGTTTTTTCGGTGGCAAAGCTAAGCGGCCTGTCGTCCAGCGATGCCTGGAGTGAGCCGAGTAGCGAGATGGACAGGCAGAACATGGGTAACCTCAAGGAAACGAGTCAAGATGTGAATGGACGTCTATTATATCCTGTCCGGCGGCTGAGGGCAAGATGCAGTGGGGTGGGGTTATGACGTTTTTGTGACGGTCATTTGGTATACTGGTCACAGTGTTGTTCCAGGTGCTGGCAGCGAGGTAAGATTATGTCTGTTCAATTGACGGAAAGACAGGCTTTGGGCTTGAAGCGGCTCAAGCAAGGCGGCAAGGCCACGCTGATCATTGTAGCCGTCGTGGGGGGACTGCTGTTGTGCTGTCTGTGCGCCTCTGCCGTGGCGACGATTCTGCTGTGGCCGAACATTGTCGAATTTTTGGGCCTGTTTTTTGTGCCGGTCTAGCTGAACCCGGATCGATGGCGAACCGCCCGGCAGTGCCCAAGGAGGCATAGGTGTGATGGAGCACCCATATCGATACATATCCTATTTGCTGCGCCTGTGGCAGACGCAGGATGGCGGTCGGCTGGTGTGGCGTTGTTCGCTGGAAAGCCCCGGCACGGGCGAACGGCACGGTTTTGCCAACCTGCAAGACCTGTTCGATTTTTTATGTGTGCAGACGCTGCCCTCACTTTCCCAGACAAGCCAAGACGATCTGGGTCAGGAGTGAATTTCGAATGAAAGCAATGTACAATCGCCTGCTTGTAGCGATCAGCGTATTGATTCTGCTGTCGCTGGGGTGTGGGCTGGCCGGCCGGACGGCTGTTCCGCCAACGGCGACCCCGCTCGCCGAGGCGACCCCGCTCGCCGAGGCAGCCCCGCTCAGTGCGACGCTTGCGCCCACCGCGACGCTTGCGCCCACCGCGACGCCAACGGCGACCACGCCACCCACACACACGCCACTGCCCTCTACGGCGACGCCGGTCGCCACCCCAACGCCCCTTTCGCCCTCCCCTATGCCGGATTCCACCCCGACCGCCGTTGCAGACGCCGCGAGCGGGCCGCGCGTGCTGTGGCGCGCCGGCGGCAAGGATGTGTTCAGCACCCTGGGCGGGTTGGACATCGACGGCGAGCGCGTCTATGTGGCCGATGCCTACCGGGGCGCGCTGGTTTTCGATTTGCAAGGCAACCTGCTCGATGTTCTTGCCCTGGGCGAGATGGGCTATGTGGTCGATGTCAAGGTGGGGCCGCAAGGGCGTGTCTATATGGCCGACCGCGGCCTGGGGCTGGTGGCGATGTTTGACGCCGGCGGCGACCTGTTGGGCGCGTTCGGGGTCGGCCTGTTTGGCTCCGACGCGCTGTGCGGGCTGGCCATTGACTCGACGGGACAGGTCTTTGCGCTCGACCACGCGCTGAACGATGCAGGTCGCCCGATTTCGCGCGTGCAGGTGTTCGACGCTGACGGCCGCCCGCTGGACAGCCTGATGCTGGGGCCGGGCCACGAGTGGTCGGCGCTGGCCTTTGACCCCGACGATATGCTGCTGGCGGTTCACCCCGATGGCTACCTGGCCGAGTTTGCCTCCGAAAACGGCATGCTCATCCAACGCCTGGGATTGGACGCGCTGCGCGACCGCCTGCCGGTTGCCCTCGCCGTCGACGCGGACGGTACGATGTATGTGACCACCCAAATCCCCGCTGCTGTGGCCGTTCTTGACTTGATGGGCGAATTTATCGAGTGGCTGGGCGAGGAAACGGTGCGCACCGATGAGGGCTGGCCGGAAGGCGAATTTTTGTTCCCGTTTGGCGTAGCCGTCAGCGCCGATGGACGATATGTCGTTATGGGGGATACATTTGAATCGTTTGCTTTTATCACTACATGGGAGATGAAAAAATGAAACAGCGAATGACGTGTTGGGTATTGCACTTGTTGATGATCTCAGTCTTGATGACATCAAGTATCTTTGTTAACGTCAAAGCGTCGCCAACGGTTGCGCCCCGCGTGCAAGTCAGCGCGGCGGGAGATTGGGTGAACTATGGCGCGCCGCAGGCGTTGGACGCCGGGCCGGTGGCCCAGGCTGCCGCCGCGCGCCCGCTCTCGCTGGCCGCCGCCGATTTGAACCTGGACGGCCAACCCGAGATCGTCGCCGGCTATGCTATCGATGGGGGCGGGCTGGCAGTCGTCTACTATACCGTGAACGGCGGCGCGGCGCAGAGCCTGGCGCTGCCCATCGCGCCCGATTTTCTGCACGCCGGCGATTTCAACGCCGACGGCCAGCCCGATCTGGTGGCGGCAGCGCGCGGCAGCGATGTGCTGTGGTTTTTGCCCGGCAATGGCGCGGGCGGCCTGGGGGCGGCGGAAGCGCTCGCCTTGCCCGGCAACGTCACCGCGCTGGCAGCCGGCGAACTCTATCGCAAGGATGGGCTGATCGACTTGGCCGTAGGCATCGCCGGGGCGCAAGGCGCGCAGCTGCTCGTTTTTGTGGGAGAACAAGGCGCGCAGGCGGCCGCGCCCGAGCGTTTCGACCTGCCCGCGCCGGCCGTGGCGCTGGCCTTCGGCCAGCTGGACGACGATTATCCTTACGATCTCGCCGCCGTCGCCGGCCGGTCGCTGATCGTCTTGCGCGGCGTCGATCACCTGGCTGTCGATCGCGCGGCCCCGACATTGGAAAGCGTTGACCTGGACTTTGAGGCGGTTTCCCTGACCATCGGTGATTGGAACTATGATCAATCGCGCGGCATCGCCCTGCTCGGCGCAGATGGGCAGGTGCGGGTGGCGAACAGCGTTTCAATTTCAGATTTGACGTTTGACGTTTTACCCGGCTCGCAGCCGGTGAGCGGCAGCGCGCAGCTCCTCCGCGCCAAGACCTCCAGCCTGCCGGCCGACGATCTGCTGGTGGCCGGTGGGCGACAGGTGCGGGTTCTCACCGCCGACGGGCGCCGGATGAACGCACAGGGGATTTATGAGCAGGCCGCAGCGCCGGGCGCGCTGGCCGCGCTCGACGCCGCCGCGCCGGTGGTCGCCATGCTGGCTGTGCGCCTCAACGATGATGCGCTGGACGACCTGGTGATTTTGACCGAGGGCGCGCCGGCGCCCCTGACCATCATCACGGCGGCGGTGCGCACGTTTGTCGTCAAGGAGCCATGGGGCGCCTACCCCGATGCCAACCCCGGCGACGGCGTATGCGCCAGCCCCGTTTACCATTTTGGCGGCCCCTACTGCACTCTGCGCGCGGCCATTATGGAGGCCAACGCCAGCCCCGGCCTGGACAGGATTCTTTTCGACACCGCTAGAATCAGCCGGGTCATCACCATGCTAGGCGGCGAATTCGGCGACGCGATCCTGCCCACCATCACCGAAGCGGTAGAGATTATTGGCGACGGTGACTGGGAACGTCAGAAAATCGATGGCCGGCTGGTCGAGCCGGCCAAGCCGGTTCTGCTGGTCAATGCCAGCGGCGTCACGATTATCCACTTGAACATGTACAATTTTGTCCGAACCAGCGAAGACAACCCGGTGATCAAGGTGCTGGGCGGCGCCAACAACGAGATCCGCAGCTGCATCATCGGCCCCCGCAACACCGGCGCCGGCATCGAACTGGTCGGCGGCGATACCCGGCTGAGCTGGAACGTCATTTCGGGCAATCACCGCACCGGTGTGCATATCAACGGCGGCGATGGGCACACCATCAGCAGCAACAACTTTATCGGCCTGCCGCCCGAGTCTAACAACTATGCCAGCACCACCGGCAACCATACCGGCGTCAAAATCAGCAGCGGCACGTATGCCCAGGTGGGCGGCGGGTCATATACGCGCAACGTGATTTCGGGCAACCGCGACACGGGTATTGTCATCGCCGGCGGCAGCGGCGCGCTGATCCTCAACAACTATATCGGTCTGCACGAAGAGGGCCTGACCGGATTGGGCAACCAGTTCGGCGTCAAGTTGATCGGCGGCGCGGCAACGACGATCGGCAACGGCACGGCCGCCGGACGCAACCTGATTGGCGGCAATGACCATTCGGGCATCCAAGCGGCTGACAGTACGATTTCAGAGCTGGTCGTCAACGGCAACTATATCGGCGTGAATGTTTCAGGCGACGCATCCCTGCCCAACCGGCAGCGCGGCGTCGTGTTGTCCTCCACCAACCCGGCGCAGGTGCGTAACAATGTGCTCGGCTGCGGCACGAGCGCCGCCATCTGCATGGAAATAACCGGCTCCAATTGGACCGTCGCCCACGAGATCAACAGTAACCACATCGGCGCCGACCCCACCGGCGCGATCAACCTGGGCGGCGGGGTGAAGGGCGTGTCGATCAAGGGCGTCCATGGGGTGCAATTCGATGGCAACCACATCCGACACAGCGGCCAGGATGGTCTGAGCCTTGTGACATCCAGTGACAATACCATCAGCAACAACCACATCCTCTACAGTGGGCAACACGGCGTGCTGATCGACGCGGATAACAATACGCTGAGCGGCAACGTGGTCTCGTTTAGCGGCGTGGTGGGCATCAAGGTGCTGAGCAACGACAACACGCTGACCAACAACACCATCAGCAGCGTCAGAGCCACGGGCAGCGAGTCAGAGACCGGACTGGAGGTGTTGGGGAGGAACAACGAGATCGCCGGCGGCGGCGCGCCGATTGTCGGCGGCCTGTTCGCGGTCAAACTGATTGGCAACAACAACAATCTCAGCGGCCATGAAATCAGCGACGCCGACGTGGGCGTGTTTGTCTCCGGCGAGGACAACGTTGTCGGCCCCGACAACCTCATTCACTCCAACTGGGTTGGGGTTGACGTGGCCTCGTCGGCCCGCCGCGCCGTGATCAAAGGCAGCAACATCGGCATTGATGCCAGCGGGCTGGCGGCCCTGCCCAATTACCAGGCCGGCATCGTCGACAGTGGGCGTTGGACCACCATTGGCGGCGCGGCGCCGGCCGACGGCAACCTGATCGGCGGCGGCATGGTCTATGGCAGCGTGGGCATCCATATGCTGGGCACACAGAGCACGGTGCGCTATAACACGATCGGCGTGGGCATCAACGGCGCCACCCCGCTGGGCGCGCTGGCCGGCATTCAGATCGACGGCGACCGGATCACCATCTGGGAAAATGTGATCGCCTACAACACCACCGGCGTGCTGGTGAACAGCGGCCGGCGCAATTCGATCTGGGAAAACAGCATCCACAGCAACTATATCGGGCTGGACCTCAGCCCGGCCGGGGTGACGTTGAACGACAGCGGCGACGGCGACGCGGGGGCAAATGACCTGCAAAATTATCCGTTGATCACCTTTGCCGCGCTCCACAGCGGGCAGACGCTCGTCAGTGGCATGCTCGACAGCCAGCCCAACCAGACCTATGCCATTCACCTGTACAGCAGCCCCGCCTGCGACCCTTCCGGCTATGGGCAGGGGCGCACTTATCTGGGCCAGGCTACCGTCACCACCAACGCCGGCGGGCAGGCCAGCATCGACATAGCCATCGGCGCGGCGGCCAGCGTGGGCCATTATCTCACCGCCACGGCCACCGACCCCGAAGGCAACACCTCTGAATTTTCGGCCTGTTATGGGCCGATCAGCACGCTCGAGCGGACGTTTACGGTGAATACCGCCGGCGACGCGGCCGATAACAACCCGGCCGACGGCATCTGCGACAGCAGCGCCGACCCCGGCGAACAGTGCACCCTGCGCGCTGCCATCCAGCAGGCTAACGCCAGCCCCGGCGACTATACCATCATCCTGCCGGCGGGCGTCTATCCGCTGACCATCGCCGGATTCGACGACACGGCGGAAGCGGGCGACCTGGACATCACCGGCCCGCTGACCATCGTCGGCGCGGGGGCCAACGTAACGATCATCCATAACCAGGTTATTACCGACCGCGTGTTCGATATTCGTAGCGACGCCGTCGTCACCCTCACCGGCGTGACCCTCAAGGGCGGTAATTTGAGCACCACAGCCAACGGCGCCGGCATCCGGGTCAACACCGGCACGACGCTGATCCTGGATGGGGTCAGCGTGCAAGAGAATCAGACGGCAGCAGGCAGCGGCGGCGGCATTTACAGCGCCGGAACGCTCACGCTCACTAACAGCGCCATTATCAGCAACACTGCCGGCGGCGAGGCCAACGGCGGCGGCGGGCTGTATGTATATTTGGGCACGGCCACGCTGCGCAATGTCACCGTTTCCGGCAACCAGAGCAATGGCCACGGCGGCGGCATCCAGAACCTGCTCGGCACGGTGAGCCTCAACAATGTCACCGTCCACAACAACACCGCCGACGACGACAATGACAACTCTGGCGACGGCGGTGGGGTGTACAACACGGCCACTTTTGAGGTCAAAAACTCGATCATTGCCGAGAACGAGGACAAAAGCAAGGGCGTCTATGAATACGGCGTCGCCGACTGCTACGGCGCCTTTACCACCCAGGGCTACAACTTGATCGGCGACAAGGCCCAACAGAACAACAGCAACCCGCCAGCCTGCCAGGGCTTTGGCGGCAGCGGCGACAACGCGGGCGGGTTCTGGGCGCTGGGCCGCTATCTGCGCTATGCCGCCGGACTGCTGCCCCTTCAACTCAACGGCGGCGCCACCCTCAGCCACGCGCCGTTTTCGCAGGCCGCCGGCTGGGCGGTCGATTGGGCCAACCCGGCCACGCCGGGCAGCGGCAGCGATGCCTGCGAGCCGTTCGACCAGCGCGGCCAGCCCCGCCCGGTCGATGGCGGCACCGACGGCGTCGCCCGCTGCGACCGCGGCGCGGTAGAACTGGTGCCTGCCTATCTTTACGTGGACGACGTGCTGGCGACCGAGGGCAGCCCGGCCGTGTTCACCGTTTCGCTGTCCGAACCGGCGCCGATCACCTTTACCGTGCACTATTCCACCACCGACATCAGCGCCATCGCCGGGCAGGATTACATCCATACCGAGGGCGTGCTCACCTTTACGCCGGGCCAAAGCAGCCAGACGGTTTCGGTGTCCACGCTGACCGACACCCGCAGCGAGGACGTTGAGACCTTCCGCCTGCGGCTTTTCTGGGCGCAGTGGGTGATCATTGCCGACGGGGAAGGCATCGGCGGCATCCTGGATGGCAGCCCGCTGCCCGCGTTGAGCATCAACGACCGCACCGTGACCGAGGGCGATCAGGGGAGTAATAACCAGGCGATCTTGACCGTCAGCCTGAACAGCCCCAGCGGCAAGACGGTCACCGTCGATTACACCACCGTCGATGGCACGGCGCTGGCCGGGGAGGACTATGGCGCGGCGCAAGGCACGCTGACCTTTGCGCCCGGTGAAACCTCGCGCACCATCACCGTCAACATCATCGGCGACGACCTCCGAGAGGGCAATGAGACCTTGACCGTGCAGCTCAGCAATCCGGTCAACGCCACCCTGGGTGACGCCAGCGGCCAGGTCACCATCACCGACGACGACACCCCGGCCCTCTCGATCGATGACTCGTCTGTCCTTGAAGGAGACAGCGGCACCAGCCCCATGACCTTTATCGTCGAGCTGTCCAAGCCCAGCACGGCCCCCATCACCGTCAACTATATCACCAGCCCCGGCACGGCCAAATCGGGCAGCGATTACGTCCACACCGCCGGCACGCTCACCTTTGCCGCCGGCGAGACGCTCAAGACGATCACGGTGCAGATCGTCGGCGACGAGCAAGATGAGCCGGCCGAGACCTTTACCGTATCGCTCAACACGCCCACCGGCGGCGCCGTCATCGCCAGGAGCAGCGCCACCGGCGCCATCTGGGAGCGTCTCTATACCGTCTATCTGCCGCTGGTCTTGCGCAACGTCGGGCCGTAATGAATTGTACCCTTGCGAAGGTTCTCAACCTTCGCAAGGGTCAAAAGATAAAAGGAGGCAAAATAACATGAAACTGAAATCCAAAGCCGTTCTCTTGATCGCCATCGCCGTGCTGGTCTTCAGCCTGGGCTGCCTGGGCAGCAAGACCGCCGCGCCGACGGCCACCCTGCCAGCGACGGCCACTCAAGCCAGCGCGCCGACTGCAACCCCTGCCCCCACCCAGGCGGCGACGACCGCCGCCGTCGAGTTGGGCGACCCCCAGCGCAGCGACGAGGGCGGTTTTAGCATCCGCGCCGTGCCCGGCTACCAGCTTGTTCCCTTTGGCGAATTACTGAGCATGCTCGCCCCCGGCGCCGATCCCGACACCGGGCCAGTCGTCACCGTCATCGGCGGGACGGTGGGCGAAACAACCAACCAGGACCTCTACAACCAGCTCAAATCGGGCACACCGCTGGATGTCGGCCCGGCCGAAGCGATTGTGGTGCAAGGCCTGCCCGGCCTGGTCGCCGATCTGACCGGCGAAAACAACGGCAAGCCGATGCGCGGGCGGGTCGCCCTGGCCATGGTCACGCCCACGCAGCAGTTCATCTTGCTGCTCGGCGCGCCGGCAGCACAGTGGGATGAGGTCGCCCCGTTCTTTGACGCCCTGCTGGCCTCGGTCGAGTTTTTCGCACCGGCGGCGGCAAAAGCGCCGCCCATCATCGAACCACCGGCGGCCACTCCGCCCCCCACATCGGTTTCCAACGTCGCGCCGGGCCGCTACCCCTACACCAACCCCAACGTGGCCCGCGACGTGCTGGTCTATGACGGCGTGGTCTATGCGGCCACCCTCGGCGGCGTGACCATCTGGGAAGTATCGCCCACGCTGGAAGAAGGGTTTCCTACCGTCTACACCCCGCTGGACGGACTGAGCCACGCCAGCGCCCATGCGCTGGCCGTCTGCGACGTGCCCGTCGCCGGCGGCGGGCGGGCCACGCGCATCGTCGTCGGCACGCTCACCGGCCTCAGCTTTTACGACCCCCTGACCGGCGCGTGGGACGCCGAACCCATCACCCCGCCGGACAGCAACGTGCAAACGGCCAAGATCGACCGGCTGTACTGCGACGCGGCCAACAACCGCCTGCTGATCGGCTATTCGGGTCTGGGCATCCTCGATCTATCGACCGGTGACTGGACGCGCATCACCGACAAGGAAGGTCTTTCCTGGAACGGCATCAGCGACATTGCCGTCATCGGGCGTGACATCTGGGTCGCCTCCGGCTATAACGGCATCTCGCGCATCAGTGACGGCCAGGTGACCGTCTATGACGAGGACAATGGCTTGCCCAACAAGCGGGCCAACGCGCTCGCCGTCGGGCCGGACGGTGCGCTCTGGGTGGGTACCTCCGGCGGGCTGGCCAGATTCAAGGACAACGAGTGGAGTTTTTACGACACCAAAGAGGTTTCCGGCCTGGCCGACATCCGCCGGCTGGCCATAGCTGGTGACGGCACGCTGTGGGTGGGCGCCTCGTCCATTGGCGGCGGCAGTCTGTGCCACTTTGACCCCGCCGCCGGGATATGCGTGGAGAAATACGATGATCCGCAAGGCGTACTCGGCCTGGCGTTGTATCACACTGGCGCGCCGTTGTGGGCCAACAGCGCCGGCCTGCATGTACTGGTCGAGGGTCAAAAGACCAGTTTTTTGGTCGAAGGTATTTTGCCGGCGACCAATTTTGTCGATTCGTTCGCTGCCGCGCCAGACGGCACGCTATGGATCGGCACCGACGGCGGCATCCACCGTCTCGATCCGGCCAACCCCGGCGCAGCGTGGGAAACCTGGACGCGCGCCGATGGCATCGGCAAATCGAGCAGTTGGACGGCCGCGCTTGCCGTCGCTCCCGACGGCACGGTCTGGGCAGCGATTACCAACGGCGACGCCAGCCGCTTTCGCGACGGCGTGTGGACGAGCTATGAAGGGCTGCGTTCGTATGAAAGCGTCGCCATCGACGCGCAGGGGCGCGCCTGGTTTGGCAAGAACGGCAAGGGCATCGCTGTACTCAACGCCGACGGCTCCAAAGCGATGGACCTCACCACCGCCGAAGGGCTGCCCACCGACAACGTGCTGGCCCTGCTCGCCGACGGCGACACAATGTGGATCGCCCTGGATGTGGGCCTGGCCCGCTATGTCGATGGCAAGGCCGAACTGGTGCTCGACAAGGACACGCTGCCGCACCCCTACCTGCGCGCATTGGCCCTGGAAGCCGACGGCAGCCTGCTGATCGGCGCCAATCTGAGCATCGTGCGTTATGATGGCGCTCAGGTCAATGTGTTGTATAATCTTCAGAAGGAAAGCTTGGGCGGCTGGCTCAACGAGCTGGTCGTCGCGCCGGATGGGGCAATCTGGGCCGGCACGCAAAACGGACTGCTCTATTCTGCCGACGGCTCTGCCGACGGCGCAGCGTGGACGCACCTGACCACCGCCGATGGGCTGCTGACCAACTTTATCACTGCCCTGCACGTCGATCCATACGGCGGGGTGTGGGTCGGCGGCGGCTCGAACACCGCCGGCGGCGGACTGCTGCACATTGTCCCCTGACCGCGTTCGAACGCGCAGCATCACAAACCAGGTTTTTGCCAAAAACCTGGTTTGTTTATCAAGGAGGATGTATGCTCAACCAGATTGTGATTCGCTGCCTGGCCGGGATCGTCGGCCTGTTTGGGCTGTTTCTGGCTGGGTTTGGCCTGCTGATGCTTTGGCAAGGTGTGCGTATGGCTGCCTGGCCCGGCGTCGAAGGGACCATCACGGCAGCCCGCCTGCAAGAACGCCGCGAGGAGGTTCAGCGGGGAGACGGCACGGCGCGCACCGTCATTTCGTTCGAGCCGCAGGTCGAATATCGCTACGCGGTAGAAGGCAAGGACTATACCGGGCGGCGCATCTCGCCGGCCGAAAAACAATACGCGCGCCCGCTGGCCCAAAAGGTGCTGGAGCGCTACCCGGAAGGTGGGGCGGTGCGCGTGCGCTATGACCCGCGCCGTCCGGACGAAGCATTTTTGCAGATCGGCACAGGCTGGGGCGGGATCGGGCTGCTGCTGATCGGCGGCGCGTTGATTGCCGCCGCCTGGTGGATGGCGACACATACCGGCTGAACGCGCTGCGCCTCAGGTATAGACATGGGGCGGTTTCCCATAATCACTTTTGCTTCCTTGAACATCCTCGGACGCTTTGTACAAGCGTCCGAGGATGTGTTTTGGGTATGCAAGCCCTGAATTTTGTGCTCCTGTGAGTTTTTTGCTGTTACGAGTGAGATGTGATAAGATTGGGCCATGACTGGAGCCATTTTGGAGAGCATGTGAAAGCACGGTTTGTTTTGTCTGTCTGTATGCTTGTCGCCCTCATCGCCGTGACCGGGATGGATGCAGGGGTAAAAGCCGTCATGCCCGAGCCGGGGATCGACACGGCGGCGCATGTCGCTCCCGATATATCGCCGGCGTTCGATGCCCGGCTGCGCTTTGAATACCTCACCGTCGATGACGGCCTGTCGCAGAGCACGGTCAATGCGCTGGTCCAGGATCGGCTGGGTTTTATGTGGATCGGCACCTGGGATGGCTTGAACCGCTACGATGGCTATAATCTCAACGTCTACAAGCACGATCCCGACGATCCCAACAGCCTCAGCGACAACACAATCTGGTCGCTGTATCAGGACGAGCAGGGTATTTTGTGGATCGGCACCGACCGCGGGCTGGATCGGTTTGATCCAGGCAGTGGGCAGTTCACCCGCTACCAGTACGATCCCGACAATTCCCAGAGCCTGGGACGTGGGACGGTAGGCCAGGTTTACCGGGATCGGGCCGGCACGCTGTGGGCTGCCACCTGGCGCAGCGGGTTGAGCCGCTTTGACCCGCAGACTGAAACCTTTGTCCGTTACGTGCATAATCCCAACGATCCAAATAGCATCCTGTATGATGCCGTACTCTGTTTGTACGAAGACTCGACCGGCGCATTTTGGGTCGGTACCTGGCACGGCCTGGATCGGATGGATCGGGACAGCGGTCAGTTTACACACTATGTGCATGATCCGACCGATCCCCACAGTCTGGGCGAAGGCGCCGTCCGCGCGATTCTGGAGGATGCTCAGGGGCGGCTGTGGGTAGCCACGGCAGAAGGCGGGCTGAATCGATTTGATCCTCAAACGGGCGGCTTTGTCCACGTCCGGCACGATCCCAAGAACGAAAGCAGCTTGAACAGCGACGCCATCTGGTCGGCCCGGCTCGATCACCAGGGGATCATGTGGATCGGCACCGAGGCCGGGCTGAACCGCTTTGATCCGGACGGCGAACGCTGGGCGCACTATACCTATTCGCCGCACGATCCATACAGCATGCGCCAGGATGCGATCTCGGTGATTTACGAGGATCGGTCGGGCGTGATGTGGTTTGGCACGCAGGCTAACGGCGTCGCCAAATATGACCGCGCGGAGCAGTTTGTGCATTACTGGCACGATCCGAGCGATCCGGACAGCCTGGTCGACAACCTGGTTTGGACCATTTTCAAAACACAGGACGACGCAGTGTGGGTGGGCACCGCGCACGGTTTGAGCCGTCTCGACCCGCAAACGGGGCGTTTTAGCCACTATCGACACGATCCGGCCAATCCGGACAGCCTGGGCGACGACAACGTGTCGGCCTTGTTTGAGGATAGCCGGGGCATGCTGTGGATCGGCACGGCAGACGGGCTGGATCGCTACGACCCGGCCCACGATCGCTTTGTGCATTATCGCTCGGACACTTTGCCCAATCTGACCGACCCGAGTGGGCCGATGGACAACCACATCTTGTGCATTTATGAGGATCGCGAGGGATCGTTGTGGCTGGGCACGAACGCGCGCGGCGTCGATCGCTTTGACCCGCTTGCCGAAACGTTCACGCATTATCCCGGCGGGTTTCCCGACCCGGCGAGTTTGTGGGGATCGGTGATATATGCGATCGAGCAGACCGACGACGGCGCGTTGTGGATCGGCTCCAGTTCGGCCGGCGTCAACCGGTTCGATCCGCTGACCGGCGAGATCACCCATTACCTCAGTGATCCGGATAACATCTATGAGGGTGTCAGGCGTGGCCTGACCAACAATGAAGTCATGGCGATTTACCAGGACAGCCGGGGACTGCTCTGGATCGGCACGTCGAGCGGCCTCAACCGGCTCGATCTGGAAACCGATACCCTGACCACCTATCGCGAAAAAGACGGCCTGCCCAACGACGTGGTGTACGGTATCCTTGAAGACGAGCAAGGTTTTTTGTGGCTGAGCACCAACAAGGGTCTGGCGCGGTTTGATCCGTCGGCCCAAAGCGGGCCGGTTGCTGAGACCTTCAAGTACTTTAGTCCCCGGGACGGCCTGCAAAGCAGCGAATTCGATGTCCTGGCCTACCATCGCGCCAAGGATGGGCAGATGTTCTTTGGCGGGGTGAACGGGTTTAATTCTTTTTATCCACAGGATATTGTCGACAATCCCTATATGCCCAACGTTGTGTTGACCTCGTTTACCCAGGGCGGAGTGCCCGTGCCCAGCGAAAAGCCGATCGAGTACGCGACCAGGATCACCCTGCCCTGGCCGCACAACTTTTTCGAGTTCGAGTTTGCCGCGCTCAGCTTTCGCCAGCCGGACAAGAACCGCTATGCCTACATGCTCGAAGGGTTTGACACTGTCTGGCATACTGCGGGCACGATCCGCTTTTGCCGCTATACCAACTTGCCTGGCGGTACGTATACGCTGCGCATCAAGGGTTCGAACAACGACGGGGTGTGGAACGAGCAGGGAACGTCGGTGATCATCAAAGTGGTGCCGCCTTTTTGGCGCACCTGGTGGTTCGGCACTCTGGTAGGCCTGATCGTCGTCGCCGGCGCGATCGGCGGCTACCGCTGGCGGGTCAAGAGCGTCGAGGCGCGAAACCGCGAGCTGGCCGAGCAGGTCGCGCAGCGAACCGCCGAGCTGGAGCAAGAGATGGAACAGCGCCGGCAAGTCGAGGACACGCTGCGCGTCACCGAGACGCAGCAGGCCGTCGCCGCCGAGCGCAGCCGGCTGGCCCGCGACCTGCACGATGCCGTCACGCAGACGCTCTTTTCGGCCAGCCTGATCGCCGAAGTGCTGCCCGAGATGTGGGAAGCCGATTCTGACGAAGGGCGCGCGCTACTGGCCGAACTCAAGCAGTTGAGCCGGGGGGCGCTGGCCGAGATGCGCACGCTGCTGCTCGAACTGCGCCCGTCGGCCCTGATCGAGACGCCGTTGGGCGACCTGCTGCGCCAGTTGGCCGAGGCGCTGATCGGACGAGAGGGCCTGCCGGTGCAGGTATCGGTCGAGGGACAGTGCAACCTTCCCGCCGACGTGCACGTGGCGCTGTATCGCATCGTCCAGGAAGCGCTGAACAACGTGGTCAAGCACGCGCAGGCCGGGCGGGTCCAAGTCAGTCTGGCCTGCTCGGAAGCGCCGCTGCGCATCGATCTGGCTGTGCGGGACGATGGCAAGGGCTTTGATCGCGGCCAGGTTCCTGCCGATCACCTGGGGATCAGCATCATGCAGGAACGTGCCGACGCGATCGGCGCGCGGCTAGAGATCGACAGCGCGCAAGGCGGCGGAACCCGGGTCAGTGTGGTGTGGGAGGAGAATCGATGAGTGATTCGAAACCGATTCGCGTGATGCTCGTCGACGACCACAGTATGGTACGTCGCGGGCTGGCTGCGTTTCTCAAGGTGAAAAAAGACCTTGACCTGGTCGGCGAGGCATCGAACGGGCGCGAGGCGATCGCCCTGTGCGCGCAGGCGCGGCCCGATGTGATCTTGATGGACCTGATGATGCCCGAGATGGACGGTGTCCAGGCGACCAGGATCATCTGTGAGCGCTGGCCCAACGTGCGAGTGATCGCCCTGACCAGCTTTCAGGAGCGCGATCTGGTGCAGGGCGTGCTTATGGCCGGAGCGATCAGCTATTTGCTCAAAAACGTTTCCGCCGACGATCTGGCGGAGGCGATCCGGGCGGCGCACGCCGGGCGTCCGACTCTGGCCTCCGAGGCGGTGCAGGCGCTCGTCCAGGCGGCGACTCCGCAGCCGGAATTTGATTATGGCCTGACTCCGCGCGAGCAGGAGGTGCTGGCCCTGTTGGTGCAGGGCAGGAGCAATCCCGAAATCGCCGATGCGCTGTCCGTCAGCCGGGCGACGGCCAAGGCGCACGTCAGCAATATTCTGTCCAAGCTGGGCGTCGCCAACCGTGCTGAAGCCGTTGCCGTCGCCTTGCAGCAAAAACTTGTTACGTAGGCCAAATTAGCCACCTGGCTAACCCTCAAATGCGCCACGTGCCCGATGCACGCGGCGCGTTTTTGTCTTACAATAGGAGTATAAACTGGACGAAAGTGAGGATCACGATCGATGCGCATCTTGATTGCCGATAACCAGCCCAAGGTTCGATTCGCGTTGCGCGTGCTTTTGGAACGACAGGCCGGGCTGGAGGTGATCGGCGATGCGGTGGATGCGATCAGTTTGCTGCTCAAGATTCAAGAATGTTGTCCCGACTTGATTTTGCTCAGTTGGGATTTGCCGGGCCTGGATGCGCTGAATTCATTGAATACGCTGCGCAACGTCTGCCCAAATGGGCGCATCGTCATCCTCAGTGGCAGGCCAGAGGCCCAGCAGGAGGCGATCGTCGCCGGGGCCAATGCGTTTGTCAGCAAAACCGATCCGCCCGACAAGTTGTTATCCACCATTGCGCAGCTTGAAAAGCCTTGCGGCGGCGGTTCGGTATGTATCAAAACAGAGGCGAACATCTGTTTTGGTTTTGTGTTTTGATGTAGGGGAGATCAACCAAGGAAAAGATGAACCAATGACTGCATCCGTTTCACCCACAACACTCTTTTTGCCCGACGCTCCCACCGTTCCAGGTCTGACCTTTCGCTTCTTTCGCGGCGAGGTCGATTTTCCCGCTATGGTCGAGGTCTTTGAGGCCAGCAAAACACTGGACGACCTGGACTTTGTGATCACCATTGATGACGTCCGTCGCCAGTTCGCGCACCTGGAAAACTGCGATCCTTACCGGGACATGCTGATCGCCGAGGTCGATGGCGAGATGGTGGCCTACAGCCGCGCCTACTGGGAGCAGGAAAGCGACGGCGACCGCATCTATGGCCTGATGGGTTTGATGAAACCTGCCTGGCGGCGCAAAGGCATCGGCACGGCGATGTGGCGCTATGGCGAACAGCGTCTGCGCGAGATTGCCCGCGATCACCCGTCCGAACTGCCCAAGTATTTGCAACGTGGCGCGTATGCCTCCGAAGTGGGATTGGTCGCCCTGCTGGAACAAGAAGGCTATACACCCATACGCTATGGGTTTGAAATGCTCCGCCCCATCGACGCCCCGCTGATCATCGCCCCGATGCCCGATGGCCTGCAAGTGCGTTCCGTGCGTCCGGAAGATGTGCGCACAGTGATGGCCGCAACCGACGAGGCCTTTCGCGATCACTGGGGACACCGCCCATTGACCGAGGATGATATTCAGGGATGGATGGAGGAGCGTATTTTCAACCCGTCGCTGTGGATGGTCGCCTGGGATGGCGATCAAGTAGCCGGAAGCGTGCTCAATTTCGTCGATCAGGCCGAGAACGAAACCTACAACCGGCAGCGTGGCTATACCGAAACGATCAGTGTGCGCCGTCCGTGGCGGCGACGCGGCCTGGCCCGCTCGCTGCTCATCCAGAGCATTCAGATGTTCAAGGAAATGGGCATGCAGGAAACCGCGCTCGGCGTCGATACCCAGAATCCGAGCGGCGCGCTGGACCTGTACGAGAGTGTCGGTTACAGGATGGTCAAACGGCATGTGACATACAGAAAGGCAATGGCGTGACGATGGCGAGTCGATCCGGTAGTTCCGCGTTCAAAAAGATCGGTGCGCTGCCGCTGTGGCTACTTTTAGGTGGGGCCTGGTTAGGTGGCGCGGTGGGTGTCGTCTTGGGCGTCCTTTTTGGGTGGATCAACGTCTTTCTCAGCATGGGCGCGGGTCTGGGCGTCGGGATCGGCCTGCTGAGCTATCTGTTCTTTGGCAGTCGCATTGCTCGCTGGTTTGAATCAAATCGCAATTAAGTCCTGTTTGCCCTGAAAACCGTGCCAATTCTGTGCTGAGAGAAAGGAAGGCAATGAACGTACTCGGATCGGTTGCGACCAAGTATCCATTCCTGTTTGTACTTGGTTTGACTCTTGCCTGGTTCGTGCTGTTGATGGTGTTTATGGGCATTGCTTCAAGTGCACTCCGCCGGCCTTACGGCGACGCGACGACGGTGATGATCAGCCGGTTCGTCGTCGCCGCATGCGCCCTCGCGCTTTTGTGGGGGCTGGGTTGGCTGGAGGCGTCCGGCGTTGCTCACCTGGGGCGCTGGCCGATCTGGCTGCTCGCCCTGGGTGGGTTGATCTATTTTGTCGGCGCGAGCCTCTATGCGTTCTATGGCAAGGTCGCCTTTGACGTTTCGAGCCTGTTCCGGCTGCCGGCGGCGCGCACCGCCGTCCTGGCTCATTTCGCCGCCGGCCTGAACGAAGAAATCGTATTTCGCGGGCTGGTGCTCTATGCGTTGATCCGCGTGTGGGGACATACGAGGCTGGGGCTGATCGGGAGCGTCTTGCTCACCTCGCTGCTTTTTGCGCTCGTGCACCTCACGCAGATATTTACATACCGGGTTTCACTCCCTTTGGCGCTGCTTCTGACAGTTCAGGTATGTATCGTCTCAATTTGGTGGGGCGCGCTGGCCCTGCTGGGCGGGAGCATCTGGCCGGCGGTGATCCTTCACTTTGTAGTCAATGCGGTGGTCGCTGTGCAGGGCCTCACAGTTCCAATGATCGAGCCTGACATCCTGGCCTACAGGCGACTCTTGTGGTTCAGCATTCCGCTCGGCCTGCTCGGCATCGGTTTGTTGATTCTGGCGGCGCTGCGCCCCATTGTGCCCAAGGTGCCTTAGCGTCAAGTGCGGGTTTTCTTGCCGCAAGATGGTGTGACCCGAGACCCCGGCGTTCGAATTCGGACGCCGGGACTTTTGTTGTCCGGCCGGCGTAAGGCTGGTATAATAAACTTTCGGAAATAGGGCTTGGCTAAAAACAGACAGGATTGACAAGATTTACAAGATGTAAAGTGAGCGGTGAACGATGCACAAACTGACCTTTGCTTTTCTGATCGCACCCGGCGTATTGGCGATGCAGGCACTTGTCCTCGCCGAAAGCGTTCGCCGCTTTGCCGGTGCGCTGTCCGGTGCACCGATCTGGGCGCTGCTGCCCCAACCGGCCGGCGAACTCGGTGCAGAGGTTGTTGCCGGGCTGGACGCGTTGGATGTGCGGTTGATCCCCTTTGACCTCGCTCCGGAGGCCTTTCGTTTTCCTTTTGTCGACAAATCGCTGGCCTGCGCCGTCGCCGAAGCAGAAGCGACCGGACAGAGTGAACTGCTGGTCTGCATGGATACGCCGTCGCTGGTGGTGGACGAGCCGGGGGCGCTGCTGCTGCCTGATGACAAGGTTTTAGGCTACCGGCCTGTCGATCACCGGTTGATCGGTCCCAGCTACGGCGAGCCGTTGGGCCCGTTCTGGTCGTTGATCTATGATCGATGCGGCGTGCCGAAGGCGCATCTCTTTGCGATGACCGGCTCGGTCGACGGAAGCGTGATGTATCCCTATTTCAACGCCGGGATGCTCGTCGTGCGGCCCGAACGAGGGCTGCTGCGCGCGTGGGGGGAGCAGTTCTTGCGTCTGTACCGCCGGCCCGAGTTTCTCGCCTTTTATCAAGACAGGCTCTATGCGATTTTTGTCCACCAGGCGATCCTGGCCGGAACGATCATGTCGCTGCTTGAACCCTCGCTGCTGCACGAACTGCCCTACCGGGTCAACTATCCTCTCCACATGCAGCGGGACTATCCGGCAGACCGCCGCGTCGCTTGTCTCAACGATCTCGTTACCTTTCGCTACGAAGCATTCTTTCAACAGCCGGATTGGCGGCAGCAGATCGCCGTCGATGAACCGCTCAAAAGCTGGCTGGATGCGCAGCCCATCGTGCAGATGAAGGAGGGCAAATGAAAGTCGAACTGGGCGCTGTGCCCTTGATCTATCCGATTCCCATCGCGCTTGCCGGGGCGATGGTCGATGGCCGGCCGAATTACGCGCTGATCGGCGACTGCGGGGTGATGGGCATCAACCCGCCGCTGGCCTACATTTCACTGGGCGAAGGGCACTATACTACGCCCGGCGTGATCGCGCAGCAGGCTTTCAGCATCAATTTTCCATCGACTGCGATGCTGGCAGTGGCCGATTACTGCGGCATTGTCTCCGGCAGAGATGTCGACAAATCGGCGCTGTTTGAGCATTTTTACGGCAAACTCGGCGTGCCCATGATCGAGGCCTGCCCGTCCAACCTGGAATGCAAGGTGGTGCACGATTTCAAGATCGAACACCGACACATCTTTGTCGGCGAGGTTGTGCAGTGCTACGTCGATGAGGCTTTTGTCGTCGAAAAAGAGGGGCGCAAGGGCGTTGCCAGCCTGACCCAACTCGACCCAATCGTCTATGCCCTGGACAACCATTATTATCGCATCGGTGGGGCGATCGGTGAGGGGTATCGAGAGGGGCGATCGCTGATGAAAGGACAGAAAGACAAAAAATGATGGCTCATTCCAGATTTTTTGACCTTCAACAGCTTGCCGATGGCGTCTATGCAGTGATCGCCGACGAGACGAGCGGCGCGCTTGGCAACGCGGCTTTTGTCGATCTGGGTGACCGTGCGCTGCTCCTGGACACCACTGAATCGCCGGTGATTGCCCGGGACCTGCGCGTTGCGGTCGAGCAGTTGACCGGAAACCCGATTGGGGCGGTGGTGATCAGTCACGGGCATTCCGACCATTGGTATGGCAATCAGGTTTTTGCCGGATTGCCGATCATCGCCACGACATGCTCGTTGGATTTGATGCGCTTTTTTGCCGACGATACGAGATCCGATCAAGCTGATCCATCCGAATTTGATGCATTCCTGGCCGAGCAAAAAGCGGCTCTGGATGCCGAAACCGATCCACGTCGACGCGCGAACCTGGCCAAATCGTTGGCCCGATTTGAGCGCCATCGCGCCGATCTGCCCACGTTCGACCTCACGCTGCCCAACCAGACTTTTGAGGGCAAGATCGTCTTTCGCGGTTCCGGGCGGACAGTCGAGTTGGTCGCCCTGGAAACCGTTCACTCGCCCGGCGACTGTTACCTGCTCTTGCCCGACGAACGGATCGCCCTGATCGGCGATCTCGGTTTCTTTGATCGGCAGCCCTTTATGCCTTATGGCGATCCCGAGGCGTGGGTGCAGCAGATCGAGCAGATGCTTGCCTGGGATGTAGAGACCTTTGTGCCGGGGCACGGGCCGGTTGGGGGCAAGGCGCATTTGGAGCGTGAAAAGCAGTACATCGTCGCCTTGCAAGCGATGGTGAGGGAGGCCATCGCGGCGGGACGTTCGTTGGATGATCTGCTCAAGCAGCGATTGCCCGCACCGTTTGACGCCTGGTCGGCCGATGGGACGGCGGGCGCGTACAATCTGCGCTTTGTGTACGAGCGGATGTCGGGTGCAGCCAATGAACCCTAGCCTCGCTTGACCAAGTGGGCAAGATGCGCTAGACTATAGCAAGGTATTTTCTCTTCAGGACAGGAGTTCAACTTGGAAAATCAGCCGCCGCAAAATTCCAAATCGTTTTTATCCGAACTGCTGCGCTTTGTGTTTCGCGATCTGCTGTTGGAGACGCTCGCGCCGGCCTTTATCCTGGCGCTGCTGGTCACCCATTTTGTCGGTCAAAAAACCGAGGTGTTGGGGCACAGCATGGAACCCAATCTGCACCAGGATCAGCAGCTTGTCGTCGACAAGGTGAGCTATCGTTTTCACGCCCCGGTGCGCGGCGACATTGTCATTGTCGGCGTGCCCAACTATGACCTGCCGCTGATCAAGCGCGTGATCGGCTTGCCTGGCGAAAGGGTCGAGATTCGCAGCGGCCGGGTGCTGATCGACGGCCAACCGCTTGACGAACCTTATCTGGGCGACGTGACGCAGCGCGATTTTGGTCCGGTCGAGGTGCCGGCCGGGCACGTCTTTGTGATGGGCGACAACCGTGGCGCTTCGCACGACTCGCGCTCGATCGGCCCGGTGCCGCAGGAGTGGATTCTGGGCCGCGCCTGGGTGCGCGTGTGGCCGTTCGACGAGTTTGGTTTGCTGGAGTGAGCGATGCCTGAACTGCCGGACCTGGAGGTCATCCGCGAGGTGCTGGTCGACAAAATCACCGATCTGACTGTCGAATCGGCGCAGACCGGGCGCCCGACGGTGCTGCGCAACATGCTCGGCGGCGCATTGGGCGACCATCTTGAGGGACGGCGCATCGTCGATGTGTCCCGCCGGGGCAAATTCCTGTTGATCGCTCTCGACGGCGGCCTGCACCTGGTCATCAACCCGATGCTGGCTGGGCGCATTCGTTATGGTCTGCCCCTAGCCAAGGATCGCAAGCGCGATGCCCTGATGCTCGACTTGAGCGATGGCGCTGAACTGCGCTACAACGACACCAAGGACATGGGCAAAGTCTACCTGACCACCGACCTGGATCAAATCCCCGATTTCCCCACCCTCGGCCCGGAGGCAACTGATCCCGAGCTGACCCTCGACCTTTTTCGCCAGCGCTTGAAAAAGCATCATGGTGAGATCAAGTGGGTTTTGACCAACCAGACCTTCGTCGCCGGGATCGGCAACGCCTATGCCGACGAAATCTTGTGGCGGGCGGGCATTTATCCCTTTCGAAAACGGCCTCAATTAAGCGAGGATGAAGTCGACTTGTTGTACGAGTCGATGCGCGGCGTGCTCCTGGAAGCCATCGACGTTTTGCGCGGGCGCGTCGGCGACCAGATCGACGTCGAAATCCGCGATTTTTTGTCCGTCCACGGCAAGCCGGGGCAGCCTTGCCCGCGCTGCGGATCGACGATCAGCGAGGTCAAGCGCGAGCGCCGGGCGACGCATTTTTGCCGTACCTGCCAGCCGGGGCTGCTGATCCGGCAGTAGGACGGCTGTCCATTTCACCCCTGCACAAGTCCTTCCGTTGTCCAATTTTTTCCCTTTCCATCTCACATCAATTTGCCTTTGCTGGCAGAACAAATTATACTGTGTTCGTTGCTGCTCAGCCTGTGCTGGTCGAGTAGGCCTCGTCGCATTTGCGAGGCCGTATCGAGACCAACGCCGCTCCGGGCTGAGCAGATATCTGTGTTCGGCATTTGCCCCGTTTACGATCTCGGTCTGCGGAAAGGATAACCCAATGTCTGAACGTTACCCCCCGATCAACCCCAAGTGCCCGCATATCCTCCACGGCGGCGATTACAACCCCGACCAGTGGCCCGAAGAAGTCTGGGAACAGGACATGCGGCTGATGAAACTGGCCCACTGCAACGCGATGACGGTGGGCATCTTTAGCTGGACTCGCCTCGAGCCGGACGAAGGCCGCTACGATTTCGGCTGGCTGGACCGGATCATGGACATGATCGCTGCGGCGGGCGGCTATGTCGTCCTGGCTACGCCCAGCGGCGCGCGCCCGGCCTGGATGGCGCAAAAGTATCCCGAGGTACTGCGCGTGCGTCCCGATGGGGGGCGCAACCGCTTTGGGCAGCGGCACAACCACTGCTTGACCTCGCCGGTCTATCGCGAAAAGGTGTGGGCGATCAATTCGAGGCTGGCCGAGCGTTACACCGATCACCCTGCATTGCTGGTGTGGCACCTGTCCAATGAATACAGCGGCGAGTGCCACTGCGATCTGTGCCAGAGCGCGTTTCGCACCTGGGTCAAGGCCAAATACGGCACCCTCGACGCGCTCAACCAGGCCTGGTGGACGGCATTCTGGAGCCACACCTACACCGACTGGTCGCAGGTCGAGCCGCCCAGTCCGATCGGCGAAACCTCGGTGCACGGCCTCAACCTGGACTGGAAGCGCTTTTGCACCGATCAGACGGTCGATTTCATGCGCCACGAGATCGCCGCGCTGCGCCAGTTCTCCGCTGCGCCGGTGACGACCAATCTCATGGGCACTTTTCCGGGGCTCGACTATTGGAAGCTGGCTCCATATCTCGATGTGGTTTCCTGGGACAGCTACCCGCGCTGGCACAGCGGCGACGATGTGGCCCTGGCTTCGGACGTGGCTTTTGTCCACGATCTGAACCGTAGTCTCAAGGGTGGCAAACCGTTTATGCTGATGGAGAGTGTGCCCAGCGCCACCAACTGGATGCCCGCAGCCAAAGTCAAGCGGCCGGGGATGCATGCCCTGTCGTCGCTCCAGGCGGTGGCTCACGGCTCGGACACGGTGCAGTATTTCCAGTGGCGCAAGAGCCGCGGCTCGGCGGAGAAATTCCACGGCGCGGTGGTCGATCACGTCGGGCACGAGCACACCCGTGTTTTTGAAGACGTGGCCGATCTGGGCTGTAAGCTGGAGAAACTCGGCGACGTGATCGGCTCTACGGTTCGCCCCGACGTGGCGATCCTCTATGATTGGGAAAATGGCTGGGCGATGAACGACGCGCAAGGCCCCCGCCGTGGCGACAAGGGTTACCTCGACGCCTGCCAGGCGCACTATCGCGCTTTCTGGTCGCGCGGCGTGCCGGTCGATGTGGTCGACATGGAGCAGGATTTTTCGAATTACAAGCTGCTCGTCGCGCCGATGCTGTATATGGTGAGGCCCGGCGTGGATGAGCGGATCGCCGCGTTTGTGCAGAACGGCGGCACGCTGGTTTCGACTTACCTGTCGGGCGTCGTCGACCAGAACGACCTCTGCTTTCTCGGTGGCTGGCCCGGCGGCCGGCTGCGCGAGGTGCTGGGCGTGTGGGCTGAAGAGATCGACGCACTGTACCCGGACGACCGCAACGCTGTGCTGCCGGTCGAAGGCAATGCGTTGGGTCTAAGCGGCCTCTACGAGACGCGCGACTACTGCGACCTGATCCATGCTGAAAGCGCCCGGGTATTGGCGACCTACAAGGGCGACTTTTACGCCGGCCGCCCCGCGCTGACCGTCAATCCCTATGGCGCGGGCCAGGCCTACTATATCGCCTCAAACAACGATGCCCGCTTTTTGAGCGATTTTTACGGCGCACTGCAAGTTGAGCTTGGGTTGTTGCGCTCGCTCGACGCCGACCTGCCGCACGGCGTCTCGGCCCAACTGCGCACCGACGGCGAGACCAGGTGGGTGTTCCTGATGAATTTCAACGTCCAGCCGGCGACGGTCGATTTAGGCGCGCAGGTCTGGACCGATCTGCTGACTGGCGAACAAGCCAGCGGTCGGGTCATTCTCGACGCTTACCAGACTATGGTGCTGGCCGGTTAGTTTACGATTGGAGAGAACAATGTCCCAAACCATTCAAAACGTCCTTGACGCGATCATCGCCCGCATTCCCGGCGGGCGGCTGGAAGACACCGTCGACGTGGTCAAGGCCGGCGATCCGTCACAGCCGGTGACGGGCATCGTCACCACCTTTCTGGCGACCTATGCCGTGCTCAAGCAGGCCGTCGATCTCGGCGCAAACCTGGTCATTTCCCACGAGCCGATCTTTTACAACCACCTCGATCGAGTCGATTGGCTGGGCGACGATCCGGTGTACGCGGCCAAACGGAGGTTGATCGAGGAAAACAAGCTCGTCGTGTGGCGCTTTCACGACTACTGGCACCGCCACCGACCCGACGGCATCTTTGCCGGCGTCACCGCAGCGCTGGGCTGGGGCGAGTATGCCGACCCGTCCGGCATTCCGCTGTACACCGTCCCGCAGACGCCGTTGGGCGACCTGGCTCAAACGTTCAAGAAAAAGCTGGGCATCAGCACGGTGCGCGTCGTCGGCGCGCTGGATATGCCCTGCCGCCGTGTGGGGCTGCTGGTCGGCGCGATAGGCGGAGACCACCAGATTCGCTTTCTGGGCCGGGACATCGACGTGCTCGCGGTCGGCGAGATCAACGAGTGGGAGACCTGCGAATACGTGCGCGATGCGATCTCGACCGGCCAGCAAAAGGCGCTGATCGTCCTCGGTCACGCTAACAGCGAAGAGCCGGGAATGGCCTTCCTGGTCGATTGGCTGGCCGACGTCGCGCCCGGCGTGCGGACGATTCACATCCCGGCCGGCGATCCGTTTCGCTTTGTGTGAGATACCATCTCGCGCCAAGTCGCCAAGTCGCAAAGGATTGGGCGGTAGTCAAGCGCGTCGGAGGGTTTGAGGATACTTGCGCTTTTGTAAAGACATCCTCGTGCACCAGGTGCTCTTTTTCTTTGCGACTTGGCGCCTTTGCGTGAGACTTCATCTCGCAAAGGCGCCAAGTCGCAAAGCGCTCGGTAAAAGTCCAGTTTTTCTTGGCGTTGTCAATCGAGGGTTGGACGCGCCTTTGCGTGAGGTACAAGAAGCATAATGAACGAAAATGAGATTGCCAAGCAGATCGTAGATGCGGCGTATAACATCCACAAGCAAGTTGGACCAGGGTTGTTGGAATCGGTGTACGAGGCCATCCTCACTTACGAGTTGGAAAAGCGCGGCCTGCGCGTTGTGTGCCAACAGCCCGTGTCGGTCGTTTACGAGGATGTGCGGCTGGACATCGGTTTTTACGCCGATCTGATCGTGGAAGACAAGGTCATCGTGGAACTCAAATCGGTTCAAACTACTGCGCCTGTGCATCGCAAACAGCTTCTCACTTATCTGCGTATGGCTGATAAGCGGCTGGGGTTGTTGATTAATTTTGGGTTGCCGCTTATCAAAGACGGTATCGAACGTGTGGTTAACCGGTTGCAGGAATGACTCTTTGCTTTGTGTCTTTGCGTCTTGGCGTGAGACATCGCCTCGCGCCAAGCCGCTAAGGCGCAAAGAATCAAGTCAATGTCACAGGCGCTATTTGCGCCAGGATGCCAACTTGCTTCGCGTCGCCAACCTGGCTTGAGACTATTTTTTGGGGAGACTCGTGCTTGAATTCTGATCGCATGCCGGAAACTGCACATGTCTGACCTGCGTGCCATTGTCCACCTCGACCTGGACGCCTTTTTTGCCGCCGTCGAAGTGCTGGACAATCCCGCGTTGGCCGGCCTGCCGTTGATCGTCGGCGGGCGGCCGGAGGAACGCGGCGTCGTCTCGACGGCATCATACGAGGCGCGCGCCTACGGCGTCCGCTCGGCGATGCCCACCGTGCGCGCGCTGCAGCTCTGCCCCGAGGCGATCGTCCTGCCGCCGCGCCACGGGCGCTACCACGAGTTTTCGCGCCGGGTGATGGCGATCCTGCACCAGTCGTCGCCGCTGGTCGAACAGATCAGCATCGACGAGGCCTTTCTCGATTTGACCGGCGCGGTTTCGCAGTGGGAGGATGTTATTCGCATAGCCAGGACGGTGCAGTGGCGCGTCAAAGACGAGGTCGAACTGTCGGCCTCGCTCGGTGTGGCGACGAACAAGCTGGTAGCCAAGGTGGCCTCCGACCGGGACAAGCCGGGCGGCCTGACCGTGGTGCGGTCCGGCGAGGAAGCCCAATTTCTCGCCGAGCTGCCGGTGCGTGTGCTGTGGGGCATCGGTCCGGTGACGGCGGGCAAGCTGGCCGAAATGGGCGTGACCACCGTCGGTGAGCTGGCCCGGGTGCCGGAGGAGGTGTTGTACGAACGCTTTGGCCGCCAGGGGGCGGCAATGGCTCAACATGCGCGCGGCATCGATGTAAGACCGGTCGTCACCGGGTACGAGCGCAAATCGATCAGCCAGGAATTGACTTTTGCCCGCGACGTCGCCCAATGGGAGGCGCTCAAGCGCCATTTGTGGCACATGAGCCAGCGCGTCGCCGAGATGCTCAAGAGCGATGGATTGGCCGCCGGGACGGTGTCGATCAAGCTGCGCTATGCCGATTTTTCCACGCTCACCCGGCAGATGTCGCTGCCCGCGCCCACCGACGACTCGATCGAAATCTATCGCGTGGCTTTGCTGCTGCTGGAACGGGCCTGGCAGCGCAGCCGGCCGGTACGGCTGCTCGGCGTAGGCGGGCACAATCTGAGTACGCCGTCAGGGCAGTTGACCTTGTGGTGAAGCATTGACGAATATCATCCATTTGCACGTCCATTCACACTATACGCTGCTGGGATCGACGGCGACCGTTGACGGTCTGGTCGAGCGCGCTGCGGAGCAGGGGATGCGGGCGCTGGCACTGACCGACACCAACGCGCTGTACGGCGCGGTCCAGTTTGACCGGGCCTGCCGCCGGGCCGGCATCCAGCCGATCGTCGGCATGGCGGCGACGGTCGCGCTGCCGCCCGATTTGGCCGTGCTGCAAGAGGACCGGCCCGGATTGGTCGTGCTGCTGGCCGCCGATCCGGCGGGATACCGCTCGTTGTGCCGGCTTTCGTCACGCTTGCAGGCCCACGCCGACCGGGAAGCGCGGCTGGCGCAGGGCCTGAGCCTGGACGATTTGCGCGGCGATCACGAAGGAGTGATCTGTCTTGACGGCGGGGGGCGTGGCTGGACGGAGCGCCTGCTGCGCGCCGGGCACGAGGGCGCGGCGCGGCAGTATCTGGGACGCCTGGCCCACATCTATGACGGCGATTTGTACCTGAGCCTGGAACTCGACCAGCCGTCCGGTCTCGACCCGGCATATCGGCTCGAATCGCTGGGGCAGTCTTTGGGCGTGCCGGCGGTGGCCGTCCAGCCGGTGTACTGCCTGTCGCGCCAGGAATTGCCGCGACTCAAGCTGCTGGCGGCCATCGATCGCTGCTGCCCGCTGGATGCTGTGCCCGACGCTGCGTTGCCGCAGGATTCGGGGCGAGACGTGCACTGGCTCAGTCCCGCCGAGATGTGCGAGCGCTTTGCCCCATTTCCCGACGCGCTGGCGCGCACGGGCGAGATCGCCGATCTGTGTGGCGATGCGCTGCCCGACGGCCGGCCGATCTTTCCCCAGCTCGACCTGCCTTCCGGCCAGACGCCGGAGGCGGCATTGGCCGAACTGGCGCGGGATGGGCTTGCGGCGCGCTATGGCGCGCACCCGTCGCCAGTTGTCCCGGAACGGCTGGACAAAGAGCTGGCGGCCATCGCCCGGCACGGCTACGCGCCGCTCTTTCTGGTCGTCGCCGACGTGGTGCGCTGGGCGCGAGAAAACGACATCCCGGTCAGCACGCGCGGCAGTGTCGCCAATTCGCTGGTCGCTTTTTGCACCGGGATTACCACCGTCGATCCGATCGGCAACGATCTGCTCTTTGAGCGTTTCCTCAGCCCGGCTCGCGCCGACCCGCCCGACATCGACCTCGATTTTTGCAGCCGCCGCCGCGACGAGGTGCTGGGCTATGTGCGGCACCGGTACGGCGAGGACAAGGTTTCGCTGGTAGCGACGATCAGCACGCTGCAACTGCGATCGGCGGTGCGCGAGACAGCCAAGGCGCATGGGTTTGACGAGGCAAGGATCAATGAGCTGGTTGCCGACCTGCCGCACGGCTGGCACCCCGACCCGCGCCGGCGCGACCGGCGCACGGTCGAAGAGTGGGCGGCGCAGCTCGATGACCCGCTGGATCGCGTCGTCGCCCAGGCTGCCGCGCCGCTGGTGGGCATGCCGCACCACCTGAGCGTGCATCCCGGCGGCGTGGTGATCACGCCCGGCCCGCTGACCGACGTGGTTCCGGTGCAGTGGTCGCCCAAGGGATTCCTGATCACCCAGTTTGATCACCGCGACGTGGAAGCGCTGGGTCTGCCCAAGCTCGATCTGCTCGGCATCCGTGCGCTGACCGTGCTTTCCGACGCAGTTCAATTGATCCGCCGCGACCACGTGCCCGATTTTCGCCTGTCCGATATTCCCCTTGAAGACACAGCCACGGCCGATATGATCGCGCGCGGCGACACGGTGGGCGTGTTTCAGTGCGAGTCGTCGGGGGCGCGGCGGACGCTGATTCGCTTGCGTGCGCGCACGGTGTACGACCTGGCCGTGGCGAACGCCTTTTTCAAACCGGGGCCGGCGCTGGGCGGGATGGCGCGCGCGTTTGTGCGCCGCTACCGGGGCGAGGAGCAGGTGGCTTATTTGCACCCGTCGCTGGAGCCGATCCTGGGATCGACCAAGGGCGTGCTGATCTTTCAGGAGCAGATTTTGCGCATTGCGGTCGAGATCGCCGGGCTGAGTTGGGCGCAGGCCGATCACTTGAGGCGCGGCGTCAAGTTCAAGGCCGAGGCGATGGACGAAATCCGCGCCCGGTTTGTCGAAGGCTGCCAGCGTCCCGGCGGGCCGGGGTTGAGCCGCCAGCAGGCCGAGACGCTGTGGGAGCAGATCGAGCCGTTTGCCGGTTATGGCTTCAACCAGGGACACGCGCTGGCTTATGGCGACGTCAGCTATCGTTCGGCATATCTCAAGCGACACTGGCCGGCGGCGTTCATGTGCGCGCGGCTGCAAAGCTGGGGCGGCTTTCACCACCCGGCGATGTACATGGCCGAGGCGATGCGCCTGAGCATCGAGGTGCGCGGGCCAGACGTCAACCGCAGCCAGCGCGCATTTACATTGACCTGGGAGGACGGCCAGCCCGTGCTGTGGATGGGATTGAGTTGGGTGCGCGATCTGCGCCGCCGCTCGGTGCGCGAGATCGTCCGCGGGCGGCGGCAGCAGCCTTTTGCCAGCCTGCGCGATCTGATGATTCGCGTATCATTGCAGCGCAAAGAGATCGAGCATCTGATCCAGTGCGGCGCGCTGGATGGACTTGGCCCCAGCCGCGCGGCGATGCTGGCCGAGTGTGGGCCGCGTGGACGCGGCATTCAGAGCGACGAGCGCGGCGTGCAACTGGCCTTCGACTGGGAACCACAGGCGGTCGAGGCGGAGACATTGGCGCAGCGCGCGGCCTGGGAGCGCCAGGTGCTCGGTTATCCGGTCAGCGCGTTCCGGCAGCCCATAGCGAATCTGCCGCCAGGATGCGTGCCACTGTCGCACCTGCCGCAGACGCAGCGCCGTTCGGTGATGGTCGCCGGGATGCGCCTGCCCGGCTGGACCGGCGGACAGGGGTTTTATTTGTGGGACGGCGCACCGCACGAAGGTAGTGCGACATGGGTCATCGTGCGTGGGGACAAAGCCCTCAAGTCGCCGCCGGCGTGGACGCCGGTGCTGCTCAAGGGACGCTGGACGGCAGACGAGTACGGCTTGGCCTGGTTTCAGGCGCAGGAAATCCAAATTCTGCCGGACGTTCAGAACATATAAGGGTATAAAATGCTCTCGTTATTCAAAAAGAAACGCAAGCGATCCGAGCGGGTTCAGGCGGGCAGCGGCCTCAAGGTACGGCTGCGCCAGTTGGTCGACGAGCAGGTGGCGCGCGGCGTGCCCCGCCAGGCGATCTATGACGAGTTGATCGAAAAGAGCCGCGCCGCGCTCAACGACACGCAAACGCGCGGCGTTCGCCATGCCGACGCCAACGCTTATCTGAGTGTCGCCGACGAGGTGCTGCACGTGATGATGGCGCGCAACCGGCAGGCCGAGCAGCACGAGCGAACGGGCCAGGTGCAGCAGGCGATTCAACTTTACGAGGAAAATCTGGCCGACGGCTTTGCCGGCGTGCGGCCCTATGAACGGCTGCGCCTGATCTATACCCGGCAAAGGCGCCGCGCCGACGCCATTCGCGTTTGCCGGGCTTATCTGGCTCTGCCCGACCGCACCCCGCTGCCGGCGCAGAGCAAGGACGAGTTCCGCGCTCACCTGTCCCGGCTGGAGGCGATGGGCGATGACGACGGGTAGGGGGCAGGTCTCGCGCTTGCTCAACCGGGCGATTCTGCTGCTGGTCAGCCTGATCGGCGTGGCGGCGTTTGTCTATCCCTTTTTCCAGCCCTCGCCGCAAACGAACGCCGGATTCGGCGCGGCGGCGCACGCCCAGGACGCGCCGTTGATGTTCATTTTGCTGATCGTGCTTTCGCTGGGCGCGCTGCTGGGCAATATGGTTGGCGGCGCCGGGCTGAACGCCAAAATGATCGCCGTGCTGGGCGTGCTGTGCGCGATCAATGCCGTGCTGCGCGCCGTGCCCGGCCCGGCCGGCTTTTCGGCGATGTTTGTGCTGCCCATCCTCACCGGCTACTGTTACGGCTCGACCTTTGGCTTTTTGCTTGGCACACTGTCGCTGGCGGTTTCGGCGCTGCTGGGTGCGGGCATCGGCCCCTGGCTGCCCTACCAGATGTATGCACTGGGCTGGGTGGGACTGACCTCGGCGTGGCTGCCCAAGCCCAGACGGCTGGCGCTCGAGATCATAATGCTCTGCGCCTGGGGGCTAGGCTGGGGGCTGCTGTTCGGCTTTGTGATGAACATCTGGTTTTGGCCCTTTGTCTTTGATGCGACTCAGGCCGGCCTGTACTGGCAGCCGGGCATCGGGCCGTGGGAGACCTTCAAGCGCTACCTGGTGTTTTATGGGTTGACTTCGTCGTGGTGGGATGCCGGGCGGGCCAGCGGCAACGCCCTGCTGCTGGGCCTGTTCGCTGCGCCGGTGCTCAAGTTGCTGCGCCGCTTTGGAAAGCGGTTCGAGTTCCAGGTTTCGTAAAGTGCCAGTCTGTTTTATCTCGTATTGAACCATCTCAATTGAGATATGCCAAAGAGAAACTTTCGGTTCGCTCATTTTGATCGATATATAGAAAATATTTATGCATTATAACAATACATTTTAGGCGTCACATGCCACTGCTTTATACGCCCCCCTCAATCCCCCCCGCAAAGCGAGGG
>CAYRXM010000010.1:0-10031 GCA_964428175.1 uncultured Anaerolineae bacterium
TACCCATAGCTGAACTTGGCCCTATACCGCGCCAAGTTAGCGGAAACTATAGTAATATTATGATTAGCGGGCTTTCCCCGGCGTTTTGCCAGCCGTACATTCTCTGGTCATTCATCGCCCCATATTTTGAAAGGAGGCGACATTGAGCGCCATCGCACCAACCACCCCATCAAGCGGATTAGATATAGGTCGTCTTTGGCGGCATATTTGGTCGAGTTATTACGTCCGTCAGGCCGCAAAGGCGCTGTTTACCATATTTTTCGTCACCACCTTGATCTTTTTCCTGGTGCGCTTGATGCCATCCAACCCGGTAGAACGGTTTGTCATCGACGCAATGTACAGCCAGGGTATCAGCCGCCAGGACGCGCTGGACCAGGCCCGCGCGATCTTTGCCATCGACCTGGACGCGCCTATGTACAAGCAGTACATCGATTACCTGGGCAACCTGCTCAAAGGCGACCTGGGCGTGTCGTTGCTGTCGCGCGGCACCAAGGTCAGCGAGATCATCAAGGCGGTACTGCCGTGGACGCTTTTCAGCGTCGGCACCGGGCTGGCGATCAGTTTTACGCTGGGCATGTTGCTTGGAACGGTCATCGCCTACCGGCGAGAGAGCATCCTGGACCCCGTCGTCACCGGGATATCCTCACTTTTGAGTGCCATTCCCGGCTATTTGCAGGCCATTCTGATTATCGTTTTTTTGGGCGTGCAGATCAAGATCAACGGCAAGGCGCTGGTGCCCATCCACCAGATGCGCGGCGCCTACTCGCCGGGCATCCAGCCGGGCTTTACCTGGGTCTTTATCAAAGATGTCTTTTTTCACGCGGCCCTGCCCATCGCCACCTATATCCTGACCACCATCGGCGGGTGGACGCTGGCCATGAAGAGCAATACGATCAATACCCTGGGTGAAGATTACGTCACCGTGGCCCGCGCGCGCGGACTTTCGGACGGACGGATTACCACCGCCTATGTGGGCCGCAACGCACTGCTTCCGCTGGTTAGCCAACTGGCGATCAGCATCGGCTTTGCCATCGGTGGATCGACGCTGATCGAGACCTATTTTGTCTATCCAGGCATCGGCAGCCGTCTGGGGGGGGCCGTCGGCAGCCGAGATTACCCGGTGATGCAGGGCATCTTTTTGATGATCACCTTTGTAGTCATCACGGCCAATTTGCTGGCCGATTTCCTGTACAGCTTGCTCGACCCGCGCATCCGGGTCGGGGGAGGATCATAAGCAATGACTCAGACGCCTTCATCAAACGATGTTATACGCAGCACAGCAGTGTACCAGAGAACATCCAAGGACATCTTGCTCGGTATTCTCAAAGGGATCGGCAACTTTTTCCGGCTGATGGCCCATAACCGGGTGGGGTTTGTTGGCTTTATCATCGTGGTGTTGTACTTTGTCGTCTCTTTCCTGGGGCCTTATGTCATCCCGGTAGACAGGGAAACCAAAGTCACCCGCGTCTTTGAAAAACCGTCCTGGCAGCACCCGCTGGGGATGGATCACGAAGGACGCGACACCTTTTCGCAGGTTGTCAACGGCGGGCGAGATATTTTGACCACCGCGCTGCTGACGGCATTCATTTCAACGTCCATCGGCGTGACCCTGGGCGCTACGTCGGGAGTACTGAGCGGCGGGGTAGACACGTTTCTGTCGGCGTTTGCAGACATTTTCATGTCCATCCCCCAGTTTCCACTCCAGATCGTATTGGCCGGGTTTATTCAGGTCAAGAGCCTGGTGGTGCTCTCACTGATCCTGGCCATCCTATCCTGGCCGGGGCTGTACCGGGCTGTGCGCGCCCAGGTGCTCTCGCTCCGCGAACGCGATTACATCGAGGCGGCTGTTCTGCTCGACCTGGGCACCTGGCACATCGTGTTCAAGGAAATTTTGCCCAACATGATGAGCTATATCGCGATCAGCTTTGCCTTTTCAATGACCGGGGCCATTTACGCTCAAACCGGCCTGGTGCTGCTGGGACTGGTGCCCTTTTCGAGCCATAACTGGGGGGTGATGATCAGCATCGCCTGGACGCGCGGGGCGATCTTTTTCAAAGACTCGGCCCCCTATATCCTGGCGCCGGTCTTTACCATCGCGCTGTTCCAGTTGGCAATGGTCTGGATGACGCGGTCGCTGGAAGAGGTCTTTAACCCCCGCCTCAGGGGACGGGCATAAGGGGATGATGATGGAAACAACCAGACAACTGCCCTGGAGCAAAGACAAAGCCAATGATGCGCTGATCTCGGTGCGTGATATGCACATCGAGTATTGGGCCGAGCGCGGTCAGGTCAAAGCCGTACGCGGCGTGGACTTTGACATTTTTCCAGGCGAAAGCCTCTCACTGATCGGCGAAAGCGGCTCCGGCAAGACCACACTGGGGCTGGGTTTGGTCCGTCTGTTGGTCAAGACCGCCGACATTACCCAGGGCCAGGTTCTCTATCGACAGGACGGCCTGATCCAGGATATTCTCAAACTGGACCAAGATACGCTGCGACATTTTCGCTGGCAGGGCTGCGCGATGGTCTTTCAGGCCGCGCAGAGCGCCTTCAACCCGGTGCTGCGCATCCGCGACCAGATGTACGAGACGGTCAAGGCGCACCGCCCCACCACCCGCAGCGAAGTCACGACCATCGCCTCCGAACTGCTGGAGCGCGTCCAGCTCGAACCGGCCCGCGTGTTGCGTTCTTATCCGCACGAGTTGAGCGGCGGCATGCGCCAGCGCGTGCTGATTGCCATGGCCCTGCTGCTCAACCCGCCGCTGATCATCCTCGACGAGCCGACGACGGCACTGGACATTCTCACCCAGCGCACGATTATCGATTTGCTCCGCGCACTGCAAAATGACCTCCAATTTGCAATGATGTTCATCTCGCACGACCTGTCGCTGGCCGCCGAGTTGGCCAACCACGTCGCCACGATGTATGCCGGGCGCATCGTCGAGTATGGCACGGTCAACCAGATTTTCTACGAACCACGCCACCCCTACACCCTGGGGTTGATCAAGGCCGTGCCCACCGTCACCGGCGAGTTTGAAGACCTCTCTTCCATCGCCGGCACGCCGCCCGACCTGATCGACCTGCCATCGGGCTGCAAGTTTCACCTGCGCTGCCCGTTTATGACCGAGCGCTGTCGCGAAGAAGAGCCGGACCTGATCCATATCGGCCCGGAACACGCTGCGGCCTGCTTTTACTGGCAAGAGGTGGAGAAAAAGGCCAGCATGAGCTGGGAGCAGATCGAAGCGGAGCGCCGGGTATCCCACCCGAATGGCAAGCCAGAGGAGTCTGTATGACTGACATCTTGATCGAAGCCAATAATCTGAGCCGTTCCTTTGGCGCGCGAAAAAGGAAAATATGGGCCGTAGATGACGTTTCGTTCCAGGTGCCGCGCGGCGAAATCTTGTGCCTGGTCGGCGAGAGCGGCTGCGGCAAAACCACCACCGGCAAGCTCATCGCCGGGCTGGTCAAGCCCACCAGCGGTCAAATGCTGTTCGAGGGCCGCGACATCTGGCAGATGGACACGCGCGATTTCAAGCGCTATCGCACCGGCGTGCAGCTCATCCACCAGGATCCATACGCTTCGCTCAACCCGATGCACACCATTTACGACATTATCACCGCACCATTGTTCCGGCACAACCTGATTTCCAGCCGCGCCCACGCCTGGGAACGCTGCATCGAGCTGTTCAACATCGTCGGATTGACCCCGCCCGAAGACCTGCTCAAAAAGCACCCGCACGAGTTGAGCGGCGGTCAGCGCCAGCGCGTCTCGGTAGCCCGCGCACTCACCGTCAACCCCAGTTTCATCGTCGCCGACGAAGCCGTGTCGATGGTCGACGTGTCGATCCGCGTCAGCCTGCTGACCATGCTGGGCCGCCTGCGCGACGAGTTTGGCGTGACCTTTTTGTTCATCACCCACGACCTGGCTCTGGCCAAATACTTTGCCTGGGCCGGCCGCATTGCCGTGATGTATGTAGGCAGTATGGTCGAGATCGCCGACACGCCGCGCCTGGTTAACGACCCGCTGCATCCCTATACGCAGGCATTGCTCGCCGCCGTGCCGGAAGCCGACCCAGAACTGACCCGCAGCAAGCAGCGCATTCCCTTGCGCAGCCAAGACATTCCCAGCCTGCTCAACCTGCCCACCGGCTGCCGCTTTCACCCGCGCTGCCCGCACTTTGTCGAGGGCCTGTGCAACATCGAACGCCCGCCGCTGGTCGACACCGGCGACGGCCGGCAGGTGGCCTGTCACATCGTGGCCTATGAAAGAGGGCTGGCGCAATGATCGGCCCGCAGGTCGGTCAGGCCGCCTTTCGCATCGCTTTCCTGATGGTCGTCCTTTCAGGCGTGATGCTGCTGATCCTGACGCCCGGCACGGCCGAGTACATCATCTCGGCCGTCACCCTGATTATCGGCCTGGTTTTTATCGGCATCATTTGGGTGCTGGTACGAGTGGCCGGGCAATGAGCGAGTGACCTGAATACAACTAGATCTCATTTTTGCCGATTCAAATCGAGACTGGCGGGCGCTGGTATGCCGGCCCATTCAGAGGTCGGCCCTGTTTAGTTCCGATTTAATCGGGAGAGGAGGTGCAGCAAAAACTTTTGTTCGTCGTTTATTGGTCGTTTTTAAAATCAAGGAGGATGATTCAAATGAAAACCAAGCGTTTTGTGTATGCCATGCTCAGCGTGATCGCCATTCTGGCCACCCTGAGCGCCTGCGCCACACCGACGGCCCAGGTGGTTGAAAAAGAAGTCACCAAGATCGTCCAGGAAGTGGTCAAAGAGACCGTCGTCGTCGAAGGCAAAGAGGTCGAGATCACCAAGGTCGTCGAAAAAGTCGTTACCCAGGTGGTCAAGGAAGAAGTCGTCGTCACCGCCACCCCCGACCTGTCCAAGCCGGCCGTCTTTAACGCCGCCTATCCTTACTCGGTGCCGCCGCAGGGCCATTTCAACTTTTTCGCCGGTGGCTTTCTCGGCGTCGGCATCTACCAGGACCTGTGCGAGCTGCCCTCGTTCTTTTACAAGTGGGCCACCGGTGAGTACATCCCCTTGCTGGGCACCGATTACGAAATCGAACTGCCCGACAAGGTGCGCGTGACCCTGCGCAAGGGCGTCAAGTGGAGCGATGGCTCTGACTTTACGGCCAAAGACATGGTCGATACCTTTACCATCGGCCGCTTGCAGAACTACCAGATCTGGAACTATGTGAGCGAGGTCAACGCGCTGGACGACTTTACCGTCGAGTTCATCATGGGCACCCCGGCCCTGCCGGCAGTCCACCTGATCCTCAAGCAGAAAATCGCCCCCTCGTCGGTGTACGGTGAGTATGCCGCAAAAGCGCAAGCACTGTTCGACGCCGGCAAAACCCGTGAAGACCAGGAATGGAAAGACCTGCAAACCGAGTTGGGCGAATTCCGTCCCCCGGCCAAAGTGGTCACCGGCCCCTACACCATCGCCAGCCTGGATGATGTCAACGAAGCCCGTCTGACCATGGTCAAGAACCCCACCTCATACTGGGCCGACAAGGTCAAGTTTGACCAGATTTTGATGTACCAGGGCGAAACGCCGGTCATCACCCCGCTGGTCATGGCCAACCAGGTCGACTATGCCACGCACGGTTTCGCCCCGGCCACCGAAAAAGCCTTCCAGCAACTGGGCATCCGCATCCTGCGCCCGCCCATATTTTCCGGGCCGGCGATCATCTTTAACCTGAAAATCCACCCCTTTGAGCTGGTAGATTTCCGCAAGGCCATCGCCCACGCCATCAACATGGACGACAACGCCTTTGTCTCGCTGGGCGAATCGGCCAAGAATCAAATCTATATGACCGGCGTCAGCGAAAACATCATCTCCACCTGGCTGACCCAGGATCAACTGGACGAGATGGACCAGTACGAGTACAACCTGGCCAAGGCCGAACAATATCTCAAGGACCTCGGCTTTACCAAGGGCGCCGACGGCATCTGGGTGGACGACAAGGGCGTCAAGTGCGAGTACGAGCTGATCGTGCCCGCCGAATACGCCGACTGGAGCGGCGCGGCCGAGAACGCCGCGGCCCAACTCACCAAGTTCGGCATCAAGACGACCATGCGCGGCATCACCTACACCCAGATCGGCGACCAGGTCGATCAGGGCGATTTCCAGATGGCCATCCAGGGCTGGGGTTCGGCCAATCCGCACCCCTACTATTCCATCCGCGCCGGCTTTTTCAACAACAACTCGGCCGCGATCAGCACCGGCGACCCGGCTCTGCCCGGCATCGCCTACTCGCTGCAGCGCACCCTGGCCGACGGCACCGAGGTTGACCTGGAACAGATGATCGTCGACTGCATCGCCGGTCTGGACCAGGAAGAGCAAAAAGCCCGCGTCTACGAGCTGGTCAAAATCTTTAACCAGGAGCTGCCGCGCGTCCCGCTGTGGGAGCGCTACGGCAACAACCCCATCCAGGACGGCCTGAACACCACCGGCTGGCCGGCCGACGACGATCCGCTATTCAAGAACAGCCCCTATGCGGACTCGTTCGTGATCCTGTGGATCCTCGACGGCACCGTCGGGCCGGTCCAATAAGCACTCTGTAAACAGAAACCAGGTTCGGCGGGCAAAGCCGCCTGCCCGAACCTGGTTTCTCACCCTCACAAAAGAAACCAGGTTTTGGCAAGCGAGCTTGCTCGCAAAAACCTGGTTTCTTGCATAGACGCGATGCTTCTCTATCCCCGCAAGCGCCGCCTGGCCTCACCGCAGCGCGGGCAGTTACGCCCCTCGAAGCGAATGCCGCATACCGGACAGACACGCTTTTCACCGCGCGCTTGTTCCACCTCGGAGACGATGACGACGATCTGCTGCCCCTCGACACCCTTCAGCCAATCGTCCAACGACACATCGCCGATCAGCCAGCCGCCCTCTTCAGAACGCTGCAATTGGCCCTCCATCACCCTGGCGCCGATCTCGTAGCCGCGATTCATCAACTGTCTTGCTTCTTGCAAAGTCAGAGCCATAGTATTCTCCAATGCTTCAGGGAACCAAAAACTGGGATGTAACTGCTCAGCCTGAGCGGCGAGAAACCAGGTTTTTGATATAAAACGATACCTTTTGATCAAAAGCTGAATCGTCAAATAACACAAAGCTGCTTAAATGTTCATAAAAACCTGGTTTCTGACACCCCCTGAGCAGTTACACTGGGATAACACAAGCGCTGCACGGCGTCGACCCAGTTTGAAAAGATTGCCCGGCGGTGCTATAATAGCATTCACAATGACGAATTCAAACCCGAAAACACCACCCAAGCTATCGCGACGCAAGTTTCTTCTCGGCCTGCTGGCAAGCACGGCTACAATCGGAAGCTGTGCAGGCGGCGGACTGTATCCCTGGCTGATCGAACCACAATGGATTCGTATCTCCCGCCTGACGCTGGCCTTGCCGCGTTGGCCTGCGCGCCTGGATGGGCTGACCATCGCGCACTTGAGCGACCTGCACTGCGGGCCGTACATCTCGGCCCAACACATTGGCCGAGTCGTCGCACAAACCAACCACTTGCAGCCCGATCTGGTGGCAATCACCGGTGATTTTGCCAGCCATGATGCCGCCTATATCCCCATCTGCGCCAACGAACTGCAAGCCCTGCACGCGCGTTACGGGGTTTTTGCCTGTCTGGGCAACCACGATCACCGGCGCGGCGCCGAGACGGTAGTCAAATCGCTGCAAGGGGTTGGGATTACCGTGCTGCGCAACGCCGCCTTGCCGGTCATCGAAGAACGGGAAACGATCTGGATCGCCGCCACAGACGATATGATGGTCGGTATGCACGATCTCGACCAGGCGCTGGACGCCGTACCCGACGACACGCCGGTTATCCTTCTGGCTCACGAGCCGGACCTGGCCGACCAGACCGCGCAGCACGCCAAACGGGTCATCTTGCAGTTGTCCGGACACAGCCACGGCGGGCAGATCAGGCTGCCCTTTATCGGCGCACCGATACTACCCCGCTATGCGCAGCGATATCCGATGGGGTTATATCAGGTGGGGAAAATCCATCTCTATACGAACAGAGGAATCGGTCTCATCGCCCCGCCGGTGCGCTTTAACTGCCCGCCCGAGATCGCGCTGCTGACCCTGACCTCAACGTAACACGCGCACGTCGCCCTGCCGTCTGGTTACGCGCAGTTCGTCGAGGTATTCCATCAATGCCAGGGCGTACTTGCGGCTGGTGTCAAACATGTCGCGCACCTGGGCCACGGTGATGCTGCCCTCGCGGGCGGTATGCGCCACCACCTGCGCTTTGGCCTGCTCAAAGGTCTCGGCCAGAAACACAACCTCCGGCCCGGCGCGCACCAAAACCCCCTGCTCGACCAGAGCATTGAACAGATCGCTCCCCAACTGCGCTTCACACTCACCGGCGGGCGGCGTGGCAAAAGGCGCGCGCCGAAACGCCTCAACCAGCGCATCGACCCGGCGCTGCTGCGCCGCATCAAAGCGAACCTCGTGATCGGCCAGCCAAACGCTCGTTTCATCCGCGCCGATACCCTGCTCGTGTACGGCACGGTCGGCGACCTGGTTGAACACCCTGCCTCCCAGCACTGCCCGCCCCACTTGCAGCCGGCTGCGCAGTTCCTCACGCGGCATACCCCGGCGCAGCGGCCACGCAGCGTGATACGCGCCCAGAACGGCGTGCATCTGTGCGGCGATCTGCTGCCAGCCCAACGACGAAACGAGGATCGACGCGCTGGCAGCCCAACGATCAGCAGTCGGACGCGCCCAATCGTCGATGAAAAAGGCCCGCCCGCTCTCGATCAGTGCGCGCAGTGCTCCATCGACCACTTCGGCGGGCAAAGATACGGCTTTGTACAGCGCACGGGCCTCGACCGGCTGCTCGCGCTCCAGGTTTTGCAGCACAACGTCTTCCGGCGTGCCGGAAAGCAGCGTCTCCAGCCGCGCCGTCACGTCGGCCTTGAAACGGCGGTGGCGGCGGCCCGGCAGCGGATCGACCACAATCCCGCCGCCGACGGTGATGCTCGGCGACAGCCAGCGCACGATAAAGCGGTCGCCACGCACCAGCCCCACCGGCGCCGACAGACGCAGCTGCGCCCAACCGATCTGACCGGGATCGAGCTTGTCTGCGCCCAACAGGCGCACGCGCGCGGGCACTTCGGACGCACCGCAGAAAAAATCAACCTCGCTGTTGTGCTTGAGCGGCTGCGACACGCCGGGCAGGTAACGGAGCTGCACGTCGACCAGTTGAGTCGATTTGAGCGTACCCGGCAGCGTAACCAACTCGCCGCGCTCGATCTCGTCCTTGCTGACCCCACTCAGGTTGACTGCTACCCGGCTGCCGGGCATGGCCCGCTCGATCTTTTCCTTGTGCGTTTGCAGGCCACGAATCCGCGCCCGGCGGCCCGAAGGCACCAGTTCGATCTCCTGGCCCACGTCCAGCATCCCGCCGAGCAGCGTGCCGGTCACGATGGTGCCAAACCCGGAAATGGTAAAGACGCGGTCTACCGGCAGGCGCGGCAGGCCACGGTTGGCGCGGGCGGGCACGCGACGCAGGCAGCGGGCCAGTTCGGCCACCAGATCGTCCAACCCGGCCCCGGTCGCCGCCGAGACGGGCACGATGGGCGCATCGGCCAGGCAGGTGCCGTCGAGCTGCTCCATCACGTCGGTCATCACCAGGTCGAGCCATTCGGGATCGCTCACCAGGTCGGTTTTGGTCAGTGCGACGACGCCGCCCTGAATCTGGAGCAGGTCAAGGATGGCCAGGTGCTCGCGCGTCTGGGGCATGATCCCCTCGTCGGCGGCGATGACCAGCAGCGCCGCGTCGATGCCGCCAACGCCGGCCAGCATGTTTTTGATAAAATCGCGGTGTCCGGGCACGTCGATGATGCCGACCTGCTCACCATCCGGCAGGGTCAGCCAGGCAAAACCGAGCACGATGCTCATTTCGCGCTCTTTTTCCACCTGGAGGCGATCCGGGTCGATGCCGGTCAGCGCTTCGACCAGTGTGGATTTGCCGTGATCGACATGTCCTGCCGTGCCAATGAC
>CAYRXM010000010.1:10131-38035 GCA_964428175.1 uncultured Anaerolineae bacterium
GTGCATCGCACTGTCCTATTCAGAGATACGTGGCTGCCTCAATAAATCCAGGCACGTCTGCGGCAGGTCCTGCCGTGCCAATGACGTGCATCGCACTGTCCTATTCAGAGATACGTGGCTGCCTCAATAAATCCAGGCACATCTGCGGCAGGCCCTGCCATACCAATGACGTGCATAAAAATCCTTTTTGACCGCTGACTACCGACTACTGACTGCACCTGGCACTCATCAACGCTGGCGGCGGTCTGTCGTCGGCTGTCGATGGTCGAAAATCTATTTTTTTGCTGGACGCACCGGCTTGCGCCCTCGGCGCGTCTCGGATTGCTCGGACATTTTGATCAGGTGATTCTGCGCCATTTCGTTGCGCAGGCGAATGTCGTCCAGAAGCGACTCCCACAGAAAAACAACCTGGGTTTCATTGTCGACACTGCGCGTCTCGGTCTCGGTGAGCCGTTCCAACTGCTCGGCCTCGCGGCGGTCGTGATTGTGCCACTGCTGCTCCCAGAGCAGTTTTTCGCGCTGCCAGCGTTTCTCGGCCTGAGACTCCCACTCTTCCATGCGCTTTTTCTGGCGCTCTTCGCCCAGGCGTTGCAGCTCGGACATCTCGTGCTGCTCGCGCTGCAAGCGCTCGCCCAACGCTTCGAGGTTGGTCATCGAACTCTTGATCCGCTGGGCCTGGTCGGAGAACTGGCGCATTTGCTCGGTGTACGCCTTCATGCGTTCCTCGCGGCTCTCTTCCAGTTCGGCCCACTCTTTGAACAACCGCTGGCGCTGCTGCTCGGCGAGCTGCATCTCTTCGATAAAGCGCCGTTGGCCTTGCTGAAGCTCGGTGCGGATGGTGATCAATTCTTCGATGCTCTGGCGATGGCGCTGTGCAATCTCTTCCAGCGCAGCCAGCCGGTTTTCGCCCATATCGCCGCGCTTGAGCAGCGTCGCCGCCTGTTCTTGCAACTGGGCGATGTATTTGGACATCCGTCCTTGCTGCTCTTGCAAAAAGGGCACAGGACGGATGCTGATGTCGATCTGCTTTTCCAAATCCATCACCTTTTGCCGCAGCGACAACTGGGTCTCATTCAGGCGCTGGTTTTCAGCGCCGTTCAGGTCGATTTGCTCCTGCAGGCGCGGAATGGAGGCCAATCCTTTGCGCAAATCGCCCAATGTGCGGTTGAGGTTGTCCTGCTCGATCAGCTTGAGCCGCGACGCCTCGCGCCGGTCTTGATCGTAGGCCTCTTGATGCTGCTCTAGCAGCAGGCGAATTTCTTCCTTGTACTGCTCCAGCGACCGTTCGAGCAAGGTGATCCGGTTGAGCTGGGTCTGGGTGCCGGCCAACCGCCCTTCCAGATCTTCGATGCGCCGGTTCTGTTGTTGAATCTCTTCGGCCTGGGTCGAAATCGTTTGCTGCGCGGTGATCAACTCGTTGCGATACCGCCGCACTTCTTCGTCGATCCAGTCCAGATTGATCATCGGTTGCCGATCCACCATGGGTTCCCTCCTGCGATTGTGTCATTGTCTGTGACAGCCGCCGATCACAATTCGTCGATTTTATCTCCAAACATCGCCCGTTCAAGGTCGTAAAGCCGGTCAGTGCTCAATGCTTCCGGGCGTTCCTTGAGCAGACCGCGTATGGTACGTTTGAGTTTGCCAGCCGCGATCACCGGCACAAAAGTCTCGGCGAGGTCGAGTTCGACATTCTCGCGCACAAAAACCACCACCGGCACAATTTCGGGAATGTCCGGCTCGGGTATGCGTTTGCCCAGCCAGCGCCGGAAACGCTGCACGTCATACAGCGCTTCGCGCTCCGGGTCGCCGAGTGCATCCTGGCCGCTAAAACCAAAAAAGCGCAGCCAGCTAAACTTTTGCCCCCAGCGCTTGCCATCAAAGGTGATCTTGCCATCGTTGATATAGGTGCGAAACAGGTAAATCCCCGTCGGGCCGAGCAGCACGTGCGGCACGGGCAGCAGATAGTGATAGAGGTGATACTGGTTGCTGATCCCTTTGAGTGCGTCGGACAGCACCTCGTCGGGGCGGGGTTTGCGCGTCCAGCGGTTGGCGTAATAGGCGCCGATTGTGGTACACAAAAAGCCGATGACCAGCGAACCCAGGCTGATCAGCACCAACTCGGAGCGGGTAATCGAGACGATCATCCCGACGATAAGGACGAGCAGCCCACCCAACGACAGCCAACGGCCGACCTCGGTATTGACCTTGACCTTTTTCTGGTTGACAAACGCTTCCACGTCTCGTACTCCGTCAAACCGTCCCGGTTTGAAACCGTCCCGGTTTGAAATCGAACCCGGGCCAGTTTTTGATTTATCGTCACTTATTTGTCCGAGTATGCATCTTTTCCGGCAACGCTGGCCTTGAGCACCTGCACCAGGCCGGCGGCAGCCATATCGCGGGCCACGCGCACCATGCTCTTGATCGCCTTGGCGTTGGAGCGCCCGTGACCGATCACCGCCACTCCATCGACGCCGAGCAGCGGCGCGCCGCCGTATTCGGCATAATCAACCCGTTTGGCGATGCGCTTGAACGCGGGCAGCATAAACAATGCGCCGGGCAGGGCCAGCAGCAGGCCGGGCAGCATCGCCAGCAGACCGATCTTGTTCAATATGCCGCCGGTCAGCTCGTTTTTGAAATAGCGGGCCAGAAACGAAACCAGTCCTTCGGTGAGTTTGAGCATCACATTGCCGGTAAAGCCATCGGTGACGACGACATTGGCGATGCCCTTGGTCACGTCTTTGCCCTCGGCGTTGCCGACAAAATTGAGGCCGCTGGCGCGCAGCAAGGGCAGCGTTTCGCGCACCAACTGGTTGCCCTTGTCGTCTTCTTCGCCGTTGGAGACGATAGCAACGGTGGGGTTCTGGATGCCCCACAGTTTTTCGACGTATGCCGCGCCCATCTGGGCAAACTGGAGCAGATTTTCCGGGCGGGGGTCGGTGTTCGCGCCGTTGTCGATGAGCAGCGTGGGGATGGGTGAAACTGGGTACACAGTCGCCAACGCCGGGCGCTTGATCCCGCGTATGCGGCGCAGATCGAAAATGGCCGAGGCCATCACTGCTCCCGAGTTGCCTGCCGAGGCAAACGCATCAGCCTGACCCTCACGCACCAGGCGCATGCCCACCCGGATCGACGCTTCGGGTTTGCGTTTGAGCGCATCGACGTGATCGTCCATTTCGATCACCTGCGGCGCATGGACGACGGTCAGCGGCAGCCCGGCGATGTCGTGCCGGGCCAGTTCGCGGTGAATATCATCCTGGATGCCGATCAGGATGATCTCGACGCCCAGTTCTTTCGTGGCCTGCACAGCGCCGTCGATGACCACACCGGGGGCGTGATCGCCGCCCATCGCATCGAGCACAATTTTCATCGCCGGGCCTCCTTGTAGATCATAAACCTGGTGTTATCTTGTCTAATGTTACTTTTTTGCCAGCCAAAGGCCCACGCCCAGGCCCACCCCCATCGCCACCAGAACCAGGATGCTTGCCACGATGATACGCACCGTACCCGGCGACAGCGCCGGCACTTGCGTGGGCGTCGGTTCGGGCGTGGCATAGATGATGATTACCACCGGCGTGGAAGTTTGCTGCGGCAAGGCCGCGATCAAGGTCGGCGTGGGCGTCCAGTCAGGCGTCGGCGTGAACGTGGGTGTCGGCGTCATTGTGGGCGTCTCAGTCGGCGGCGCCGTCGGCGTGAATGTAGGCGTCTCGGTCGGCGCCGCTGTCTCGGTCGGCGTGACCAAAACGGTCTCGGTCGGCGTGGGGCTTGGCTGCGGCGTGTTGGTCGGCGTGGTGGCCCTGGTCGCTGTCGGCGGCGGGCTGGTCGGCGTCGGCGGCGTCGACACGGTCAGGCTGGCGTCGTCCCAAAAAGAGGTGTTATAGTGCGTGGGGAACTTGCACTGGCCGCGCGAATATATCGTCACCCATTCGCCCTGGACCTGGGCAGTAATGGAAAGCGCGCCCCACAAATCGTTGATATTTCCGCTGCTGTCGGTGCCCCACAGGTTAATTTCCCACACCGGCTCGGTCCATTTGACCGTTTGCGGCGGCTCTGCGCCAAAATGCGACGGCGTTGCACCGGTCGGATCAATGCCGGCCTGGACAAAATAGTTGCCGCCACCCTTGGTCAGATCGGAAACATATTTGTCATTGATGAAAAGCAGATTTTCGCCGGTCTGGATTTGCACCCAAATGGTGAATGTGACCTGGCTGTTGGCCGGCACCTTGACCCGCTGGTAGAACCCGGCGGTATGCGTCCCACCGTTTGTAAAGAACTGCTGGGCGTGATTGCCACTGCGGACGTGGTTCTCGAGGTCTGGGTTGCGGCCTGTCTCCAGGGTAATCAGTTTGTACTCGACTTCACGATTATAGGTTGCATCGCCCAAGATCGACCAGGGGTACCAATCTACCGCCAGCCACGAAGAAACGCTCGTCCCTTCTGCCTGCGTTGACCTGACCGCGCCTTCAAACCCGGCGTTCTTGATCGGTATCTGGGTCTGCGCCTGCGCGCTCCAGGGCAATAGTGCCAGCAGCGAAACCACAACAAGCAGTGATAGCATCGAACTTGGCTTTTTCATAAATACTCATCCCTCAACAAAGATTTTTCGGCCACGATCCAGATGGTTGTGCCCCGGCGCACCGTCCGCGCCGAGGCGCCCAGCCGTTCAAGCATACCGACGATTTGATTGCCGCTGAGAAAACGGCTACGCATCAGGAGTAGCTTTTCACCCAGAGCCAGCAGCTTGACCGCGCCATGCGCGATGTCTGGCTCTTCGATCACCAACCGCCCTCCGGCCCTGTCAAACCCTCCGGCCCTGTCAAACCCTCCGACCCTGTCAAACCCGCAGGGTTTGAGCACGCGCAGCAGTTCGCGGGCGGCCTGCGCCTGGTCGCGCAAGTGATGGAACGCATCGACGACGATGATCCGTTCAAAGGTCTGGTCGGCAAAGGGCATCTCTTCGGCTGTGCCCTGCACAATGCAAATGCCCTTGCGCCGCCCCTCGTGCAGCATCCCCGGCGACGAGTCGAGAATGCACACATCGGAAACGCGATTGGCAAAAAACTGGGTCACCCGCCCCGTCCCGCCGCCCACATCGAGCAGGCGGTGTCCGGGCTGCGCATCGACCAGCCGGGCCAGCATGGGCACGCCCTTGCGGACAAAGATCGAATCGTAAAGCGGGGCGAGCAAATCGAAATGGCTCAACACCGGTTCACTCGATTCGCGCCAGCACGACACTGGATTCGGCCGGCAGCGCCAACCCGGCCGCCGCCTCGACCGCCTTGAGCAGGCCAAACGGCGCCGGGCAGGCCGTATGCAGCTTGAATTCGGCGGCGAGCTGCGCCACATGGGTGTCCTTGAGCGGCACGCACAGCACTTGCTGAAACGCATCGAACACGGGCAGCGCGCCGGACAGCCTGCCCACCAGCGGGCAGTCGCTCTGCACCTGCAAGATCACATGCTGCCCATCCTCACACGCCGCTTCGACAATCGTCACCAGCCCGCACGCCCCACCCCGAATTTCTGCTCGAATCACAAACGGCTCCACGTCAGGTTCGCTTGCATACGCACCCAACAACGCGCCCCATTATACCACAAAACCCAGAACGACCAAGGTCAGCCGGTGTATACGCTGCGGCGCGACGCACCGGACTGTCAAGAATCGATCTGGGTTCTTGAAGACAAACGAGCTACAGGCCGCTCAAATAGCGGTCGATGTCTGCGGCGGCGCGTTTTCCGGCGCCCATCGCACTGATCACCGTCGCTGCGCCGGTGACAATGTCGCCGCCGGCCCACACGCCATCCTTGGTCGTCTTGCCGGTCGTCTCGTCGGCGACCACCGTACCCCAGCGCGTGCGTTCCAGCCCGCCCGATTCGACAAAGACGATCGGGTTAGGCTGTGTGCCCAGCGCCATCACCACCGTATCGACCCCCATCTCAAACTCGGAGCCTTCGATGGGGATGGGGCTGCGCCGTCCGCTGGCATCCGGTTCGCCCAGGGCCATACGGATGCAGCGCATACCGCACACCAGCCCCTTTTCAGTGCCCAAAATTTCGGTGGGGTTGGTCAAAAAGTCGAAAATGATGCCCTCTTGCTCGGCGTGATGCACTTCTTCGGCGCGGGCAGGCACCTCTTCGTGCGAGCGGCGGTAGACGATATGCACTTCTGGCGGGTCTTCGCCACGCTCGGCAGCTTGCAGCGCACCGATGCGCAGCGCGCAGCGCGCGGCGTCCATCGCCACATTGCCCGCACCGATCACGGCGACCTTTTTGCCCACCTTGACCGGGGTGTCATATTCGGGGAATAAATAGCTCTTCATCAGGTTGATGCGGGTCAGGAACTCGTTGGCCGAATAGACGCCGATCAGGTTGATGCCGGGGACGCGCAAGAAAACGGGCAACCCCGCGCCGGTGCCCAAAAAGACGGCCTGAAAGCCTTTTGGCCCCAACAGTTCGTCGATGGTGTACAGCTTGCCCACCACCGCATCGAGGTGAATTTCGACGCCCAGGCTCTTGACGTACTCGACCTCGGCGCGCACGACATCTTTGGGCAGGCGGAATTCGGGAATGCCGTAAACCAGCACCCCGCCCGAAGCGTGCAGCGACTCGAAAATCTCCACGTGATGGCCCATTTTGGCCAGGTCGGCGGCGCAGGTCAGCCCGGCCGGCCCGGCGCCGATCACGGCAACCTTTTTGCCGGTCGGTGCGGGTTTGACCGGCGGCGTCACGCCTTGCGCCAGCTCCCAGTCGGCGACATAGCGCTCCAGGCGGCCAATCGCCACCGGCTGGTAGCGCTTGCCCAGTGTACACACCACCTCACACTGGGTTTCCTGCGGGCAAACGCGGCCGCACACCGCCGGCAGGTTGTTCTTGCTCTTGAGCACGCGCGCCGCTTCGCGCATGTCGCCGTCGCGCAAGGCCATGATGAACTGTGGAATGGGCACCTCAACCGGGCAGCCCTTGACGCAAGGTTCATTTTTGCACTGCAAACAGCGTTCGGCCTCCAGCACAGCCATTTCCTGGGTCAAGCCGAGGGCCACCTCGTTAAAGTTTGCCCGCCGCTCGGCCGCATCCTGCTCGGGCATGGACTGGCGCGGGATTTCCATCCGTTGTTTGGGGGTCAGATTCGACATGGGTATCTCCTCAGTTTAGCCACCGCAGCGGCACTGGTGACCGTGCTCGTGCCAGTGCTCGACGGCCTGTTTTTCTTCATCGCGATAGATGGCCTGGCGCGCCAGCAGCAGGTCCCAATCGACCGCGTGCCCGTCGAATTCGGGGCCGTCTACGCACACAAATTTGGTCTGCCCGCCAACCTCGACGCGGCACGCGCCGCACATGCCGGTGCCATCAACCATGATCGAGTTGAGGCTGACCACCGTGTGGACGCCATAGGGCCGGGTGGTCAGGGCGCAAAACTTCATCATGATCGCCGGGCCGATGGCCCACACGTGGGCGATTGGGTTGGCCTCGATTTGCTCCTTGAGCGGCACCGTCACCAATGCCTGCCGGGCATACGAGCCGTCATCGGTGCAGACGATCAATTCGTCGCAGGCCGAGCGCATCTTGTCCTCCCAAAAGAGCAGGTCTCGATTGCGCGCGCCAATAATGCCGATCACGCGATTGCCGGCTTGTTTGAGCGCCCGGGCGATGGGGTAAATGGGCGCGATGCCCACCCCACCGCCGACACAAATCACCGTGCCCCACTTTTCGATCTCGCTGGGATGGCCCAGCGGCCCCACAAAGTTGGCCACCGAATCGCCGGCTTGCAGGGTGCCCAACTGCATCGTCGATTTGCCCACCTCTTGAAAGATGATCGTGATCGTGCCCGCGTCGCGGTCATAATCGGCGATGGTCAGCGGGATGCGCTCGCCGCCTTCGTCGATGCGTACGATGATGAATTGGCCGGCCTGGGCCTTGCGGGCCACTTCTGGCGCATGGATCACCATCAGCTTGTTGACATCACTCAATACTTGCTTGTCCAGAATCTTGTACACTGCCTGCTCCCTCTTTACACACAAAATTGCAGGCCGTTCGCCAAATTCGAACCCGGCACCTGCAAGTCGTCCGGATTATATAACCGAACGAACGGCCTGTCAAATGCCGAATTATAGTTCGTTCGCAATTTCACGAATTGGTCGGCAAAGGGCCAGGCGAGCGGAATATCCCCGCGATGCGCGCCATGTCGAATTTCGTCGTGCGATCATAATTGTAAATGCCATTCTGCTCCTGCTCGACGTCGGTGAGCTGGGTGTAGCAGAACCCGCAGATGTGCGGGTGGCTCAAAATCGCCTCGACCAAGCCCTCCAGCCGGGCATAAAACTCATCCAGCGTCCGGGGGTCCTGGCCATAGCCCCACGAGTTTTCGGCAAACTGCTGCCCGACGATCCACTTGATCCCGCCAAACTCGTCCACGATGTAAGGCTGGCCCGCGTATTCAACCTCACGGTCGGGATAATTGCGCCACACGCCGCCGGGATGTACCTGCAACTGCTCTTGCAGCAGGTCGGGGTCTTGGTTGTAGGTGTGTACCGTCCACAAATCGGTCTTGACGTGGACATAGCCGCTGGCGTCGTTGACTGGACGGGTGGGGTCGAGGCGGCGGGTCAGGTCGTAGGCATCGGCGTGCAGGCGCGGATGCTGCCGCCCGTCGCCGACGTTGTGCGTCTCGTTGAACGGCGTCCAGGCGACGATTGACGGGTGGTTGCGGTCGCGGACAACGATCTCGGCCCACTCGCTGAGAAAATTGCGCGCGCTGATCGGCTCGGTCACGTCCATGCCCCAGCTCGACGATTCGCCCCAGGTGAGATAGCCGAGTTTGTCGGCCCAGTAGTGAAAGCGCTCTTCGAACACCTTTTGGTGCAGCCGCGCGCCGTTGAACCCCGCCGCCATCGACAGCTCGATGTCCTGTCGCAGCGCTGCGTCCGAGGGCGCGGTCCAGATGCCGTCGGGGTAAAAGCCCTGATCCAGCACCAGGCGCAGGTAAAACGGCTCGTTGTTCAAGAAAACCTGATTGCCTTCGACGTGTACCTTGCGCAGCCCGGCATAGCTTTCGACCGTGTCCAAAATCGCGCCGTCGGCGTCGATCACCTCAAAGCGCAGGCCGTAGAGAAAGGGATCGGCGGGCGACCACGGCCGTGGATGCTCGATCGGCAGCGAGCAGGACAGCGCGTTGCCGGCGGGGATTTCGACCTGGCTCACCTGCACCGCGCCGTCGAACAGGGTGGCGCGGAAGCGCAGCCCGCGCCGGACGTCGTAAAAGCGGGGCACGAGCACCAAGCGCGCGCCGTCCAGGTCGGGAATGACTTGCACATCTTCCAGGCCAAAGGAGGGCACGGCTTCCAGCCACACCGTCTGCCAGATGCCGGTGGTGCGGGTGTAATGGCAGCCGCGCGAGGCGTAATCGGGGCACTGCTTGCCGCCGGGCTGCACGCCGGAGCGGGTTTCGTCGCGCACATAGACCACCAGGTCGTGGATTTGGCCCGGTGACACCTCAGGTGTCACCTGAGCGGTGATGTCGTAAGCGAACGACGACGTGCCGCCCCAATGCCGGCCCACCGACACGCCGTCGATAAAGGCCTCACTCTCGTAATCGACCGCGCCCAGGCGCAGCCACACGCGCTGCCCGGCCCAGTCGGCGGGGATTTCGATCTGGCGGTGATACCAGATCATCTCGATAAAGTCGGTGTGCCCGACGCCGGAGAGCCGGCTTTCGGGGCAAAAGGGGACGGTGATCGGATCATTGAAGCCCTTGCTGGCGGCCAGGCCGCGCTGCACGCCCGATTTGCCCGGATCAAAGGTGTAGGTCCACCGGCCGTTGAGGTTGATCCACGGCTCGCGGACAAACTGCGGGCGCGGGTATTCGGGACGGGGGATGGAATTGGACATTCGGACACCTCCGTATGTTGGATTGTTTGCACACTCGACCGCTTATTGTACACCATGATGACCGAACAACAAAAAAAGCCCGGCACAGCGCAAGCTGTGCCGGGGCGTTGCGTACAAAAGCCGGGCCGCCTTTGAAGGCTGTTTACGGTTTCCAGACCTCCCACACCTTGCCCACCAGGTCCGGGCCAGGTTTCAAAGTGACTTGTCCAGGTTCCCACCCGGAAGGGGTCACTTCGCCTGTTTTGCGCACGTGCTGGAAGGCCTTGATCTGCCGGAGCAACTCGACCGGGTTTCGTCCTACCTCTGCAGTTAACACCTCCATCGCCCGAATGACAAAATCGGGATCGATGATGAACCGGCCTCGGATATTGACGCCGGCCGCTTCATCGTACACACCATAGACGGTGCCGATCTTGCCGCCACCATCCGAGAGCATCGGGAAGGGCACGCCGCCATCCACCATCTTGGACAGCTCTTGCTCTTGCCAGATTTTGTGTACGAAACGGCTGTCGGTGCTCATTGCCAATACTTCGGTACCCAGCGCCTGAAAATCCTTGTAAAGGGCAGCGACCGCTGCCAATTCGGTCGGTCAAACAAAGGTGAAATCACCTGGATAGAAACAGAGTACAATCCATTGGCCCTTATAGTCGGACAACTTGACCGGCTTGAATCCGACTCCGGCGACAAAGGCTGAGGCTTCGAAATCAATCGCTTCTTTGCCTACACGTGCTAACACTTGAACCTCCTGTTTGGGCGCTACCCCGGCGAAGGGGACAGCGGCTTCTGGAACGGGCAACATTGGCCCGCCTGCGGGTTTGACACACCCATCCTTTAGTTCCGGCATACAAACCTCCTCTGGTTTTGAAATCATCACTATTCACAGCGTCTGCGAACGGCGGCCCGGCCGGAATGACGCCGTGATTGGTCAACGAGATATTGTCTAAATCTTGCCTGGCACTTTTTTGGCTGTGATCAGGCCAGGTCAAACCGGTCCAGGTTCATGACCTTGTTCCACGCGGCGACAAAGTCGTGTACGAACTTGGCCTGGCCGTCGGCGCAGCCGTAGACTTCGGCCAAAGCCCGCAGTTGGGAGTTCGAACCGAAGACCAGGTCGATGCGGGTGGCAGTCCACTTGCGTTCGCCGGTGGCGCGGTCGCGCCCTTCGAACACGTCAGCGTCTTCTGCGGTGGGATTCCACATCGTGCCCATATCGAGCAGATTCACGAAAAAGTCATGAGTGAGCGTCCCCGGCCGTTTGGTCAAGACACCGTGCGGCGATCCTCCATAGTTGGCGTTCAAGACGCGCATCCCGCCGATGAGCACGGTCATCTCGGGCGCGGTCAGCGTCAGCAGCTGCGCGCGGTCCAACAGCAGTTCCTCCGGCCTGACGGCGAATTTGGCTTTTTGGAAGTTGCGGAACCCGTCGGCGATCGGTTCGAGGACGGCAAAGGATGCCGCGTCGGTTTGCTCCGGCGTCGCGTCCGTGCGGCCCGGCGCAAAGGGCACGGTGACATCGTAGCCGGCGTTCTTTGCCGCTTGCTCGACGCCGGCGCAGCCGCCCAGGACGATCAGGTCGGCGAGCGACACTTTTTTGCCGCCGGTCTGTGCGTCGTTGAAGGCCTTTTGGATGCCCTCAAGGGTTTTGAGAACCTTTTCGAGCTGCTCCGGCTGGTTGACCTGCCAATTTTTCTGCGGCGCGAGGCGGATACGCGCGCCGTTCGCCCCGCCGCGATAGTCGGAGCCACGGAATGTGGAGGCCGACGCCCAGGCGGTGGTGACCAGTTGCGAGATCGACAGGCCCGAAGCCAGCAGCTTGCCCTTGAGGGCAGCGATGTCCTGCGCATCGATCAGCGGGTGATCCACGGCCGGCACCGGGTCTTGCCAGATCAGCTCTTCTTGCGGGACTTCCGGGCCGAGATAGCGCGAGCGGGGGCCCATATCGCGGTGGGTCAGCTTGAACCACGCGCGGGCGAAGGCATCGGCGAACTCCTCCGGGTTCTCGTGGAACCGCTTGGCGATCTTGCGGTAGGCCGGGTCCATGCGCAGCGCGAGATCGGCGGTGGTCATGATCGTCGTCACCCGCTTTGACGGGTCGTGCGCGGCCGGGGCGAGGTCCTTTTCATCTGGATCGACCGGCACCCACTGCCAGGCCCCGGCCGGGCTTTTCACCAGATTCCAATCATAGCCGAACAGCATGTCAAAATAGCCCATATCCCACTGGATCGGGTTGGGCGTCCACGCGCCCTCGATGCCGCTGCTGATCGTGTCGCCGCCCTTGCCACTGCCCAAGCTGCTCTTCCAGCCGAGGCCTTGCGCTTCGATCGGGGAGGCCTCAGGCTCAGGCCCCACATGGGTCGCCGGGCCGGCGCCGTGGGTCTTGCCGAAGGTATGCCCGCCGGCGACCAATGCGACGGTCTCCTCGTCGTTCATCGCCATGCGCGCAAAGGTCTCGCGGACATCGCGGGCCGAAGCGACTGCGTCGGGCACGCCGTTTGGCCCTTCGGGGTTCACGTAAATCAGGCCCATTTGCACGGCGGCGAGTGGGTTTTCGAGATCGCGTTCGCCCGAATAGCGTTTGTCGCCCAGCCACTCGGCCTCGGCCCCCCAGTAAACGTCCTCCTCCGGCTCCCAGATGTCCTCGCGCCCGCCGGCGAAACCAAAGGTCTTTAACCCCATCGACTCAATGGCGCAGTTGCCGGCGAGGATCATCAGGTCAGCCCAGGAGATTTTGCGACCGTACTTCTGCTTGATCGGCCAGAGCAGACGGCGCGCCTTGTCGAGGTTGATGTTGTCCGGCCAACTGTTGAGCGGCGCAAAACGCTGGTTGCCGGTGCCGCCGCCGCCGCGGCCGTCGCCCATACGGTAGGTGCCCGCGCTGTGCCAGGCCATGCGGATGAACAACCCGCCATAGTGACCATAATCGGCCGGCCACCAGTCCTGCGAGTCGGTCATCAATGCATAGAGGTCCTTTTTCACGGCCTCTAGATCCAGGGTCTTGAATTCCTCGGCATAGTTGAATTCCTCGCCCATCGGGTTGCTCTTGGCCGAGTGCTGATGCAAGACCTTGAGGTTCAACTGGTCCGGCCACCAGTCCTGGTTCGACGTGCCCCTGCTGGCGGTGGGCATGGCGGGTTTGGCAGATTTGCCCGTTACCGGGCATTTGGTTTCTTTATCCATCTCGGTTCTCCTTGTATATATACAACTTGAATTTACAAGAGCCTGTGATGCCCTCGTATATGCTAGATTTATTCCTCAAAACGGCTACCGCTGTGTTTGCAGGATCAAGGACTTGGTTCGATAGACTAACCTCCCTGTGATTCATATTCGGTTTTGGAACTGGTCTGCAACTGAATCAACATCTTGCGGGTCAATGTTTTCAAAGACAAAATGTGTATCGTCACGCCGGCAACGACGACCGCCAGCAGCGCGCGCACCCACCACAGCGTCACCACGCTCAAGGCCGTATAGCCGATGACACCCCACAAGACGCACAAGGTCGTGATTTTGGCCCCCAGTGTGATCGCCCGGTGTTCGCGGTAATGCCGGATATAGTCGCCCAGCCAGCGATGGTGGATCAGCCAATCGTACAGCCGCTCCGAACTGCGGAAAAAACAGGCCGCGGCGAGCAGCAAAAACGGTGTGGTCGGCAGCAGGGGAATAAACACGCCCAGCACGCCCAGAGCGAGCGTCACCAGCCCGGCGACGATCAGCAGCCGCTTGCGCCACAAAACCCGTTTCAAATCTCCACCCCCAGAAATTCGCGGATCAGCAGCCCAACAACAAAGCTCAAACCGGCCACGCCGAGACTGAGACCTGCCATCTCGAAAAAGCGCCGCTTGAACGGCTCGTCTTTGGCCACCGAGATGTAATAGTTGAACACGGCAATGATCAGCACCGCGCCGGTCAGCGTGACCGCCAGGCTGATGTAATAGTTCTGGATCAGCAGATAGGGCAAGATCAGGAGCAAGACGGTAATGATGTAGGCCGCGCCGGTGTACAGTGCCGCCTTGAGCGGGTTTTTGTCCGTCTCTTCCGATTTGGTGGACAGGTACTCGGAGGCGGCCATCGACAGGGCGGCGGCGATGCCGGTGATCGAGCCGCTCAAGGCGATCAGCCGCGTGTTTTGAAAGGCCAGGGTCAGCCCGGCCAGCGTGCCGGTCAGCTCGACCAGGGCGTCGTTCAGGCCCAGCACCATCGAGCCGGCGTAGCGCAGTTTTTCCTCATCGAGCATATCGATCAAGGCGTCTTCGTGCGCGTCCTCTTGCTCGGCGATGGCCGCCGCTTCGGGAATGTGCGCGCTCAACGCGCCATAGTTTTCCTGCGCGCCCTGCTCGCCGCGCTCCATCAGCTTGATCGCAAAGGTAAAGCCGAGCAACCGGCCGAGCAGGGAAAAAGCGTGCATCTTGAAGCGGTTTGGCCTGATCTCCTGCCCGGTATAGTGCTTCCAGCGTTGATAGTGGGCCAACTCTTCATTGGCGATGCGCTCCAGGATTTGTCTGTTCTCAGTCGATTTGAGTGTTCCGGCGAGCCGCCGGTAGATGTGGTGTTCGGTGATTTCGTTACGTTGGTAGCCGAGCAGTTGCTCGCGCAATGCCTGATCTATAGCCATTTTCCATCCTTCCAGATCGATTGTTGGCTTGGAAAAAATCAGCGTCAATCCGTGTCCGGTTTTTCGGCCTGACACTCGGGGCAGACGCCATAAAAAGTCACCTGGTGGCGCAAAATCTGATAGCCGGATGCGTCTTGCGGGGACAAATCCAACTCGGCAAAATCGTGGTCGATGTCGATGAGTTTGTGACAGAGGATGCAGTAGAGATGATGGTGTGCGCCGGTATTGGTATCATAACGCTGGCCGCCGTCGCTCAAATCCTGAACCGGCACCAAAGCACCCAGATCGTTCAGCTCGTGAAACGAGTTGTAGACGGTCGTGCGGGAAACGTCAGGCATCACCTCCAGGACGCGCTGATACACCGTTTCGGCAGTGGGATGGCTGTCGTCGCTGGCGATCAGTTCCAAGATCATCCGCCGCTGCGGCGTGATTTTCAGCCCGCGCTGGCGGAACAACTCGATCAACGTTTCGAGTGACCTCACAGTGTGACCTCAAATCTATTTTGAATCCTTCACAACTAGTAATCATTATAATATAGGAATTTGATTTTGTCAAGAGCCTTTCTTGACACGACAAGCGACTGCTTTGACAAATTGAATAATTCGAGTAAAATACACACATTACCTTTCTGAATGGACGAATCAATGGGCTGCTACCAGGTCTTCATCATTGTTATGACGGGTGGAATGGAGGACTTGTTGACCTAGTGCGCCTATGGGTAAATGATTATGTCAAGTAGCGTGGGCGCGCAGCCCACGCTTTTTTGTTTGTCGGCGGAGCCGTGGGCGCAGTGTCGTCCACGGCTCTTCTTTTTTATGGGATTGATGAGGATACAGCGATGTCGGTTTTAACGTTTAGCAATTTGGGCCAATCGTTTGGCGCAGTGGATATTTTTGCCGGGCTGTCAGGCCGTGTACCGCACGGGGCCAAGATCGGTCTCGTGGGGCCAAATGGCATTGGCAAAACCACGCTGTTGCACATTCTGGTGGGAGCGGTAACGCCGACGGCCGGCCAGGTAACCGTCGCCAGGGGCACGCGGGTGGGCTATTTGCAGCAAGAGGCCGTCGACGCGTTTGTCGATCAGGCGCACACGGTGTATGAAGAGATGCTGACCGTATTTGCCAATTTGCGCACGCAGGCGGCCCAACTGCGCGAGATGGAAGCCCAAATGGCCGGTGGACACCTTGCGGACGAACTATTCGAGCGCTATGGCGCGACACAGGAGGCGTTCGAGCTGGCCGGTGGCTATGATTATGAGCTGCGCATCCAGCAGGTGCTGACCGGCCTGGGCTTCAAGGACGAGCAGCAGCACATACCGCTCGATCATTGCAGCGGCGGGCAAAAAACCCGCGCCTTGCTGGCGCGCCTGCTGCTCGAAAAGCCGGACCTGCTGGTGCTCGACGAGCCAACCAACCATCTGGACGTGGATGCGGTCGAATGGCTGGAAGGAATGCTGAAAACCTGGGAAGGCGCGATCCTGATCGCCAGCCACGACCGCTACTTTTTGGACCGCGTTGTCGACACGATCTGGGAGATGACGCGCGGCGGTATGGAGAGCTATCGCGGCAATTACACCGCTTATCTGCGCCAGCGCGACGAGCGCTGGGAGCGACGCGACCAAGAGTTTCAAGCGACAATCGAGTTTTTTCTCAAAGAACTGGATTACGTCAAGCGCAACATCGCCCGTGCCAGCACCACCGCGCAGGCGCAAGGTCGGCTGCGACGGCTGGTGCGCGGCGTCAAGGCAGTCGAATTGGCCGGGCCGCAGGCGCTGCAAGCAAGCTGGCTGCAATTCACCGAGGCGTACGACGTTTCCAAGGCCAAGTGGAACGTTGCTGAAGTCGAGCGGCAGATCAAGGCGCTGCCCAATCCCAACCCGCACTACCATCAACTCAAGATGCGGCTGCAAACGCGCAAGCGGGGCGGCAACATCGTGCTGCGCACGCGCGATCTGCGCGTTGGCTATCCCGATACGCCTTTGTTCGAGGCGGAAGACATCGAATTGCTGCGCGGCGAGTGTGCGGCCTTGATCGGCCCCAACGGCGCGGGCAAGACGACTTTTTTGCGCACGCTGACCGGCCAGATCGCGCCGCCGGACGGTGACCTGCACCTGGGCGCCAACCTGGAAATCGGCTACTTTGCCCAGGCCTACCACGCACTGGACGCAGAACACACACTGCTCGACGAGCTGCTGTCGCACAGGCACATGCTGCTCGGCGAAGCGCGCAGCTACCTGGCGCGGTTTTTGTTCCGCGAGGATGATGTGTTCAAACCGGTGCGCGCGCTCAGCGGCGGCGAGCGCAGCCGCTTGGCGCTGGCGGTGCTGGCGTTGAACAAGGGCAACCTGCTCTTGCTCGACGAGCCGACCAATCACCTCGATCTGCCGGCGCAAGAAGCCTTGCAGGAGGCGTTGAGTCACTATGAGGGAACGATTCTGCTCGTCTCGCACGACCGCTATCTGATCGATGCGCTGGCGACGCAAATCTGGGAGCTGCGCGATGACCGACTGCACATACACAAGGGTGATTACCAGTCGTTCCTCGTCGAGCGGCAGGCGATGGAAGAACGAGCCAAACAGGAATCAGGCCAGGGTCGCCGCAGCAGCGCGCGGCCGCCAGTTGTGCAGCGACCAAGGGCCGAAGAAAATATCGTTTGGACGGAGGACAAGATCGAAGAAATTGAACGGCGTTTGGCGCAATTGGGCCAGGGCTTGATCGAGGCGACCGAGGCGCAGCGGTGGGAGCGTGTGCGGACGCTAAATACAGAGTACCAGGAAACACAGGCCAAACTCGATGCGCTGCTGGTGCAGTGGGAGGCGATGACTGCGTAATGGTGTGCGAGAAAAGTTAAATGAAGGACGGTGTCAACGCCGTTGCTGTTTCAGCCGCAATGACTCGTTGAGATGCACAAAATTGTGCCGGGTAGGGGGCATTAACAACAGCCCGGCGACTGTACGCCGGCCCCAATACATGGCGATGCCTTCTGCGACAGGGACGATCGCGCCTTGATCGCGTACCTGTTGCAGGCGAGCAGGATCGACGCTTTGGGCCAAGTCATCCGGTCGGAGCTGCTGTACGATTTCACGCGTCCTGCGGCCCACGGCCAACCGATAGCGCCACAGGGCATCAAGGTCGATTTCGGCACTGAGTTGGGCGATACGTTCGTCGCTCATCCCATTGCCGGTGGTCACATCGGCAAATCCGAGTTGGTCGAGCCAGCCATCGCTGTAGAAAAGCTGCGGCGTCCCGGCGACAAGCAGATTCATCGTCACATCTTCAATGCGGGCCAGGTGCCAGATGTTCCAGGCCACTGAGTGATGGCAGTTCTGGGGAATGCGGCGGATGGTCTCCTCAGCCATATCCTGCCAGAGTTGATCGGCGAAGGAATAGAGGTCCGAGTGCGACATTTCGGCAGCGTGGACCATTGCATGCTGAGTCAGGAACAAGTCGATCGCTTGCTGGCAATCTCCTGATTCAAGCCGTTGCCGCAATGCTTTTTGCCGTTCGTTCCACTGTTTTCTCTCTGGATCCATCTGGACCTCCCAAGTGTTGCTGTGTGGGCGGCTCGAGCCGCCCACACGAGAACCAAATCACTTTTGCTTGATCGGGATGTATACGTACAGCGTCGATTCTTGCGGATGGGCCGGATCAAAGGTTTCGTCATACAGTTCAAAGTCGGGCGATTGGCCCCACGCATAGCCCGACTGCGGCAGCCAGGTCTGGTAGGCATAGGTGTAGGTCTGGTGCAGGTTCTTGAGTTTGGTCTCAAACACGGCGTATTGGGCCTCAGGAATCTGGCGGACGACCATCCCTGCGGGCACGTGCGCGGCATTGGTGACGGCGATGCCGGCCACGTACTCGATCTCGCCGTCCTGGCCCGTGGCCGTGCAGACGCCGTACGCACAGTTGTCGGCCTGGTTTTTGAACTCGTGAAAGCGTGGGTTGAGTTGATCCCACAGGGCGGGGATCTCACCATGCTCGTTCTTGCCAAAATAGCGCATCCCGATGAGGGTGAAGGTCGGCTTGATAACAAATTTGGGTTCCATTTTGATCTCCTTTTCTTGTAAGGTCAGAGCGGATAAGACGTGCTCGACCGGGCACTGAATCTCAACCACATAATCTGCCAGATCGACGTCCGGTCCGGCTCCGCGCAAATAGATCTCAGGATTTGGGCGGTTTGCCGAGTATCGAGACCAAGAGCCGGGTCAAAAGTCGCCAAAACGCGGTTTCGATACGGCTCAACCGGCGTTGGGGCTTCAAACTGCGTAAATCCCTTTTACTGACCCGAGCATTGATCCTCGTCACGCCAGCAGTTCATGATCAACGAGTTCTCGAATCGTCCGAATTTCTGCGTCTGGCGGATGTTCCTGAGCCAGCTCGGGGTTTTCGTGACGGCTGTTTAGCCATATCGTTTTCATTCCCACCTGTTGTGCGCCGCGAATATCTTGCTGATACGTATCGCCGACGAATACAACGTGTTCCGCTTTGAGATGGTCGCGCTCCAATGTCCAGTGGAAAATCCGGGCATGAGGTTTGATGAATCCCACGTCGGAAGAAACGGATATGGTCTGAAAGGCGTCGGCGATGTGGGCGCTTTGGAGCCGGGCAACGAGGAGCTTGCCCGGCAGCAGCATGTTTGAAACGAGCGAGAGGGAATAGCGCTGCTGGAGAATCCGGACTATCTCGATGGCGGTTGGATCGATGGTGATGTATTTCATCGTGTCGAGGTGATGGACGATGCAATCGACGAATGGCTGTGTGATCGGACATCTGAATACCTGGTAGAGCCTGGCGAGCAAGATCGCGTTCGATTGCGGATCAATGAGATCGGTGCGCTCGTGATGTTGAAACACATCATAGAGCTCGCAGGCAAAAAACGCCTCAAGCTCGTGGCGTCCCACTCCAGGTCCAAGATGCGGCGCGATCTGCGGATCGGCCAGGATCGCGTCGATCCCATGCCAGTCGAGGTAGAGATATTTTCGATCAATGCCCGGAGTTGGGTAGCCAAGTACGAACCCGAAATCCAGGTAAACCGCGCGGCATATCCGAATTTCCCGAGCACATTCACGATATGGTCGAGGCTCACCTGATGAGAATGAACGTACCCGCGTTGGCTTGAAATGTTTGCATTTCGCTATCCTTCGGCAGCCCCTTCTCCTGGCAACGAGCAACGCGCTTTGCGTTGCCCGCGTTGCAGGGAAGGGAAAAGCGGAAGCCTTGCTTCCGCCGTATATTAGACATTATCGGGAATAATCTTGGACAGGATTTACAGGATGAACAAGATGCTCTTCTATCATTTTTATCCTGTAAATCTTGTCAATCCTGTCTGCTTTTCCCCGCCCCCGCAAGCAGGGACGGGGTCTCGCTGGCAAGCCATGATCCTTGAGGATGTGCCCTATCCCAAAAGCCGCCTGCGAACGGCGGCCAAATCAACTCGATTGGTTCCGCCCATGCCAAGGTAGCTGTCCATATCAAGTCCTTCCAGTGCGCCGAGTACTGCCTGGCGAACAGAGGAATGCTCGCGTGCGAGAAGCCGGTCTCGCTCGGGATCGCGGCTCAGCTCATAGTCCGCAAGGATATCGTCCGCTGTAACGCCAGCGAGCGCGAGCAGTATCAGCGCAACGATGCCCGTGCGATCGTGTCCTCGGACACAATGAAAAAGAACGCCGCCGGGTCGAGCCTGGGCGATAGCAGAAATAGCAGCTGCGTGTCGCTCCGGCCAGCGTCGAAGCGCGTCCTTGTAATAGAGCGGCGTGCTCCAAAGTTCGGTGGACGCCCACTGTCGTACAAATTCCATATCCGTGACGTCTTCTATGGCGACCTGAGCCGTTACGAGATCAGGATACGGCGGCGTCACGTTGAGTTCGTCTTCCACCATCCCACGAGTACGCAGCGTGACAATGGTACGGATGCCGTAGGCATACAGCGCTGACCATCCTTCTGCCGTGAGCCTGGCAGGCGTATCCGAACGGACAATTGCTCTCCAACGAGTCATGCGACCATCACAAGTCCTTAACCCGCCGAGATCGCGAACGTTGGTACAGCCCTCCCAGACAAGAACTCGTTCATTCATTGATCAAAATCTTCGCTAGTGCACAGTGATCGTCCATCCCTCCAATGAGACAGTGTCCAGGCCCACGTAAGGTTGCCGCTACAGCTGTTTCAGGAACGCCCGCAAGCCATCCATGAAGACGGTGTACCTGTCGAATCGGATGAGGTGTCCCACATCGGGGACGGTGACGATGGTCACGCCGGGATTCAACTCGCGCACTTGGGCGACGGCCTCCGGGGTCACGATGCCCCCCAGCTCCGGGTTGGCGGCAAAGAGCAACACCGGCTGGGCGACATCCTGGAGGGTTGTCCGCCAATCCCATTCCTGAGCGTGCATCCTGGGCCTGAGCACGTCCAGAATCGTGGGATCGAGCTGCTTTTTGGACTCGCACATCGGCTGTACCAGCTCTTCGGGCCAGGTGGGGTGATCCTTGCGGTACTGCGCCAGCAATTCGTCCAGCGTCTGAGTGGCGAGGCTCCTGACCCATTTCGCCATGGGATTCTCCGCGAGTTGTTCGGGCGTTGGCTCCGGCCAGGACATCCGCCAGGCCGGGTCTTCCAGAAAGAAGGCGCTGACCAGTTCCGGGAAGCGCACCGCAAGCTGGTACGTCACGCTTGCCCCCATCGAGTGCCCGCCCACAATCGGGCGACTCAATCCCAGGGCGCGGATAAGTTCGGCCACGTCGGCGGCCATGTCCACTTGTTCGTCCGGCTGCGCGCGCGCCGAAAGGCCGTGGCCGCGCATATCCGGCATGACGATGTCATAATCGGATTCGAGCGCCCGCGCGACGGGCGTCCAGCACAGGCCGTTGTCCGAAAAGCCGTGAATCAAGACCAGAGGCGGCTTGTCCCCTTGACCGGTGCGGGTGTAGTGAATCCGCACGCCATTGACCAGCAAATCAGCTTGTGTCCAGTGTGATAACATAAGGCTCCTTTTCTATCGTTTTCGAGGATCGATGCTAAAACGGGCATGCTTGCCGGCCAACCCGATAATGGGGCCGGCAACCCGTTGGCCTTCATCCCGGTTCCCGAAATAATCGGTGCATACCTTTTCGTCAGATTTTACCGCGGGGAAGTCCCCTTTGACTGTAACTTCCATCGTCAGATCGTCGCTGTTGATGTCAATCTCTATATCGCACACACAGCCGGTTTTGTCGAACCCGCAGAATTCCTGCCACGTCGGCAGGTCGAGGCACATTTCCGGTTCGGGATACATGACGCGCAGATAGCCGGGGGGCATAGCCGCGTAGGCATTGCCTTCGGCCTGGTTGTGTTGGTTCGGCAAGATGATCGCTGCCTCTCCGCATTGATAGAACAGGTTGTTGAAGAATTTGTTCTCCCTGGATGTGCCGCCGCGCTTGGGCCAGATCCGAAACGCCACCACTTTGGCGAAAAAGCCCGCTTTGTCGCATTTGCCGATCAGGTTGTTGACCATTCTCAGCCGGTCGGTGCCTTCCAGGTAGATGCCGTAACCGTTTCTGCCCTCCGGCTCGGTAGTCTTGTACCAGCCGGCAGAACCGGGTTCGGCGGGCAAGGCGTTCTTATCGTACCGGCCTTCGACATTCCAGATGATGTTGTTGTCGATCAGATTCTCGGCGTCGCGCGAGCACTCGATAAAGATGTGTTCGCGGGCGTTGATGCCGTCGATGAACAGGTTCGACGTGACGCGGCAATTCTCGTTGCCCACGTCCATCCACAGCGCGTCGCAGCCGATGCAGCCCTTGATGACGTTCCGGCGGATGAGGGAATCGACCGCATTGTGGACCTTGATGCCGCCCGCTTCCCACGAAAGCTCCATCCGCTGCCACCCCGTCCCCACGATGAGGTTGTCCTCAATGAGCATGTTACGCACAAACATGCCGGCGATGCCGCACACGCCCACGTCCTTGATCGTATTGCGCCGGATGACGGTATAGCCGATGATCTGCCCCTCGATGCGGTCGTGGTGCCAGCACTCGTTGCCGCAGTCGATGCCGGTGGCATTCGACCAGTCAATGGTGCAGTCTTCGATGATCCAGTGATGTCCCCGATAACAGGACAAGGAACCTCGCTGCGGGACGGGCGCGCCGGTCGCGGCGTGCGCCAATATTAGCCCCTTGACGCGGATGTAGGACAGGAAAGGTTCTTTAGGGGCAAAGCACTGTTCGCGGTTGCTCACCTCGATGACGTGATCCCTGGGGTCGGCGTCGCCGGGCAGACGAATGTGGACCTTCTGGCCGTTGGCCTCCACCCAATAGGTATTGTCGTTTTGACTCAACTGGTTATACAGCGGGACCTGCTGCATCGGTTTGCCATCTACGAACACCATGCCCCGGCGATTCAGATAGGGCGTCATGTCGGTTTTATCGTATTCGATAAAGAGCCGGTCGTGAAGGATGTTCACGGCGCAGAACGGGTTGTAGCCTTTAAAGTCCTCCGGGTTCAGTTCGATTTCCCACACTTTGATCGCTTCCGGCGAAGTGACGGTATGTCCAGACCATGGGAACAAGCGCCAGCCGACGCTGGGCCTAAAGTCCTTGACCTCCACGGAAGCCTTGATGATCACCTCTTCGCCCTGATAGGCCTCGTAGCTGATCATCTTTTCCGGCCCCAAGCCGCCCATGGCCGGCTGAACCGTCTCACGGTACGTCCCACCGTGAATCAGCACCCTGGTTCCTGGTGTGGCAACCTGGGCCGCGGCGTTGATCGTTTTGAACGGCAGTTCAGGCGTGCCGTCGTTCTGATCGGAGGCGTGTGGATTTTGAATGTCCACATGCAGCTCGCGCTCGTATTTCTGTTCGACCTCCCAGAACGCAAATAGTTGCTCATTGGGAAGCCGGGCGGAAAAATCTCTCTCTTCTGTCATAAAAAGCCATCCTTCCCTATTCCATCCCGTAAAACTCTTCTGGATCATAGCCCAGGCGGCGGTTAACAAAACCGCCCTACACCTGCCCCGGTCTATTGTAAAGATATTGCCCTGATTCCAGTTATATCATTTTTAGAGGATCGTTTCAGACTGATGCTAGTACACTTCGGGCACAAAGGTCTGATCGGTGATCGGCGGGCGGACGTAGCCCGAATCCGGCTGGCGCGGTGGCAGATCGATCTTTTCCGGGGTCAAATCCTGGTAGGGGATCAGACTCAGCAGGTGATGGATGCAGTTGAGGCGGGCGCGCTTTTTATTGTCGGCGTTGACCACGTACCAGGGGCACTGCTTGATGTCGGTGGAGGCAAACATGGCGTCTTTCGCCTTGGAATATTCCACCCACTTGGTGCGCGCGTGCAAATCCATGGGGCTGAGCTTCCAGCGCTTGGTGGGAGTTTCGATGCGCGCCTGAAAGCGGCGCTCCTGTTCTTCATCGCTGACCGAAAACCAGTATTTGATCAAGGTGATCCCGGAACGGATCAGCATGCGCTCAAACTCGGGGCAAGAGCGCAAAAACTCGCGGTATTCGGCCTCGCTGCAAAAGCCCATAACGCGCTCGACGCCGGCGCGGTTGTACCAGCTCCGGTCGAAAAGCACCATTTCGCCGGCTGCGGGCAGGTACGGCGCATAACGCTGAAAGTACCACTGGGTTTTCTCGCGTTCGGTGGGGATACCCAACGCCACCACCCGGCAGTAGCGGGGATTCAGGCATTGGGTGATCGTCTTGATTGTGCCGCCCTTGCCGGCGGCATCGCGGCCCTCAAAGATAACCACCAACTTGAGGCCCTGGGCCTTGATCCATTCTTGCAGCTTGACCAGCTCGATTTGCAGTTTGCCCAGTTCTTTTTCGTACTCCTGATTGCTGATCTTGCGGCCCTCCGCCTTGATGTCTTGGGGCGGCGCTTCGACCTGGGCTTCCTGATTCTTGCGCTTTTTTTTCGACACCTTGCTCTCCTTTCCAGGCCGGGGCGGCCTTTTTATGTCTTGAGCAGTGTTTTTTTACCGGAGTTTTGGGAGCGACTTGGTATGTTTATTGTATCACAAGCCGGGGTATGTTGACAAGCGATTGCCATCTGGATGCCTTTGTGGTACAATAAATCCGTCACTCATTCCCTTTGCTCGAATGCGGAGAGAATATGATGGTTTCGGTAGAAAACAAACCAACCGTTCTCATTGTCGATGATGATCCCGGCACGGTCGATCTGATCAAGATGATGCTGGAAATTCGCGGCTATCGTGTGCTGGCTGCCCTCACCGGGCTGGAAGCCGTCGATCTGATCCAAAAAGTCACCTGGCCGCGGTCGCGATGGAAACCCCTGCCCATCGATCTGATTTTGCTCGACATCATGATGCCCGGCATCGACGGGTTCAAGGTCTGCCAGCACGTCAAAAATGACCCGCTGCTCAAATACATCCCGGTGATCATGGTCACGGCCCTGGAAAACGTCGCCGACAAGGTGGCGGCAGTCGAGTTTGGCGCGGACGGCTATATCACCAAACCGTTCCCGGCCGAAGAACTGGGGGCGGTGATCAAGGCCAAGCTTCAGGTCAAACGCCGCGAAGAAGAACTGCTGCGCCGCAATGCCGAGCTAGAGATGATCAATGCTGTGGTCATTGCCGCGTCGGGCACGTTTAACCCGCAGCGCGTCCTGGAAAAAAGCGTGGCCCAACTGCTCGCACACGCGCCGCTGTGCGCCGCCGCCGTCTACCTGATCGAGCAGCCGGATGATCTGCTGCGACGAACCATCCAATACGGCATCCAGCGCCCCGAAACCGCGTCACTGCAAGAGGGCCTGCTGGCACAGATCGTGCGCACGCAAAGTCCCAGGCTGATCGCCCCACTCAGCGATCAGGGCGATTTTGTGTTCGAGGCCCAAGAGAACCAGGTGCAAGTCTTTATGGGTGTTCCGCTGCGCGGCATCGAGCATGCACTGGGCGTGCTCGAGATTTATGGAACCGATCCGTCGAGCATGAGCGAAACCGACCGGGCCGTATTTTCCACCGTCGGCGATCTCATCGGCAGCGCGCTGGAGAACGCTCAACTCTTTCAAAGCACGCAAATGCTGTTGAGCAAATCCTACGAGATCAGCGCAGCCAACCCCGATCAGCAATAAAAAAAGCCGGTCTTGAGACCGGCTTTTTTTCGAGATTCAAGGCTTGCACGCCATCATCGAGCGGCCCAGCAGCCAACCCACCCCCACACAGGCCACCAGCAGCCCCACAACCGGCAGCAACGGAAACGAGCGTCCCGGTGTTTGCTCAACCTGGAATGCGTCGATCTCGCACGTTTGCCCCGTCGAGGCCGGGTTGGCTGTCTCGGCAACCGACAGGCGCAAGACGCCCGGCTTCGAGTCGGCGGTCCGGGCCAGCGGCAAAACCCGGGCGGCACGCTGCGGGTCATAGAGGTCGATGTATGAGCGCCCCTGCCCGTCGACCGGCAGGCCGTCGACCGACTGCCCATCCAGCGTGACCAACAACTGTCCCCCGTCCGGCCCCATCCAGGCGATCAGCGAGACCGTACCGCCCTCGAAGGAAAAGGCCAACGTGCTGCCCGGCTCGTCGCTGGACAGCGTTGCAGCGCCGCTCGCCTGCCCGTCGATCCGCGCCAGCCAGCCGCCCGGCGAAACCTGCACCGAAGGGTGGGTCTCTTCAAAATAGCCCGGCCCGGCCTTGCGCTGCTGCCCCGACCGGTCCTTGACCGCCAGGTACAGACGGCGCGGCGTAAAGTCGACGTCGACCATCCTGAAATAATACCCTGCATCTTGTGGGCTGACGTTTCCCACCTGCCGGAAATACCAGACGTTGAACACCCCGGCCCAGGGCCAGTTTTTGCGCCCGTATTCGATGCCGCGCAGCGTATAATCGGCTTGCTGTTCCTCGCTCACCCGCTGCCAGATCAATGCCTCCTGCGCAAACCCTTCCGGCGCTGCATTCCAACCGTATTCGTTGATCCACACCGCCTTGTTGCTGTCGCCATAGCGCTCCATCACTCTACGCTGCAATTCAACACGCCTGAAATTCAACTTGCTCGGCGACGGCTCATCTTCGGGGGCCAAGTCCATACCAAAGGCATTGGCCGAAAGAATGTCGAAATAACCGGCTGCCCCGGCCTGGTACATCTCGTCCAGGTATTGCAGGTCATTCATCGCCCGCCACTTGCCCGGATCGGGGTGCGGCTCGCCCAGGGTGATCGCCAGCGGCGCGCTGAGTATATAGATGTTCGAGTCGGCCTCTTTGGCCCGCCGGTAGGCCACCTTGAGCAGATCGACGTACCCGGCCGGATCGACCGGCCGGTTGCCCCATTCGATGTACAGGTTGGGTTCGTTCCACACCTGGACGTAACGAATGCGCCCCCGGTAGTGGTCGACAAACTGGTAGACAAACTCGCCGTATTGTTCGAAATCGTCGGGCGGGCGGCCCGGCATGCTGTTGTCCTGGCGCGACCAATCGGGCGCGCCATCCAGCCGGGCGATCATTTGAATGCCGTAACGCTCGCACAGGTCAACGAGGGCATCGTACTTGGCCCAGCGATACTGCCCCTCCTGCGGTTCGATCTCGGCCCAGATGAACTGCTGCTTGGCCCAGCCAATACCGGCCTCGGCGGCCATGCGCACCGTCTCCTCGCGCTTCCAGGCTTCCACCTCGCGTTCGAGGAAAAAGTTGGCCCCATAGGGGTTGAGGTCGGTGTTGGGAATCTCGCGGCGGGCGCGGGCATCGGCCGGATCGGACGGGCGAAGCGCCGCATAGAGCAACGCGCCCAAGCCGATCAACAGGGCCGCCAGCAGCCCCGACAGCAGCAGCGTGCGGCGATTCACGCGGCCTCCGCCTCCTCAACCGGCGCTTCGACCTCTGGGGCTGGCGATTGCCCAGCGCGGCGGCGGATGAAAAATGCGGCCAGCGCGCCGGCGAAAGCGATGGCGCAGAAAACCTGCGCCGCCGCGATTGGCCCCAGCATCCAGGCGTCTGGGCGCAGCGCCTCGACGCCAAAGCGGCCCACGGCGTACCAGGCCACGTAAAACAAAAAAGCGTCGCCGGCGCGCAGCCAAGATTTGAAACGGCCCATCCCCCACCACAGCAAGACAAAACCGATCAGACACCACAGCGATTCGTAGAGGAAAACCGGGTGAAACATGGTTTCCGACGGGTATTGCAGCATGTCAGTAAAAGGTGCAATGCGATAATTGATGGCAATCGGAATGCCCCACGGCAGCGTGGTCGGCGGGCCGTACAATTCCTGGTTGATATAATTGCCCCAGCGGCCCACCGTCTGGGCCAGCAGCAGCGCCGGCGCGGCGATGTCCAGCCAGGTCAGGGCCGAGAGTTTGGCCAGCCGGGCATAGAGCACCAGCCCCAGCGCCCCGCCGATGATCGCGCCCAGCAGGGCCCCCCCCCCCCCCCCCCAAGGCACAGCCCCCCACGGTACACCACACACCCCCTTACAAGGGGGTTGAGGGGGGGGGG
>CAYRXM010000010.1:38045-52451 GCA_964428175.1 uncultured Anaerolineae bacterium
TGAGCGGTGACTGGAGTTCAGACGTGTGCTCTTCCGATCTGCCCGCCCTCCCAGATGCGCAAAATCGCCGCCGGATCCTGGCGGTAATAAGCCCAGCCGACCATGTTGCCCTGCGGCGTCGAAAAGACGTGGTACAGCCGCGCGCCGATCACACCCAGGATCAGGCAGACCAGCAGCGCATCCCAGACCCGCTCGGGGTCCTGGCCGTATCGCCGCGCCTGCAGCCCGGCGACATACGCCCCCACCAGCACGCTGATCACGATCAAGATACCATACCAATAGATGGACAAACTGCCGATCTGAAATGCCACCGGGTTCATTTTCTATCCTCTCCGTTCACCAGTATCGAGATGTCGTTCCAGGACGACAAAATGAGACAGGCCAAATCGCTCGAGCACGGGCCAGCGTTCGAATTGATAGCTGAGCGCGCGGATCAACCCGCCCAGCGCCGGCCGGCGGCGCACCACATTGTCAAAGCCGGGATACACTGTGCGCTGCACCACTACACGCACCGGCAGCCCGTCGAACAGGGCCAGCAGGCCGCGCCGCGTATAGACGCGCACGTGCCAGGCCAGCCGGTCGCGCAGCACGTCGGGCAAATAGTTGACCAGCGGGATGTTGCCAAAGTGATACTGCCCCCGCCAATAGATGCCGTGCGTTTCAAAAGGCCACAGCCGGTTGGGCACATAAATAACGATCTGCCCGCTGGGCCGCGTCACGCGCACCATCTCGCGCGCCGCCTGGCGGTCATCATCGACGTGCTCCAGCACCTCGTGACTGAACACCACGTCAAACGCGCCGTCGGGAAAGGGCAGCGCTTCGCCCACCGCCTGGGCGACGCCGCGCGACCGCCCTTGCGCCGCCACGGCGCGCTCCAGTTCGACCTCGACGCCGTAGACCTGGTCGGAATAGCGGCCAAAAGCCTCGGTGTACATCCCCAGCCCGCAGCCCACGTCGAGGATGCGCCGGCCTTCCAGCGCCACGTGCTCGCGAACGATGTCCAGCCGCCGTTCCTGCCCGGCGCGCCAGACATAGCTGGGATGCCCGCGGCAGATCGCCGTCGAATCGGTCATCGCCGCTTCCTGCGCGGGCGGCTGGGCGCAACAGGCATTGGCTGAGGCACACGCCAGATTTTGCCGGACGGCAGATCGTACTCGTCATCATCATCGTCGTCGTCATCGTCCTCTGTTTCCGGATTGGTCGGCCAAGACAGCAAAAGGCCGCGAAACACCAGAACGACGGCCAACCCCATACCCAGCCCGGCAACCGTGGTCAAGATGATCGCTTCCAGAGTCGAAAAGGCAAAGATCAGGGTCAGCACCCAACTGACGAACGCCAGCGCGATGGCCACTATCAATGTCAGAACAAGAAAAACCACCAGCGCCAGCAAAACCAGAGCAATTGTACTCAACATATCACATTCCTCTAAACTTCTTCACCAAACACTTTGCTGTATCGATAAAAGACGGCATAACCAACTGCCAGGACAACCAGAGATGTCACCGCCGTGCGGGCCAAAAAATCCAGCCCGACCAGTTGACCATGAAACAAGGTATCGTGATAGGCCGCCACCAGCGAAGCCATCGGGTTCAGGATGCGCGTCCAGCGGTGGATATCGATGGTCAATCCCCCAATCACCTTGCTGTTCGGCAGCACGCTGATCGGATAAAAAATGGGGGTGACGAAAAACCAGGCCATCATGCCCACATCCATGATCGCCTTGGTGTCGCGGTAAAAGACGTTCAGTGTACACAACAGCAGGGCCATGCCGGTGGTAAAGGCAACCTGAATGAGAATGATCGCCGGCAGCATCAACACCCATAAAGTCAGGCGAACGCGGAAAATGAGCAGCATGGGGAAAAGCACCATCAAGGCGATGCCAAAGTTGACCAGGTTGGAGAACACCACCGACAGGGGCAGAATTTCGCGCGGAAAGTAGACTTTTTTGACCAGGTTGGCATTTTCGACGATACAGTTCACCGACTGGATCACCGAGCTGGAAAAAAAGTTCCACGGCAGCAAGGCGCACAGCACGAAAACCGGGAATTTGCCATCCGGCACGCGCGCGCCCCCGGTCTGCATCACCGTAAAAACGACGGTATAAACCACCATCATGAACAGCGGATTGAGCCACGACCACAAGACGCCCAACACCGAGTTTTTATAGCGCACCTTGAGGTCGCGCACCACCAGGTTGAACAACAGGTCGCGGAATTGAACCAGTTCTTTCAATCGATGCCACATAAACTTTTCTGTGCTGCCTTTCCCAAAATGCAGCTGCTCGCCCAAAGGATCGATGCAGACTGAGCCGTTGCCAAAATCACATGTAAACGCAGATTATAACACGCTTCGCGGGCGTGGACAAACCTTTTTATACACCTCGACAATTTTCTGCGCGCCCTGCCGCCAGGTAAAGCAGTCCAAAATGCGTTGGCGCAAACGTGCGCCGCGCGCGCGCGCCTCGGCCGGGTTTTCGAGCAAAAACAGCAGCTCTTCGGCCAACCCATCCACGTCGCCGGGCGCGGCGCTGGTGCCGCAGCGGCCCAGGTATTCGCAGCTCACCGGCGTGTCAAAAGCGACCACCGGCAGGCCCATCGCCATATAATTGAGAATTTTGCCCGCCCCCTCGGTGGCCGAAAGCTTGGGCGCGACGGCCACATCGCCCAGGGCCAGCCGGGCCGGAGCCTCTTCGTAAGATACCAGCCCCGGAAAAAAGACCCGCCCGTCGACGCCCGCCTGGGCGGCCATTGCCCGGTAGTGATCGACGGCCGGCCAGCCGAAAACCAGAAAATAGGTCTCCGGGCAGCGCTGGAGCACCTGCCGCGCCGCCTGGATCAACTGCGGAATGCCCTGGTAATCGGCGAGCAGACCCAGGTAGACCACCACCTGCGCCTCGGCGGGAATGCCATACTCGGCGCGCAGCCGCGCACGCTCTTCCGGCGCGAGCAAATCAGGCCGAAAGACCTCCGGGTTGACGCAGTCCGAAATGGTGTGTACGTCGCCGTTGGCGCGACCAAACTCGCTGCTCAACAGGTCGGCGCCGTTGTGCGAGCTGGTAATGATCACGTTCGACCAATGCACGATGCGTTCTTCGAGCCAGCGAAACGTCTTGAGCCAGGCGCTGTCGGCCTGGAGGAAATGGTGGTCGATCATCTCACCAGTCAGGCTACCCTGGAAATCCATCACCAGCGGCACGCCCCACAGCAGGCTCAACGCTTTGCCGATCAACGCCCCCTCGTGAATGTGCCCGTGGATCACGTCGGGCCGCACCTTGAACATCGCCGCGATCCCCTTGAGGCCGAGCATCGCATCCAGGTAAAACTTGTGCCTCGACGAGCCGACGATGATGCGATAGTTGAATGGCACACCCCAGCAGCGCAGCACATCCAGCCCGGCCACGTCGCGCCCATTGGGATAGGCCAGAATGGTCACCCGGTGGCCCAGCGCGCGCAGGTTGACCGCCTCCTCGAGAATGCGCACGTGCGAGCCGTAATCGGCGAAAAACATCGTCGGCGCGATCATCAGCACGTTATAGAGCGGGTTTCCGGGGTTGGATCGGGGCAAAGGCTGTTTCATTCGGGTTGTATGTCCACCTCGCTCAAAGTGACCTGATCGGCGATCACGTTGCCCTGCGCGTCGCGCAGCGGCAGGCGCAGCATGGTGCGTGCGTCGTACAGGCCCACGGTGGGGCGCACCGCGCCGGCCGGCGCAGCAGCATCGACGGGAACCCGGCGCCCGTCGGCGATCACCTGGCCCGGCGCCCAGCGCGTGGTCGGCGACGCGCCGCCCTGCGGCTGATCGTCCCAGCGGCCCCACACCTGCCCGTCGGCAGCAAGGAGGTGATTGAACACGGTATAGTCGATCTCGATGTCTTGCAAGGCGCGCCAGTAGAGCGTGTACGAGATCGCCCCGCCCGGCTGCGCTGCGTCCGTCTGCAAATCGTAGCCCAGCAGCTCGATCCGGTCATCGAAATTGAGGTTGAGCGTGTACTGCATCGGCGGCGCCTCGAACACGCGCTCTCCAGCGGCCGCGCCGACCGCCAGCGCGCCCAATTCGGCCTGCCGCCCGGCGGCCCCGTCGAGCGCGAGCCGGAGGTGGTGCTCGCCCGCTGCCGTCGCCGCCGGGATGCGCAGCCGGTACTGCGCCCAGACCATCTCGCCCCCGGCCCACACACCGGGCGGATAGCGCGTCGAAACCGGGTAGCTGCGTTCGGCGACGACCGCGCCGCCGGCATCGACGATCTGCACCGTAAACGACCTGTCTCGAATGCCCGCCCGCCCGGCCTGCCAGTACAGGTGCAGCAGCATCACGTCGCCGGGCAGATAGGTCAATGCGTCGTAGCGACAGCCCAGCAGCGACAGCCCACCGTCGCGCAGGCGCACCGGCCGCGCACCGGCCGGCAGCGCGCCGCCGCCAGGGGCAATCTCGACCCCGCCAATCTCTGCGATCAACCCTTGCAGCGCGCCATCCTTCAGACCGCGCACCGCCAGCGCCGGCCCGCCATCCTGGGGATAAACCGAAAGCGTAAGCTGATAGCGCCCGGGCGGGATGCCCGGCGGCAAGTCGAGGTCGATCTGGTCGCGGATCAGCGCGTCGACGGGCCACTCTGCGGTGGAAAAAGCGCCTTGCAGCGGCGCGGTGTCCATCGCCGCCCAGACCAGACCGTCGTCATCTGTGAGCGCCAGCGCCAACCGGTAAGCGCGGGTCAAGGGCTGCTGCGCGCGCCAGTACAGCGTCAGCGGCAGCGATTTCCCGGCCGCGATGCCCTGCTCCGGCAGGTCCGATCCAAGCAGCGCGAGCTGATCGTCAAAGCCCAATTGAAGCGGGGTTGCGTCCGGCGGCAGCGCGTCGACCTGCGGCAGGCGGGTGTAAAAAGCGTGTGCCTGTAGCGACACGCTGGTACTGTCAAAGGAAACCAGCGACACGCGGCGCGCGTTGGCTTCCAACCAGCGCAGCGCAGCATTGCCCACATTGGCCCAGCCCGGCGTCGACGAAAAAGCGACCCAGATGCGCTCATACTGCCCGGCCCACTCGGCGAGCGCAGCATAGGTCTGCTCAATCGGCACCCCAAAGAGCGGCATTTCGATGTGCGGGGCGTCGGTCTGCGTGTAATACTCATACAGGTCAGAGACCGGCGCAGGGACGACAAACACCGCGTCGCCGGGACGGACGTGCTCACTCAGATAGCGTCCCCACGAGCGGTGGTCTTCTTTGACATACTGCGGATCGGTGCGATAAGCGAGGTTGGAAACGATCATCCCAGCCAGCACAACCGCCAGCGCGCCGCCGAAAGCCCAGCCCAGGCTCAAGCGGCGGCCCGGATGCACGTGGCGCGATTGGGCCGCGCCGCCGGCCAGCAGCAGGTAATAGAACGGGCTGGCAAACATCAGGTGGCGCGAGCCGAGGTAAGCCGGGCGGAACAGCGAAAGGGCAAACATTGCCGCCACCGGCCCCAGGAAACCGAGCAGGGCAAAGAGCGCGTGCGCGCGCGGCGCGCAGCTCTGCGCCACCAGCAGCACCGCCGAGGCCAGCGCCAGACCGAGGGCCACCCAGCGCACGCCGGCCAGCGCGTCGGCAGAAAGGCCCAGGGTAAAGGCATGCAGCACATCGCGCAGCAGTTCGGGCAGGGGCACAAAGCGGTAGCCCGAAACGTCGCTGCGCGGCGGCATGGCCGACCAGCCCCAGACAAACACCGCCACGGCGACAATGAAAACAGCGATCAGCACCCAGCCCAACCGCCGCCCTTTGACCAGGCTCAACAGCCAGATCGCCCCCTGCGCCAGCAGCAGCAAAAAGCTGTGATAGTGCGTGGTCAGCATCAAGGTCACGGCGATCACATAGACCAGGCCCCAGCGCAGCAGCCGCGCGCGATCCTGGAGCAGGCGCAGCAGCGCATAGAACGAAAACAGGCCCAGGCAGGTGGCCAGGGTGTAGGGCCGCGCTTCCTGGCTGTACCACAGATAGAGGGGCGACAGCGCACCGATCAGCGCCGCCAACGCGCCGCTCCAGCGGTCGAACAGGCGCGCACCGCACAGGTACAACAAAGGCACGATCAGCACGCCCGCCGCCGTCGAGAGAAAGCGCAGTGCAAACTCGCTGTCGCCGGCAGCCAGCACCACCACCCGCAAAAGCATGAAATAAAACGGCGGGTGGTTGTCAATCGAGGAAATCTCGGTCTCGCCGGATGGGATCAGGATTTGGTTGGAGAGGATAAAAGAAAAGGGCCTGGTCGCCCGGTGATGGCTCAGACTTTCATCCCACCACAAACTCGAACGGCCCAGCCCATATACGCCTCGCGCCAGGGAGAACAGACAGAGCGCGAGGACGATCCATTGACTTTTTCTCACGGCACATCACTTTATTTCTCAGCCAGCCTTCCCGAAAGATATTCCCGGACAGCCAGGTACGAATGATCGCGCCGGGTCGCCAAGACTTGCGGGAAGGTGAGCAGTTAGTTTTTGCGTCTGCCGGCCAGCCCGCCAAAGAACATCTGCCCCATCATCTCGCCGGCGGTGGGTATGTCGGATTTTTTGACGCCGTCCCAGCTTTGCGTCGAAAAAGCCTCCAGCCACTCGGTGCGCGCGGCCATCTTTTCACGGTAATAGCGCTCGATCACCTCGGGTTCGCCCTGCTCGAGCATGGTGCGGAATTTGAACAGCTCGTTTTGCAGCGCGTCGATCCAGCGGGTCAGGTTTTCCTTGTTCATCAAGGCCCGGTCGCGATATTCGACCACGTCTTGCATGGCAAAACAGGTCACGCGATCAAAGGTCGCCCCACACACGCGGCGCATGTCATGCCAGCCGCCCGACGAAGCGAGCGCGCCCAAAAAGGTTGCCGCCACCACGTCGGCCAGGTGCTCGGTAGCGCCGATCAACCCGTCGTGCTCAAAGGGGTCGATATAGTGCGGGATGGCGCCCAGCATGGCCACCAGGTCCGTCACCAGCTTGACCGCGTCCGCGCTGGCCCGGTTCGACGGAGTCAGGCAGTACATTTTTTTGGCAAACAAGTCGGGCTTGGCCGATTCGATGCCGGCCTCGTCGCCGAACAGGATCGGATCGCCGCCGACAAAGCTGACGCTGTCCGGTAAAAGCTGGTCGGCCCACTTGAGCACCGGCACCTTGAGGCTGGCCGTGTCGGTGATCACGCAGCCGGCCTTGAGATCGTTGGCGACCAGTTCCAACGTCTCCTTGACGCCCGAAGCGGGAATGGCCAGCACGATCATATCGGCTTGAGCGCACGCCGTGTAGAGATTACGCTCGACTTTGTGAACCGCGCCCAGCCGTTTGGCGGCCTGGGCCACACCGCTTTCCTTGTCGTGCCCGACCAGTTCGATATCGTCGTTCCGCGCCTGGCGGATGGCCAGGCCAATCGAGGCGCCGATCAGGCCGGTGCCGATGATGGTAATGACGGGTTTGGATGCCATCGCTATGATCTCCTTTAATTTTGTCCGTCGGCCCATTGAAAAATCCGCACGCGCTCGTTGGGCGCGGGGTAGGCCTGATGGTTGCGAATCAATTCGACGACCTCGGGTTCGCTGCCGGCCCTTTCGGCCATCTGCGCGGCAGACTGAGGGTGATTGAGGTGGACGGCAAACCCGGCCTTCCAGCCGCGCCCGTTTTGCGCCCAGCGTTCGAGCAAGTTCGGCGCCCAGCGGCGCAGCAAGACCACCACCACGCGGTGGGCCAGGGTCAGGCGGCGGTCCGATTTTCCCGCGTCGTGCAGCAGCGCGGCTTTCAACAAGATAGGGTCGCTGTGACCAGCCTCGCGCAGCGTGTAAAACACGCCCAGGCTGTGCCGGCGATCGGTGGACGACATACGACCATAGATCGCCGCTTCGGCCGGTGACAACTGCTCGACTGCCACAGCCTCTTGACGCGGATCGACGCGGGCGAAAAGGCCGCCCCAGAACTGCCCGGTGCGATACAGGATCGACTTGAGCATACGCCCTAATACCCGATGATGACCCACCTGAACAGGCTGATAAACGGGCTTAGAATCAGGCTGAGCAGACCCACTCCGGGCAGAATCCAGCCGGACATGATCAGCAGCAGCAAGACAATCGGGCCGAACGGCTCAAGCCGGTCCAGAAATGTGCCGGCCCGGTAAGCCCAATTGGCGCGGATCAGGCTGAACAGGCCGCGCAGCACGCTGAAACCGTCCAGCGGGGCAAGCGGCAGCATGTTGAACACAGCCAGCGAGATGTTGATCAGGGCAATCATCAGCAAGAGCGCGATGAGCGTGTAGGGCAGAGATGCTCTCAACGTCATGGCGATGCGGATTGGCGCGGCGGCCAACGTGGCCAGCACCAGGTTGGAAAACGGCCCGGCAAAGGCGGTGATCGCCATGCCCACGCGGGGACCAAAGCGCAAGTTGATCGGGTTGACCGGCACCGGCTTGCCCCAGCCAAAACCCAGGCCGCTGAGCGAACTCATCAAGACCATGATGCCGCCCATCGGATCGAAATGGGCCAACGGGTTGAGCGTCAAGCGTCCGTTGTAACGCGGCGTCGGATCACCGAGTATCTCGGCCGAAAGGGCGTGCGAAAATTCGTGAATGGTGATGCCCACGACCACGCTGATCAGGCTGGCGATGGGCCAAAGCAGATTATCCCAGGTCATTTTTATATCCTCATTGTGCGCGGATTATAGCATGAAAAGGGCCTGGATGCGAATTTTCGCCTTGCCGGTCGAAATGTGCTATACTTTTGGGCGGCAGTCTGCCGACCACTGACGGCAGACCACCGACCACACAGGTCAAACTGGCGATGCATTCGATCTATGTCACTGTTCAAAGGAGAACTGACCATGTCCTCGTTTGTGAGCGAGTTCAACCGCACCGTCCAATCGATCCAGCGCCAGGCCGGGCAAAAGGCCCAACACCTGGAGCGACTCACCGCCCAGCTTCAGTTTGCCCGCCGGCTGTGCGCGGTCCACCCCGAGCAGGCAGATGAATGGCAGGCGCTGCTCCTCGACGCCGCACACATGCTCGACCACGGCCTCGCCCAATCCGACACAGACTTTGACTTACTGACTGCTCACTTGGAGTCAAAGCTCGCGCCGGTCGGGCAGGCGGCCAAAGCGTACACCCTGCTCTGCATCAGCCACGCGCACATCGACATGAATTGGATGTGGTCGTGGCCGGAAACGGTAGCCGTCACCAACGACACCTTTGGCACCATGCTCACCCTGATGGACGAGTTTCCCGCTTTTATTTTCAGCCAGGATCAGGTTTCGGTTTACGATCTGATTGAACGCTACCATCCCCAGATGTTTGAAAAAATACAACAACGGGTGCGCGAAGGCCGCTGGGAGATCACCGCCAGCCAGTGGGTCGAGGGCGACAAGAACATGGCCAGCGGCGAGAGCCTGTGCCGCCACCTGCTCTACGCCCGCCGGTACGTGCAGGAAAAATTCGGCCTGGGGCCGGAGGCGGTGCAGGTGGACTTTGAGCCGGACACGTTCGGCCACGCGGCGACCATCCCCACCATCCTGGCGCGCGGCGGGGTGAAATATTATTACCACTGCCGGGGCAGCGTCGGCCCGCACCTCTACTGGTGGCTCGGCCCCGACGGCGCGCGCGTGCTGGCCTTTAGCGACGTGCAGTGGTACATGTCCACCATCTCGCCCGAGGTCGCCGACGCGCTGCCCGAATACGCCCAGGCCACCGGGATGAAAGCCATGCCCGTGCTGTACGGCGTCGGCGATCACGGCGGCGGCCCTACCCGGCGCGACTTGAAGCGCATCATCGAGATGAACGAGTGGCCGGTGTTCCCCAAACTCGAATTCTCGACCCTGCACCATTTCTTCCACCGCGCCGAAGCGGAAGCGACCGGCGTGCCCGAAATTTCGGGCGAGCGCAATTTTGTCTTTACCGGCTGCTATACCTCACAGGCCCGTCAAAAACAGGCCAACCGTCACGGCGAAAACCTGCTCTACACCGCCGAGGCCGCCGCCGTGCTCGGCGAGCGGCTGGGCGGCGTGCCCTATCCGCAGGAAAATCTGCGCCAGGCCTGGATCAAGGTGCTGTTCAGCCAGTTCCACGACATCTTGCCCGGCTCGGGCGTCCGCGAGACACGGCACTATACGCTGGGCCAGGCGCAGGAGACCCAGGCCGCAGCGTCGATGGCCCGCACCAACGCCCTGCGCGCGCTCAGTCTCAGGGTGAACACCGGTGTTCTGCGCAGCGGCGCGGACGCCGCCAGGGACGAGGCCGAAGGCGCGCTGTCGACCGGCGCGGGCGTGGGCCATAGCGCCGGCATGGGCGGCGAATCGACGCTCAGCGTGTCCAGCACCGCCGAGCGCGCTTTTCTGGTTTTCAACCCGCTGCCCTTTGCCCGCAGCGAGGTGATCGAGGTCAAGTTGTGGGACTGCGAACTGGACAAGACCCGGCTCGTGGCCAACGGCGAAGGGATCGACCCTTGCCCGGTGCAGGTGCTCGACGAGGGCCGCTATTGGGGGCACCGCTACCTCACCGTCGCCTTTCCGGTCGACGTGCCCGCGCTGGGCTATCGAACCCTGTGCCTCTCCGACCGGCTGGACGAACTGCGCCCGGCCCAACCGCTCTTGCAAGACCCCTGGGCGGGGATGATGGGATCGTGGCGGCAGATTCAGCCCGATGATTGGACGCTGGAAAACGAGCATTTGCGCGTCGAGATCGATCCCCCCTCCGGCGGGCTGACCAGCCTGCTCGACAAGCGCAGCGGGCGCGAATGGGCCGCCCAATTCGAGCCGACCGGCGTCTTGCAGGTCGCCGTGGAGCGCAATCAGGGCATGAGCGCCTGGGTAATCGGCCAGTTTACGAGCCAGCAAGACCTGCTCGACGGCGGCGCGCTGACCCGCGTCCACAGCGGCCCCTACGTCAACACCTGGCGCTGGACGCGCAAGGTCGATGCCAGCACGCTCGAACTCGACCTGACGCTCAAGGCCGGATCGCCGCGCCTCGACTATCGCCTGCGCGTCGACTGGCGCGAAATGGGCAGCGCCGACGGCATCCCCAACCTGCGCGTGCGCTTTGCCTTGAACGTCGAGCACCCGCAACTGCGCTACGAAATCCCCTTTGGCGCGATCCGGCGCGACCTGACCGCCGGACAAGAAGTGCCCGCCCTGCGCTGGGCCGACGTCGCCAAGCCGGGCCGGGGCGGCGTCGCCCTGCTCAACTCGTCCAAATACGGGCACAGCTTTGACCAGGACACGCTCAGCCTGACCCTGCTGCGGGCCAGCACCGAGCCGGACCCGCTGCCCGACCTGGGCGAGCACGTGATCGAGTACGCGCTGCTGCCCCACGCCGACGACTGGACCGCCGGCGAGGCGTCGCGCGCCGGCGCGGCATTCAACACCCCGCTGGTGGCGCTGAGCTGCCTCTTCCAGGCCGGCGACCTGCCCACCTGGGCCTCGTTCGTCGAGATCGCGCAGCCCAACGTGCAGTTGGCCGCGTTCAAGCAGAGCGAGGACGGCGCGGGACTGATCTTGCGCCTGGTCGAGATGGACGGGCAAGATACGACGGCGCAGGTGGCGCTGTCGCCGCTGTTGGGAGAGATGAGTGAGGCGGTCGAGGTGGATACGATGGAGCGAGGGGGCGGGGAGAAAAAGATCGAGCTCAACGACAACGCCTTGATCGTTGATTTGCCAGCATTGGGAATATCAACCATAAGGATTGGCTAAAATTCACTCTACTTGGTGTCTCTGCGAGTTGTCCCAGTGGAGACACCAAAATGTAGCGAAGGAGTGTGAACAATGCCGCCCAACCTCAAGCAAGCGGTGCCCTTTTTCGCCGTGGCCGATATCGAGGCATCAGTTCGCTTTTATGTTGACGGGCTTGGCTTTCGGATAACCAAACAGTGGACGCCCGGTGGCAAGCTGCGCTGGTGTTGGCTTGAGCGCGACGGCGCGGCGTTGATGCTGCAACAGTTCCAGACGGAAGGCCACGATGGGTGGGTGCCGAAGAGCAAGGTCGGCATCGGCGTCTCGATCGTGTTCATCTGCGCGGATGCGCTGGCGCTGTACCGCGAGTTCAAGTCGCGCGGGCTTGCCCCCTCCCAACCCTTTGTCGGCAACAACATGTGGGTCACCACCCTTTCCGACCCGGATGGTTACCGGCTCGAATGGGAGAGCGATACGGACGTCGAGGAAGGAACCCTTCTCGCAGAAGCAGAGGCGTAGGGCCGGCGGCTGCTTTTCCTGCTATGCACCATCCATCCCCGCCCGCAGCCCGGCGACGAACTCGCGCGCCGCCTGCGCCGGGTCGTCTGCCGCGCCCACGACCTTGATCAACGCGCTGCCGACAATCACCCCGTCGGCGATGTAGGCCACCTGCGCCGCCTGCGCCGGCGTGGCGATGCCAAAGCCCACCGCCAGCGGCAAGCCGGTTTGCGCGCGCACGCGGGCCACAAACGCGCCCAGGTCGGCGGGCAGTTGGTCGCGCGCGCCGGTCACGCCGAGCAGCGAGACCAGGTATTGAAAGCCCGACGTGCGCGCCGTCACCAGGCGAATCCGCGCCTCATCCGAGGCCGGCGAGAGCAAAAAGATCAGGTCGATCCCCCGCGCGCGCAGCGCCCCTTGCAGCTCGTCCGATTCTTCCGGCGGCAGGTCGGGCACGATGGCCCCGTCGATGCCGGCCTCGGCGGCGCGGCGGGCAAACCGGTCGATGCCCATCTGCAAAATGGGGTTGTAATAGCCCATCAGCACAAAAGGCGTCTCGATCCCCCGCCGGCGCAGCGCCCCGGCCTGCTCCAGGCACAAATCCAGCGTCATCCCGTTCTCCAGCGCCCGCTGCCCCGAAGCCTGGATCGTCGCCCCGTCGGCGAGTGGATCGCTGAACGGCACGCCCAGCTCGATCAGGTCCGCGCCGCCCTCGACCACGGCCGGGATCAGCTCGAACGCGCTGTCGAGGCGCGGAAAACCCATCGTCAAATAGGGCATCAAGGCGGTTCGTCCCAGCTGCTTTAGAGTTACAAAGGTTGTTTTAATTTTACTCATTGATTTCTCCATTGCTACATATTGCATATTCCGTAATTGTGTTTTGCGGAATACGCAATACGCTTCACGCTACACGTGTACTCCCAACGCCCCGGCGACGGTGTGCATGTCCTTGTCGCCGCGCCCGCTGACGTTGACAATCACAATCTGTTCCGGCGACATCGTCGGCGCGCGGCGGACCGCCTCGGCGACGGCATGCGCGCTCTCCAGCGCCGGGATGATCCCTTCCAGCCGGCTCAGGGTTTGCAGCGCGTCGAGCGCGGCCCGGTCGGTGGCATAGGTGTATTCGGCGCGGCCCAGGTCGCGCAGCCAGGCGTGCTCCGGACCGACGGCGGCATAATCCAGCCCGGCGGAGACGCTGTGCGTTTCGGCGATCTGCCCGTCGGCGTCTTGCAGCACATAGGTCTGCGCGCCATGCAGCACGCCCAGACGGCCCAGCGCCGGGTCGGCAAAACGGGCGGCGTGATGCCCGCTAGCGATGCTCTCACCACCCGCTTCGACGCCGATCAGCGCCACCGTCTCATCCTGTACAAAGGGGTAAAACAAGCCGATGGCGTTCGACCCGCCGCCCACGCAGGCGATCAAGGCGTCGGGCAGGCGGCCGGCGGCGGCCAAAATCTGCGCGCGGGCCTCGTCGCCGATGACGCGCTGGAAATCGCGCACCATGCGCGGATAAGGATGCGGCCCCAACGCCGAGCCGAGCAAATAGTGCGTGTCGCCGACGTTGGTCACCCAGTCGCGGATCGCTTCATTGATCGCGTCCTTGAGTGTGCGGCTGCCCGCATCGACCGGACACACCTCAGCGCCGAGCAGGTTCATACGCAGCACATTGAGTTTTTGCCGCTCAATGTCGACCGTGCCCATGTAAACCACGCAGTCGAGGCCCAGCAGTGCGCAGACGGTCGCCGTGGCCACGCCGTGCTGCCCGGCCCCCGTCTCGGCGACGATGCGCCGCTTGCCCATGCGCCGGGCGAGCAGCGCCTGCCCCAGCGCATTGTTGATCTTGTGCGCGCCGGTGTGGGCCAAATCCTCACGCTTGAGGTAAATCTGCGCGCCGCCCAACGCCGCGCTCAGGCGTGCGGCGCGGGTCAGCGGGGTGGGCCGGCCGGCATACTCGCACAGCAGCGCGTTCAACTCGGTCTGAAACGCCGGATCGAGCCGGGCCGCCTCGTAAGCAGCTTCGAGTTCGCACACCGCCGGCGCCAGCGTTTCGGGGATAAATGCCCCGCCATAGCGACCATAGTAGGGACCATTTGACCAGGTGTTCATTGTTCTCCCTTGCGTTTTATGTTATAGTCCAGAGCAGTTTGTCCTCAATTTATTGGCATTTTGGAGATGAAGATGAAAATTTACGACTTTAAGGTATTGCTCGAACCCGACCCAGAAGATCGGAAGAGCACACGTCTGAACTCCAGTCACCGCTCATTATCTC
>CAYRXM010000011.1:0-50601 GCA_964428175.1 uncultured Anaerolineae bacterium
ACACCCTATCCTACACTCTTTCCCTACACGACGCTCTTCCGATCTGTTTAGCTAATCTGACCCAAACCGGATATGACCGAAAACCCACCTTCTCCTACCATCACACTATATGTCTCCTACACGTCGGCGACCTGCCTGCGCGCCATCGACTTTTTCAAGCGGCGAAGCATCGAATTTACGGTCTATGACGTGAGTGAAAACGCGCTAGCGATGGAAGAAATGGCCCGCATCAGCAAGCAGCGCCACGTCCCGGTCATTGTGATTGATGACGAAGTGATGATTGGCTTTGACATGGCCCGCCTGCGCCAGATTTTGCCGCTTCAAGAGCGTTCCCGAATCACCCTGGGCGTGTCGATTGCCACCGTCAAAGAAACCGACAACCACCCGCCCGGCGCTTTTGTCGGCGGCGTAAACGCGGGTTCGCTGGCCGAGCGCGCGGGCATCAAAAAAGGGGACATTATCACCGAAATGATGCAGCGCCCGGTCTTGGGCCCGCCGGACATCCACCAAATGACCAGCCAAATCATCCCTGGCGACGCGATCTCGCTCACCGTCTGGCGCGCCGGCCGCATACTGCGCCTCACCGTTCGCGCCTGAATACCTCTCTGCCCCAAACAAAAACCCTACCGGCTTACGGTAGGGTCTTGACGATCCAATCGGCCACGTTCCGATCAATGCAGCCGAGGACGGCGGTGGTGAAACCCCTCCACGTCTTTGGGTTGCCCGACCTTGCGCACACCGGCCGCAACCGCGGTGCGGATGACAAAATACAAGGCCACCACGACCGCCACCACCAGTGTAAGCTGCGCCCCCTTGCACGACCAGTCGCGAACGCTGCTCAACTCGATGGGCAGCTTGAACCCGCCCTCGGCCGGCGTCGGTGTCGGATTATCGGCCGCAGAATAGGTGGGCGTCGCGCGCGGCGTTGATGTGGGCGGCTGTTCGATGACCACGGTCGCCGTCGCCGGAACCTCTACTGTCGCCGTAGAGGGCAACACTGTGGGCGTGTCCGCCGATGTCGGCAGCGGCAGTGGCGTAAAGGTCGGCGTCGGCGCCGAGTTGTTGATGCGCATTGTGCCCACAAAACACAGGTCTTTGTTCCCGTCGTTGCGGAACACTTCCATCAACAATTGATACGCACCGTCGGCCAGTTGGGTGGTATCCCAAACTCCCAACTGCCCGTTCTCGACCGCCGTCTGACCGCTGGCAAAAAACTTCCACTCACCGGTGGGGTTCGGATCCGTCGCATACCCGATTTGATAGCCCGTAAAATTGGGATGCTTGGCCGTGCCGCGGACGATCACCTGCCCGCGCAGCACGCCCCCGGCAACGGGCGCGGTGATGGCGCACACCCCTTCGCCCTGCAATGGCGGCATCGCCCATACGCCTGGCCCATGGCCCAACCCCAGCACCATTGCGGCAGCCGCGATCAACATCCAAATCGATTTGTTCACAGCACTCACTCGATCGCTCAAAGTCAATTCACCTCTCAACTTTCATACCGGGCAACGGGACAAACCCAGCCGCGGCCAGGCACAAGCAACTCATTTTACTCGCTTTTCTCGAATATGCAAGCGCGCCATCTGCCCGTTTACGTTATATGTGCATATTTACAAAGCACGAGGTAGAATCTTCTGATATTTATTTGACATAAGAAAAATTAAAACTCGCTTCAAGCCTTGACGGAGCATTGTTCCTATGTTATAATTGAAACGCTTTAGAAAATGCGCAAGCCTCCCGTAAACACAAATCGAGTTCGGGGCGCGCGTTTTTTTTATGACTTGATCCAGGCACATTGCAGCCTAAAGGTCAAATTTTGTCAACTGCTCCCCCTTGCAAAGGCTTGGGAACCTTCGTAGGGGTAGGCTGAACAGCGACAAACCCGAAAGAAAAAGAGTTCCTAATCCATTGTGGCCGGCTCTCGATGAAATTTCCAGCCCAATACTTGCCTGGATTAGGAGATAATAACAATGCGACTTGATATCAGCGAACTGGTACACGCCCCGGTCGGCACGACGCTTGTGTTTAAGGTACAATGGGGGTTCCAGGACCTCGACGACGAGCTATCGGTCGAAGACATTCGAGGTCAATTAACGTTTATACAAACGGACAAGGGCATCCTGGGGAGCGGCACATTGGCCGTCGATATCGACACCGAGTGCGCCCGTTGTTTAGAACCCATCCGCAAAACCATCGACATCGAAATGGAAGAACGCTTCCGCCCGCTGTCGAGCATATCACCGCAAAATCCGGCTTGTCCCATCGATGGCGAAGGCTGCGTCGAACTCCGGCCCGTTTTTCGCGATCTCGTGCTCGTTGCCCTACCGATGAACCCGCTGTGCAAGAACACCTGCAAGGGGCTGTGCCCAAACTGTGGACATAATCTAAACGAAGGCCCATGCGCCTGCTCTGCTGAGGAGGTAGACCCGCGCCTGGCCGCACTAGAACTCTTACTCAGAGGAATGGAACAGGATGAGTGAATATATGGAACAGGAAATTGACGTCGTTGTAGAATTGATGGAAAAAGCTGAATTGCAAGGCTACTTGACGATGGACGACGTCATCGAAATGTTTGCTTCACCTGAAGACCGGATGGATGAACTGGAAGATATTTTTATCCGCTTGAATGAATCGGGTATTGAAGTCTATGATCACAAAGACGATGCGCTTGACGTCGAAAACTCGGTCGAAGCGATGGCCGTGCAAGAAGAAGACGATTTCAAGCTGGAAAAAGACATCTTTGACCTCAGCGGCATTTCGAGTGACGATTCCGTTGGCCTGTACCTGAAAGAAATGGCCCGCGTCCCGCTGCTTTCGCTGGAAGAAGAAGTCGATTTGGCCAAAGCGCTGTGCCGGGGGCGCGATGCGCGACGCAAACTCAAAAGCGCCAGTCTCGACCTGAACGAAAAAGACCAGCTGGAGTTGAGCATCGAAGAAGCGCGGTTGGCCCGTGAGCACCTGATCAAGGCCAACACCCGGCTGGTGGTGAGCATTGCCAAGAAATATATGGGCCGCGGTGTTCCCTTTTTGGACCTGATCCAGGAAGGCAACCTGGGCCTGATGAAAGCCGTGGAAAAGTTCGACCACACGCGCGGGTACCGCTTTAGCACCTATGCCACCTGGTGGATTCGCCAGACGATCACCCGCGCCATCGCCGACCAGGGACGGACGATCCGCGTGCCGGTACATATGAGCGACCGCATTCGCCGCCTGTACAAAACGGCGCGCCAGCTCGAACAGGAACATGGCCGCAAGCCGACGCCGGAAGAAATCGCCCGGGAAATGGACCTCGAACCGCGCAAGGTGCAGTGGATGCTCAAAGTCTCCTGGCGGCCGCTCTCGCTGGAGCGCCCGGTCGGCGAAGAAGAGGATAGCGAGCTTGGCTCGTTCATCGAAGACGAAAGCACGCCTACGCCGACTCAGAGCGCCTACCAAAACCTGCTCCGCGACAAGGTCGAAGAGGTGCTCAGCACACTGACCCCGCGTGAAGCGCGCATCTTGCGCCTGCGTTTCGGCCTGCAAAACGGTCGCAGCTATACGCTGGAAGAAGTAGGCCAGAAATTCGGCCTGACCCGCGAGCGCATCCGCCAGATCGAAGGCAAAGCCTTGCGCCGGCTGCGCCATCCGCGCCGCAGCCGCCAGTTGCGCGACTATTTGACCTGATATGGGTTGTTAACGAACATAAAAACGCTCCCTGATCAAGGGAGCGTTTTTTGTGTACAGCATACCACAACCCGCGCCGGCCTGCCAGACGACGACTGTGCGCCAGGGAAGCGTTTGACCGCCGACAGACCGTCTTTACGCCGACGATTCGGCCATTTTACGTGCATAATTTGCCTACTTGGCGTATAATACAGGTATGATCAAACAAACACCCCCAACCACTCAATATTACCGTCCGGGCCGCCTGGCGCTCGGCCTGCTGATCGCCTTGCTGCTGATCGCCCGCGTCGAGCCGGCATTGCTGCTGGCCCAAACCCCGATCCGGATCGACACCAACGAGCATACCGCGGTTTTCGGCCAATACATCCGCTTTCACCTCCAGGTGAGCAGCACCACAAACATCAAGTCGATTGTGCTGGCCTATCGCACCACCGACACCCACGGAACCACCGTCCAGCGAATGACCTTTGACCCGGCCCCAACCATCAGCATCGATTACATCCACGAGATCGAACAGCGCTACATCCGTCCATTTGTCGAACTGATGTATTGGTGGACGGTTGAAGACAGCGAGCAAAACCGCCTGATCACGCCTGCACAGACATTTGTGTACGACGACACCCGTTTTGAATGGCAAACGTTAACCCAGGACAACATACACATTCACTGGTATCAAGGTAAAATCGAGATCGCGCAGATGGCGCTGAACACGGCCATCGCCGGGCTGAACCGGGCCAGGCAAGACATCCCGGTCGAAGGCATCGAGCAGGCAATCGCCATCTATATGTATGCCTCCAACGAGGACCTCACCCCGGCCCTGCCGCTGCCCACCCTGTCTGATGCGCTGACCATGTACGAGACCAACACCATTCTGACCTCGTTCGCGCCAGAAACAGCCCACCTGCCCAAGATCGAGCGCATCCTGCCCCACGAAGTCACCCACGCCTTGCTCCACGTGGTGATGCAGACCGGCCTGGAGCGTATGCCGGTCTGGCTCGCGGAAGGGCTGGCGACCTCGGTCGAATATGCATCGGCGCCCAACCCCGAAGCCGACCTGCGCCTGGTCGAGGCGGTTCAGCGCCGCGAGACGCTGCCCCTGAGCACCTTGTGTGCCGGGTTTCCGACGGATCCGGTGCAGGCCAACCTGGCCTACGCACAAAGCGCCAGCCTGATCAACTATATCCGCAACGTGTATGGACGGCAGGCGCTGCGCGACCTTGTGGCTGCGTATGCCGATGGGGCGACCTGCGACGGCGGCGTGCAGCGCGTGCTGAACACCTCGTTGGACAGGCTGAACGCCAACTGGCTCGACTCGATGTTGCCGCGCAACCCGTGGACGGCCTTTTGGATCGACAATGCGGCGTGGCTGATCTTGCTGGTGCTGCTCGTCGGCGTGCCCTTTGTGTTTGCCATACCCCGGCGGGCCAAACCCAGAATGAGTGACCAGGAAGCCAATGGTTAAGCGCAAACCTGTCCGAAAAATGCCCAAACGCAGCAGCACAACCCCATCGACCGAGCGCGCGCGCCGGCTTGCCAACCGGGGCGCTGAACTGCTGCAAGCCGGTCAATACGGCGAGGCCATATCCACGCTGGAACGCGCCTACGAACTGCTTCCCGACGACGTGCCTACAGCGATCAACCTCGGCGGCGCGTGTGTGATGACCAAACGCTACGCACGGGCCATCGAAGTGCTGGCGCATGCCCGCGACCTGGAACCGGACAACGAAATGATCTGGATCAACCTCGGCGCGGCCTACCTGGGCAACCCCATTCTGGCCGACGACAAGGCACAATGCGCCGCCATTAAAGCCTTTGAACGCGCCCTCGAAATCAACCCCGTTGCGCACAGCGTACATTACAACCTGGGCCTGATCCACCGCGACCGGGGCGAATGGGCACAGGCGGCGCAGCGATTCGCGCAGGCGATCCAGGCCAACCCGCTCGATCAGGACGCGCGCAACGCGCTGGCCCGGCTTCAGGCGCAAGATGCTGCGGAGCATCAAGATGACCGACCGGCCAACTGACCCTCGCCCCTCATCCTCTCCGAAAAGCACCTGGGCCGCCATCGCCGGTCTGACCGCGCTGGCCATCCTGGTGCTGGTCGTTGTGGCGCGCCTGGTTGTTCTGCTGAGACAACCCCAGCCGGCCCCGCCGGCGACAACACCCACCGCTGACACTGGCGTCCCACTCCAGATCGACGCCCCAACTTACAAGGCCTGGGGGCAGGCCTCGCTGCACCGGGGAGAATACGAGCAAGCCGCGAGCGACTTTGGCGACGCAATCCGGGCCGCGCCGGACGACGCCGAAGCCTATTACGGGCGCGCGCGGGCCTATTTTTCACTGGGCGAACACACCTCTGCGTTGGCCGACCTGGATCGGGCCATCGAACTGCGCCCCGAATACCCCGAAGCGCTGTATTATCGCGGGGCCACGTTGGCCGTGCTCGGCGCGTATGACCAGGCCGCGGTGGCCCTTACGGCGGCGCTCGCCCTCGAACCCGACTTTCCCCGCGCCTACCACCAACGCGCCAAGGTCTACGTGCTGCAAACCCGCTACGCAGACGCCATCGCCGATCTGACCCAGGCGCTCGACCTCGACGCTGAACTGGTCGAATGCTATTACGACCGCGGGCGGGCCTGGTTTGAGCTGGAAGATTTTGCGGCGGCCGAGGCGGATTTTAGTCAAGCCATTGCGCACATTCCCGATTGGGGCGAGGCCTATTACTGGCGCGGGCACGCGCGGTTTCGACGCGCGTTGTTCGAGGCGGCGCTGCTCGACTTTGATGCCGCCATCGGGTTGATGCCCGATCACGCCCAATCGTTTTACGCGCGAGGCATTACCCACAATACACTGGGGCAAAGCGACCTGGCCCGGGCCGACTGGGAGCAGACCATCGCGCTCACCCGCGACCCCAACCTGATCGAAATGGCACAAGAACAAATTAAGGCTTTGGAAAGGACACAAACAGACCGTGAGTAACACAACACCGATTGACGGCAAGGTCCGCGTCAACGTTGCCTTGCAAGTCGCCGGCATCGCCACCCAGGTGACGGCGGCGCTTCAATCCGACAATCCCAAAAAATGCGACGAACTGGAGCGCAAATTGACCCTGGCCCAGGGCCAGCTCGATCCCCTCGATTCGCCGCCGGGCCTGGTGCCCTTTATCGACGTGATGCGCGGGCTGCTGCGCGGCGACGATGTTGCCGCGCGCGCGGGCGGGCTGCCCCCGGCCTACCGCGCGGTGTACGAACAAATCGTCGACTCGATCACCCCGCCCGAGCCGGAAGGCGAACTGACCCTCCGACAGGTCGTCGACGAGGTGGCGCATAACCTGCTCACCGTGATGCGTTTCGGCACCTTTGACCAGCGCCAGCAGTTGATCGATGTACTGCTCAAGATGGAACAAGAGGCCGCCGAGCGCCCGCACCTCTTGCAACTGGCCGATTTCTGCAAGGCGGCACGCCTGCTGCTCGACGGCGACGAACCCGGCCCGGCGGCGGCGCGTTTGCGCGGGGTTTTTCGTGAAAAATGGGAACACATCATCAGCACGCTGGACGTCGACGAGACGGACTGAACCGGATGACACGCGGATCAAAAACAAAAATGAGGGACACAGACAATGTGTCCCTCATTTTCTCGTTTCCACTCTGACAACTGATGTCCTTGTCTACTCGAGCTTTGGCCCGCCCAACTTTTCCTCGATTTCTTTCATCCGCGCCTCGTGGCAGTGCCCGCACCCGACGTGCGGCTCGGCCACCACTTGCTTGGAGAACGAGCAATACGCGCGCACCTGCACCCGCTGCCAAAACAGCCAGCGACGGCCCACCCACGCGGTCAGGGTCATATTTGGACAGGCATTGGCCCACAAAATGCTCGGCACCGGGCAGCGCGCGCACAGACCAGGCCGCCAGGGCTGCGACTCGGGATTGGCCTTGAGCAGGCGGCACTCCTGGGTTGCACGCCCGCGATAAAAATCCTCGTAATAGAACCTGCATTCCATCCCCGCCGGTGTGATCATTCGCCTCCCCTCAACGCACCTGAACCGGCGCCAACCCCAGCGCGTCGCCGGCCGGTTCGCCGTCGATCCACAAGGGCAGGCGCGGCGCGCCGCTGATGTCGTACAGCCCGATCAGCAGCTCGTACACGCCCGGCGGCGCATCGACCGGCACCAGCACGCCGTAGCGATCTGCAAAGACGCCGTCTTGCGGCGACCAGCCGCTGGTCGGGTTCAGCCCATCGCCCGGCTCACCATCGAACTGGTTGGCGATCTGCCCATCCGCGCCAACCAGGTGGACAAAGACCTTGTAGCGCCCTTGCGGCACCTCGAGCGACTCCCAAAACAAGGCGATCTGGAGAATGTCGCCGCGCTGCGCCGGCTCGGGAAACAGCGCATAGCCGCGCAAGGCGATCTGATCGCCAAAACGCACATGATCCAGCGGGTGGGTCATCTCGACTGCCGCCGGGTCTTGCGGCACGGCATAGACCGCCAGCCGCACGTCGCCATACCAGACCTCCGAAGCCTTAAAGGTGTTGGCCTCCAGCCAGCGCTCGACAATGCGTTCCGGGTCGCTCTGCTCGACCGCCCAATAGAGCGCGTACAGCCGCTCGTGCCCGGCGGCAATCGCCTCCAACTCGGCGACCACCTCCGCCTCGACCGGCGGGCGCGCGCGGCAGAGCGGGTACACCGGTGCGCGGTTTGGCCCCTCGGGGTAATAATAGGTAAACACTTCCCACTGGTTCGGCGCGTTGAGCAGCACCGCATCGCCGGAGCGATACATCCGGTGGATCAGGGCGGCCATACCCCGGTAATCCGCCCGCGCATAGGCCGGATCGACGTAATAGGCGTGCAGCGAACGCGCCGCCCCCACCCCGACCAGCCCCAGGCCCAACAACAGCCCCAGCCGGTTGATCAGGCTGCGCCGCCCACCCGATGGCTGTTCGAGCAAGGAAATGCCCTGTCCAACTAGCAGGCAAAACGCCGGGCTGGCAACCAGAAAGAACTTGGGCCGGTAGGCCGGGCGGCCGGCCAGCGCAAGCCCACTCATCAATACGATGGGCGCCAGGACGAGTAGGGTCAGCGCCAGGGTGGGGATGCCGGGATGGCGGCGCTGGCTTCCGTGCTCAGTCGACGGCTCGGGCACAAACCCGCTCCACGCGCCAAACACGGCCAGCCCGACGCCGGCCACGGTCAGCCAGCGCGTCCAGGCGTCGTCGGGCACGGTCTCGCCCAAGCTGAGCAGCTTGAACGCCTGAACGACGATATAGCCCACATCGTGCGCCGTGCTGATCGCGCCATAGCCAAAGGTCTTGGCCCAGGCCGTCGGCAGCCAGGGCAGGTACAACCCGGTCATCACCAGGTGTGCAGCCAGCCACAACAGCCCATCCTGCTGCCAGCGTGCGCTGCCCCGCCGGCCAACCCACCACACCAGCCAGGCGATGCCGAGGGCGACGATCACGACCGGGAACAAATAGTGCGTCCACAGCCCGGCCGCGCCGACCAGCGCATAGGCCACTCCCCAGCGCGTGCGCTGCGCCGTGCCGTCGGCATCAAACCAGCGCACCAACAGGTAGACCAGCGCCGTCGCCCACAGGGCAACCAGGATGTACATGCGCACTTCTTGCGAATACATCACCTGGAAGGGTGAAACGGCCGCACACAGCCCGGCCAACCACGCCGAGCGCTGCCCAAAGAGCCGCCCGGCAGTCATGTAGACCAGCAGCACAACGAGCACACCGGCGACGACCGACAGCATGCGCACCGCCGTCTCGCTCTGCCCAAACAGCTTGACCCAGCCCCACAGCAGCAGGTAATAGCCGGGCGGGTGAACGTCGGCGCGCGCCGCGTCGATCACCAACGCGAGCGGCCGCTCGGTGACACGCACACTGTTGCCCTCGTCGGCCCACAGGCTTTGCGCGGTCAGGTTGGCGACGCGCAGCAAGATGGCGATGACAAACAGCGCGGCCATAAACAACATGATGCGCCGGTTGCGCTGCAAGCGCGCGTCGAGGGCCGTTTTTTGCTGCGACTGAACCTGCTGCGCCTCCGCCTGGGCGCGGACCTGTTTGTGCGGGCGTTTTTGTCTGCTCTGTTTACTCATCTTGCTCATACAGATAGGGATAAATTTCCGGTGGATACAATTTGATCTGGCAGTCTGGGCACAGGCCGTGGGTAAACTCGGTGTTGGTGCGATCCGAGATGTACACATCGACCTCTTGCCAGTAACCGTCGTCGTCGCGTATCTTTTTACAATGGACGCAAATCGGCAATAACCTTTGCAGCACCCTGATGTGAGCCAGTGCGTCTTCCAAGGCGCGGTTGCGGTCGGCCAACTCGGCATTCAAGCGCCACACGTTTTGCATATCCTTGAACCGGGCTATCGCCACTGTGATCGCCCGCTCGATCTCGCTGGCGTTGGGCGGCTTGACCAGATAAGCGCCGACCCCGGCATCGGTTGCCCGGCTTACACACTCGGGCGTCTCGTAGGCCGTCAGCGCAACCACCGGCAGCGGGCATTCGGCCAAAATGCGCCGCGTCGCCTCGATGCCGTCCATTCCGGGCATCTCGATATCCATCAAAACGACATCCGGCTGCTTGGGCGTGCCCTCAAGCCCGGCAAGCAGATCGATCACCTCGCGACCGGTGGCCGCCTCACCAACCACCTGAAAGCCAACATCTTGCAACAACCCACGGATCATTGCGCAAACCAGCAGATCGTCCTCAGCGATCAAGACGCGAACCGGGTCTTTACTCACACATCCCTCCCGGGCCAGGCCCATTTTACCACGCACACAGCCCTCAACCACTTTCGCTGTCCGGCGCATTGTCACGCACCCGCTGCACATCTCCGCCACGGGCAATTTGAAACATATCCAGGTCACGGGCGACAAACGTATGCTCGAAAACGTCTCGCGCTTCGGCCAGCACATCACGCTCGTAATAGCGCCGCGAGAGGTGAGTGAGGATCAAGGCAGCGACGCCAGCCTCGCGGGCCAGTTCAGCAGACTGCCGCGCCGTCAGATGACCAAAGCGGCGCGCCATATCCAGGTCTTGGTGCAAATAAGTTGCCTCGATTACCAGCGCGTCTGCACCCCGCGTCGCGCCGAGCAGGTTGTCCGTTTTACCCGCATCGCCGACAAAGACCAGCCGCGTGCCGGGCACCTGCGGGCCAAGCACCTGATCGGGCTGGATCGTCCGCCCATCGGCAAGCGTCACCGGCTCGCCGCGCACCAGCCGGGCACGCTCCGGGCCGCGCGGCACCCCCAGCGCCTCGGCCTGGTCGGCCAGAAAGGGACGGCGCGGCCTTTCCTCGAACGCATAGCCAAAACATCCCGGCCCACGATGGGACACCGGAAAGGCCGACAGCCGGAAATCGTCATCCTCCAGCAAAGCACCGGGCTGAACATCATACAACTCGACATCCAGGGGACGTTCTCCCGGCCCAAAGACCACTTGCAGCAGCATTTCGACGCGATCCAGCGCCCAACGGCTGCCCCAGATTTCGAGGTGATCGTTCGCCTCCCAGCGCCCAAAAGTCGAGGCCAGGCCGCCCAACCCCAAAATGTGATCCAGATGCCCGTGGGTCAGCAAGATGCGATCCAGGCGGCGAAAGCCCAACCCGCTGCGCAGCAACTGGCGCTGCGTACCCTCGCCGCAGTCGATCATGAAACGATATTCTTTGTGCAGCACCATCGCCGACGACAGCCCGCGATGCACCGAAGGCGCCGACGCCGACGTGCCGAGAAACATCAATTCAAACATGGACAATCCTGAACTGCAAGATATGACCGCCGACAGCAGACCACGCGACAGCGTCACACAAACCCCATTCTGTGGTCAGTGGTCGGCAATCGATGGCCAACGATCTGGTGTGTGAACCTTGACTCTGCCGACCTGGCCTTCCTGCCCATCGATCTCGATGTGCACGTCCAAAAACTGCTCAATCACCCAGGCGTTGGTCAGCAGGTGCGCCGTCACCGCTTCGACGGCATACTCGGAAGGCGAATGCGCGCCGGCCAGCGCCAGCGGCACAAGCAGTTGGTCGCCCAGATGCGCGTCGACGGGCATCTGGCGCTGGTGATAGCGCACGAACGCCTTGCAGGCCTCCTCGGACACGGCCTCCGCCGGCCGGCGCAGCCGCCCATAACCGGTGAACCCGGCCCGCGCGTGGCGGTACTCGGCCAGCACCCACACCGCCGTACCCTGTCCCGGCGACGGCGGCGACTGCATTTCAACCACCGGCTTGACGCCCTGCTTGCGCAGGAGAAAATCGGCCCGCTCGGCCTGACGCTGCAAAATGTGCTCGGGCAGGTTGGAAACCATCGAACGCACCGACACACCGCGCAGCGCCCCGCGCTCGGTCAGGGTCAGGCCGTGCAGGTGGGCCGGCCCGCACACCTCGGCGCGGATCGCCCCGCCGCCGCGCGGATAATAGCCCCAGCGGTCGATCTCGACCCGCGCATCCAGCCCCAAATCGGCCAGCAGCGGCAGGTACACCTCACGTACATAATCGATTGGCGGACTCCACTCGACGTGCGTCCCGCCAACCAGCGAGATCGTCGACTGCCCCTCAGCCAGGGCCAACGGCCACAGCGCCGCCTGCAAGATCAGGCCGATCGCGCCGGCCGTGCCCACTTGCCAGTGATATACGCCGGCCTGCGGCGGCGTGGTCGGCGCAAAGATCAGGGTGTGCGAGCCAATTTCGTCGCCCTCCACCTGCGCCGCGCAAACCTCGGCGACGGCGCGCACGGAGGCCAGGTGCTGCGCGCGCAGGCCCGGATTCTGTCGCCCGGCGCGGATGCGGGTCATTTCAAAAGGCCGCCCGCTGATCGCCGACAAGGAAAGGGCGGTACGGACAATCTGCCCGCCGCCCTCGCCGTGCGCACCGTCGATGTGGACAAGTATGTCACTCATGAACGCAGCCGTCCCAGCACCTCGAACTCGCGCGCGCCGCTGTCGACAAAACCAAGCGCATGCGCCAACCGTCGAGACGCCTCATTGTCCTCGGCGACGGCATACAGCGGCAGCAGGTGCGCCGCCAAAAGCGCATCGACCGTCGCCCAAGCCACCGCCCGTCCCCAGCCCTGGCCTTGAAATTCAGGCTCGACATAGACGTACAACTCGGCCAGGCGCTCGGTCTGCCAGTTCACGCCCGCCGCCGCAATGGGGCGACCGTCGCGGCACACCTCAAAGCGAAACGGCCCCTGCCCCGGCTGAACCAGCACATTGATCTCGCCCGCCGGCGCGGCATCGCCCAACGTGTAAAGGTGATTGATCCGGGCCTGCTCGATCTCCATCGTCGCCTCGACCGCCTGGCACAGTCTGGGCGTCGTGATCAGCCGATAGGGCCGCCCCGGCGCGAGCGACTGCCTGAGCAGGTCGCCGGCAACGGCCGACGCCACGCGCAGCACCACCAACGGCACAAACAAATCCTGCCCCGTCTGGCACACGGCGACAAATCCCCACACGCGCCCGCCCGGTGAGCGATGCAGGGTCAAGACCGTGCGCCGGGAATCGTGATCCAGCGCGTAATAGGCAGTCAGGGCATCTTGCGGCGCTGAAGGGGCAAGCAAGGGACGAATCAGCCGTCGTTGCGCGGCAAGGTCCAATTGCACATTCATCCGGCAAACACACTCCCAATCTGCTTCTTGCTGTTGCCTGTATAGCCGATCACCTACCTGAAATCGCCGCCGGTCGGGGTGACCTTTGCGGTCGCCAGGGCAAGCCTCGCCCCTACTTGGTGGTGCGTGGCGGGCCACCGGCCCGCGTGACGTATGACGACTTTTTTCCGATCAGGCAGGCCAGACAATGATGATTGCCGATTTTACCACAAATAGTGCCAATCGAAAAACGGCAATTTGCATGTTTGCCCGTTTTATGCTAGACTAGACTCATCCCTGCTATGTGGGTGATGTGGTATTGCCGTTTTGAGCCAACACCTGAGTTTCAGGGAACCATGCTCTTATAGGGGGTGCGGCAGCCCTTGCGACTGTCGACTCTACAGGCAAGTTCCCACCTGCGCAAGCAGGTTCAAAACCAGTTCACACACCGCATGGCGGGGACTTTTTTGACCACCAGGACAGCCTGGTGGTTTTGTTTTGCGACGCCCCGGTGCGAAAAATCCTTGACATTGACTTGAGCTTGTGGTATCCTCAAGTGGATATTGCCGGAAGCGTGGGAGGCTTGATATGCTGCGCGAGCGAGTTGCTGAAGACATCTATGTTTTCACGAGCGAAAAATATCTCCAGGTTACGGCCTGTGCGATCATAACCCCCAAAGGCGCAGTGGTCGTCGACACGCTTCCCTTTCCCCAGGAAACCCGCGAGATGAAACGCTTTATCGAAAAGCGCGCGCCGATCCACTATGTCATCCTTACCCACCACCAGCCCGACCACGTCTATGGCGCGTATCTGCTGGGCGGACAGGTCATCGCCCACGAGCGCTGCCGGCGCATCTTGCAGCGCGACGGCGAGCGCATTCTCAAGGCCGACATAGTTCAACACCCGGATCTGGCCGAAGTTCAGATTCGCCTGCCCGAAGTGATCTTTGACCGCGGCGAAATCACACTTCACATCGACAAGAAAACGCTGACCCTCTTGCACACCCCCGGCCACACCACCGACAGCATCTCGGTTTATGCCCGCGAAGACAAGGTGCTGATCGCCGGCGACCTGGTTATGCCCGTCCCCTACATTGTCGGCGGTGACATCAACGAAATGCGCCAGTCATTGGCCCTGATCAACGGACTGTCACTGGAAAACATCGTCCAGGGGCACGGCGAAGTGCTGCTGCGCGGCGAAATTGCCCGCACCATCGAAACCAGCCTCAAATACCTCGACGCCGTCGAATCCAAAGTGATGGCGCGGATCAAAAAAGGCGCGCCGCCCCAGGCGCTGCGCCGCATTCACATCGAAAGCTGCCACAAGTCACGCATCCCCCTCAACGGAATGACCGAACAACTGCACCAGGCCAACATGCAATACCTGTACCACATCTTTGCTTCGCACAAGCCCGTCGAGGGCGAGCCGAGCGCCTGAGATCGACACCGCGAGCCAATATGGAACAGACACACTACTCGGTTACCCAGGTGACCCTGCACATCAAGACCCGCTTTGAGCAGGATGCGCTGCTGCAAGACCTGTGGGTCGAAGGCGAAATCTCGAACTGGAGTCCATCGCGCACCGGGCACTGCTATCTGACGCTCAAAGACGCCAACGCCGCCTTGCGCGCAGTGATCTGGCGCACGCTGGCCGAGCGGCTGCCTTTTCGCCCGCGAGATGGTCAATCGGTGCTGGCTCACGGGCGCATCTCGGTCTACGAGCCGCAGGGCCAATACCAGCTCTACATCGACCACATCCAGCCGCTGGGGCAGGGCGCGTTGTACCTGGAATTCGAGGCGCTCAAAGCCCGGCTGGCCGCCGAAGGGCTGTTCGATGGCGAGCGCAAGCGCGCGCTGCCGCCCATGCCGCGCCGGATCGGCATCGTCACCTCGCCCACCGCAGCGGCGTTTCAAGACGTGCTGAACGTGCTCAAGCGCCGCTGGCCGCCGGTCGAGGTGATCCTCGCCCCGACGCTGGTGCAAGGCGACACCGCGCCGCCGCAAATCGTGGCGGCGCTGGAAGCGCTCTACCGGCGCAATGACATCGACCTGATCATCGTCGCCCGTGGCGGCGGGTCGATGGAGGATTTGTGGGCTTTTAACGACGAGCGTGTGGCGCGGGCCATCGTCCGCTCACCGGCGCCGGTCATTTCCGGCGTGGGCCACGAGATCGATTTCACCATCGCCGATTTTGTCGCCGACGTGCGCGCCCCCACCCCATCGGCGGCTGCCGAAATGGCCGTGCCCGATCAAGCCGAGGTGCGCGGGCAGATCGATGCGCTCCGCTCGTCCGCAGTGCAGCTGCTGCAAACCCGGCTGCAACGTCTGCGCCGCGATCTGATCACGGCGCGACAGCGCATCGACAGCCGCTCGCCGGCATCGATCATCGCCCGCGAACGGCAGCGCAGCGACGACATGGCCCGGCGACAGGAACGGGCCTGGACGCACGCTCTGGCTCTCAAACGCGCACAGGTCGATGGGCTGGCCCACCGGCTGGCTGGGCTGAACCCCTATGCCACGCTGGAACGCGGCTATGCCATCGTCCGCGATGAGGCCGGCCGGGTGATCCGCAGCGTGTCGCAGACGCAGCCGGGCCAATCGATCTGCGTGCGCGTGTCCGACGGCGAATTTGCTGCCCGCACGCAAGAATCCATCCGCAAGGAGAATTGAATGCACGAGATGACCTTTGAAGTTGCCTTTGCCGAGTTGAACAGCGTGGTTCAACAGTTGGAGGCAGGAGAGTTGAGCCTGGAAGACATGATTGCGCTTTATGAACGGGGACAAAAACTGGCCGCTTGTTGCCAAACCCAGCTCGATGAGGCCGAGTTGCGCGTGACCCAGATCGACGGTGCCGATTAAGCATGCACGATCTGTTGACGAACCCGATCTTGATCTATTCGACCATCGCCTGGGCCACTGCCCAGGGTTTCAAGATTGTCCTGTATCGCCTTCGAAAGCATACCTGGGATTGGCGCTTGCTGTGGGCCACCGGCGGGATGCCCAGTTCGCATTCGGCCTACACCTGCTCCCTGGCGACGGCGATTGGCCTGCGCGAGGGGTTTGGCTCGTCGCTGTTTATGCTGTCCGCCGGCCTGGCGATCATTGTGATGGCCGATGCCGCCGGCGTGCGCCGGGCGACCGGCACCCACGCCACCGTGCTCAATCACATCCTGGATCAGTTGTTCCAGGGCCAACCGATCAGCGAGGAAAAGCTCAAAGAACTGCTTGGTCACACCCCCACTCAGGTCTTTATCGGTGCGCTGCTCGGCGTGCTGATTTCCACGATCGGTATGTTGTGGGTGTGGAACGGTCTCTGAGGACGCGATGCTGGGATTGCCGGGGCTGGCGGCGGTCTGTGCGATCTGGGGCGCGATCTATGCGCTGGTCTGCTGGCTGCACAAACGCGGCACGCTTCACTACGCTTTGCACCGTGACGTTCTATCCGTCGGCGTTTTGATCCTGGTCACGGTCGGGTTTTTCTGGCCGCTGATGTTCACTGAAACGTGGATTCCCCACGGCGGCGGCGACCTGGCCTCGTTCATCTATCCCATCTATGCGTTTGGCGCGCGCTGGCTCAAGCGCGGCGTGATCCCGCTGTGGAACCCACACCTCTACATGGGCATGCCCTTTGCCGCCGACAACCAGTCGGGATTGTTTTACCCGCTCAACCTGCTCTTCTTTTTTCTCACCCCCAACCTGACCTATGACGCCGTCCAGTTGATGGCGGTGACGCACGTCTTTTTGGCCGGGCTGTTCACCTATTTGCTCGCGCGCGACCTCAAAATCGCCCGCGTGCCCGCCGTCGCCGGGGCGATCACCTATATGCTCAGCGACCTGTATGTGACCCACGTCGGCAACCTGAACATCATCGCCACCGCGACCTGGCTGCCGCTGGTGCTGCTCTGCTTTCGACGCGCGCTAAACCGGCGCGGCTGGGGCTGGGTGGGCTGGAGCGGCGTGGTGTTGGGCACAGCCGCGTTGGCCGGGCACGCGCAGATGTTCTTGTATGTGGGTATTGCGCTGGCGCTGTATACGCTGTTCCAGATCGTCGAACGGCGGCGCGAGGGCTGGAAAATGGCCGGCCTTCTGGCCGGCAAGTTGGCCCTCTGCGGGCTGATCGCCTTTGGACTGTCGGCGCTGGCGCTGATCCCGGCTTTCGACCTGCCCCAATACACCGTCCGCGCCGAGATGGACTATCCCGACGCCAGCGCATTCGCCATCCCGCCGGCGGGGCTGCTGGGCGTTTTGATGCCCGGGTTCTGGGGACGCGGGCCGGGCGGGTTCTGGGGGCCGTGGCTGCGCACCGAGACGGGCTATGCGGGCGTGCTGCCCTTGCTTTTGGCCGCGGTCGGTGTGACACTGACCTGGCGGCGCGGCCGGCTGACCCGCTATTGGCTGCTGTTGGGCAGTTTGGGCCTGCTGACCGCGCTGGGCGCGTACACCGCACTGCACGGCTGGGCCTATGCGCTGATCCCTTTTTTCCGTCAGCTTCGCGTGCCCGCGCGGGCGGTCTTTGCCTTTGATTTCGCCGTCGCCATGCTCGCCGCCTGCGGGCTGGACGCGCTGCTCAAGCCGCTGTCGCGCCGCTCGCGGCAGATGCTGAACGCCATCCGGCGCGGGTCGGTGTGGGTTTTCGCCGCGCTGGCCCTGATCGGCGTGCCGCTGCTGGGCTATGCCGCGCTCAGCGTGCGCACCGCGCGCCCGGATTTGCTGCCGCAGGCGGTGACGGCGCTGAACAGTCTGATCTTTTTCCTCGCCTTGCTCGGCGCGGGGATCGGGCTGCTCGCGCTTCGACGATGGAGGCTGCTCGGTCGCGCTGCGCTCGGCATGGCTGTCGTGGCCCTGATCGCCTTTGATCTGATCAGCCTCGGCGCGACGGTCGAGATCGAGCCAAACAACCCGCTGGTCGGCTATGGCTGGGACAACATCCTGGAGTTTCTGCGCGCCGACCCGGACGTATTTCGCGTCGAGGTGCTGCCCGGCGCGCCGGTGAGCTGGCTCTCCGATTGGGCGCTGATCCACGAGATGGACGATTGGGGCGGCATCTGGAACCCGCTGCGCCTGGGCGCGTACGACGTGCTGACCTGGGTTGGCATCAGCCGCGACCAACGTTATTACGACACGTACAACATCAAGTACGTCGTCGCGCACAAGGACGCCGCCGTGCCCGCGCACTGGGAGCACGTCTTTAGCCAGGGCGACGCCTATGTCTATCGCAACGGGCGCGCCGCGCCCCGCGCCTGGCTGGTTTTCTCCGCCCAGGTCGTCGATGGGGCGATTGACGCCCTCAACGCCGCGCGCGCACCAGACTTTGACCCGGCCTCGTCGGTGATCCTGGAACGTGAATTGACGCCGGCACTCGCAGGAGCGCAGCATGCTGCGCCTTCCGGGCAGGTCGAGATCACCGAGCGCGGCCCCAACCACCTGACCATCGCGGTACAGACACCGGACGAGGCCTACCTGGTGCTCAGCGAGATGTGGATGCCCGGCTGGGTCGCCTATGTGGATGGGGAAAAAGAAACGGTGGCGCGGGCCAACTTTACCTTTCGCGCCGTGCGCGTGCCGGCCGGCGATCACCACATCAAGATGGTCTACCGGCCCCGCGCGTGGCAGGTGGGGCTGTCGATCACGCTGACCACCCTGGTCGCGCTGGCGATGTGGGCCGCCCGGATGGCGTTCCTCAAGGTCAGGCCGGCGGCCTCTCGATCCATCACTTGCTTGTAACCGTATTTTCAAGTACAATACGGGTACCCAGGGTCATGTTTATCTCGATAAAATTATCCAACGTATCATCTCGATGTTTTTAACTATCCATGTTTTTTGAGGTGATACTGCCCGACAACGTGTGGAGATTGGTATGAGCATCAAGCAGGTATTCAACTTTATCTTGGGCCTGTTGAGCGGCGCACTGGTCGGCGCAGCGGCGGCGCTGCTGTTCGCCCCGCTTTCCGGCTCGGACACGCGCCAGACGATCACCGACCGGATTCAGCAGATCATCGAGGCAGGCAAGCAGGCCCGCCTGGAACGCCGCGTCGCACTGGAAGCAGAATTCAACACCGCGATACGCATTCCGCTTCCAATCGAAGAGCAAGACTAGCCCGGGCGAGATGATCCTGATACAGCCATCTCACCTCGCCGCGCCAGGCGTATTTAGAAACAACCTGGGGCATCACCTCCAACCGAGTGTGATGCGCTTTCCTGTCTTGTCCTAGCAAGCCCGTGATACCTGCACGGGCTTTTTCTTTTCAGGATCGGCCCATCACCAAACGCGCCCGAATGACACCTACACTGGGCCGTCAGGCCCCAAGGAGCCGGCCATGCCTCGACGGATCGAGCTACTCTACCAGTTGCAGCGCCTCGACACGCGCATCACTGCCCTGAAACGACGGTACAAGGCCGTCCAGGCCAATCTGGGCGAAAGCGAAACACTGTTGCAGGCCCGCCAGGCTTGCAAGGTTGCCCAAGACAATCTGAGCAAATGGCGCGCCACCTTGCGCGATTATGAACTCGACGTTGCCGCCGTGACCGCCAAGCATCAGGAAAACGAGGAAACGCTGTACAGCGGACGGGTCAAATCGCCCAGAGAACTGGGCGATCTGGAAAAAGAAAACCAATACCTGGCCCGGCGCCAAGATGCATTGGAAGAACAAACACTGGCGGCCATGAGCAAGGTCGAAGAGATGACGACCCGCGCCGCCGTCGCCAACGAGGCGCTGACCGTCATCGAAGCATCCTGGCGCGCCGAAAACGTCGAACTGGCCCAGGAATACGACGAGCTGCGCCAGGAACTGAGGCAACTGCTCGCCAAACACAAAGCAATTGCCGCCAAAGTCCCTCCGGATGCGCTCGAAGAATATGAATCGCTTCGCAAGGTGCGCAGCGGCACCGCCGTGACCACCATTCGCGATCAAAACTGCCAGACCTGCCACGTCCAGGTGCCCGCCAACCTGATCGACAAGGCCCGGAGCGGCGACGAACTTGTCTATTGCAATGGCTGCGATCGCATCCTTTACGTCCCCGGGGAGTGATGAGCCATGAACCAGCTTGGTGGATTCCCGCTTCTCACATTGATCCTCTTTGTCAGCGGCCTGGGCGCGCTAATGACATGGCTTGTACCCGCCAGTCGCAGCGACGCCTGGCGCTGGCTGGCCTTTCTGATTGCCACGGCGACCTTTTTTATTGCCCTGTTCCTCTATATGGGCTGGGACAGCAATCCCGATGTGGTGTTCCAGTTCGTCGACGGGCCTATGCCCTGGATGGCAGCGCTGGGGTTCCAGTATCGCCTGGGCGTGGATGGGATCAACCTGCATCTGATCATGTTGACCGCATTTTTGATGCCGTTGATCTTGCTCGGCGTCTGGTCGCAGGGAACCAAGCCGCAGATGGCCTGGATGGTGGTTTTTGAAACGGGCATGCTCGGCGCGTTGGTTGCATTCGACCTGTTCCTGTTTGCCGCATTTGGATCGCTGGCGCTGATCGCCGCCGCTTTTGTGATCGGCAGCGATCCCGGCGTCGCGACAAAGGCCTCCACGCTTTCGACGCACCCCCGCGCGACCATCATCCCCCTGCTGCTGGCGGGAATTCCGGTCGTCTTGCTCCTCGCCGTGGTCGGCGGGCAGACGGCGGCAACAGCCGGCGGCAAGACGCTGTCGGGTGTGTGGTGGGCGCAAACCGGGCTGTTTTGGGCGGCCATCGCGGCCATGGGCGTCACCGGCATCAGCATCCAGCGATACCTGGGACGGGCCAGCGCGCAACAGCGTTTTTCGCCCTCGACCTTGATGCTCGTCTACGGGCTGCTGTCTACGCTGGGCATTTACGGGATGATCCGCTTTGGCCTGCTGGCCTTCCCGCTGGCGGCGACCAGCTTTGCACCGCTGATGATCATTGTGGGTCTGGTCATCGCAGTCTGGAACGCGCTGGCCCTGCTGGGGGCGACCAACTGGGAATCGGCGTTGAGCCATTGGGCCATTTTGCAGGTTGGCCTGGACATCATTGGCATTTTCGGCATCAACCACCTGGGTGTGCAGGGGGTCATTTTGCGCCAGATCGGACGAACACTCGCCTTGAGCGCGCTGCTGATCCCTCCGGAGCCGCGAGCCGGCAAGATCGGGCAGATCGTCCTGCCGGTCGGGTTTCTGACCGCGCTCGGCGTACCCGGCCTGGCCGGATTCCCCGGCCTGAGCGCCTGGCTGATGGGCCTCCTGCGCTGGCACTGGCAGGCCGGGCCGGCGGCGTGGCTCAACGCGACGCTGGATTGGCTGTTTTACGGCGCGGCCGTCATCACCTTGTTGATCGCCGCCTGGGCGCTGCTGCGATTGTGGCGCTCGCCGCCGGCCCCCAAGGCTGGCGCAGCGAACTCGCGCCAGGCCTTGATCGCCGTCCCACTGCTCGCGGCGATCTTGCTGTTGGGCCTGCACCCCAAAGCGTTTACAGACACCATCGGCCCGGCAGTCCACAGCGCACTCGCTCAATTCAATCAGAATTGGGAGCAAGACTCGGACCAGTCGGAAACCGCATTCCTCCAACCGGCGCTGCTTTCGGCCAGCCCGTTCGAGCAGATTCCAGGCGCGACGGCCCGGCGATGGCAGCGCTGAATGCCCCCGTCCTCCTGCCGCTGATCGTCCTGGCAGCGACTGCCGCGGCCATTTCGGCGCTCGACCGATCAGGACGGCAGTATCGCCTCTCTGCGTGGGTCGCATTGGCCAGCCTGGTGATCGCCCCCGTCTTGGGACTGATCGTGATCACCAGCGGGCAGGGCGGTCAGGCGCAAAACACGCTCTACAGCGACGGTGACAGCATGTTGTGGACGCTGGCGTTTTGCTGCGCCGGCGCCGCGGCGGTGCTGGTCGATCTGGGAAACCGCGACACCACGAGCAGTCTCCACGAAGCCTTGATCTTGCTGCTGACGGCCGGCGCGCTGATCGTCGCCCAGGCGGCGCACTGGCTGGCCTTGAGCATCGGCGTCGCCATCGCCTATGCGGCGCTGGTGGCCCTGTCTGGCTCGCAAAACGCCTGGCGGCAGATTGTGCTCTGCGGGACGAGCCTGGCCGGCCTGCTCATGGGCGGCGCGTGCCTCTATGGCGCTTCCGGCTCGCTGCACATCGCGCATATTGCCGGGCAGCTCGGATGGCAGGACGCCGGCGCGGCCAACCCGCTCGTCGTCCTGGGCCTCAACCTGTGCGCCGCCGGCGCGATCCTGATCCCCGCTACGCTCGTCGCCGGGCCGTCTGCGGACGAACCGCCGGGACGCTCGACCGGCGCGATGGCACACACTCTGTTTTTACCGCTCATCGGCATTGCCGGAATGCAGCCCTGGCTCGACGTGTTGGCGCAAGATCAGCGCCAGCTTGGGGGTTTGCTCGGCGCGGCAGGCATCGCGGCCGGCTATGGCCTGGCCTTACGCGCGCGCCGCATCCAGGATGAATTGGCCGGCGCCGCCGCGGCCGAGTTTGCCCGCCTGACGCTGATTGCCTGTCTTGCGCCCGGCACGCCGTTCTTGTTTTACCAGGTGCTGGGCAGCGCGAGCGCCATCGCCGGGCTGTGGGCGCTGCCGGCGCTCGCCCAGCACGCAAACAGCCAGCGAACGATGTCGCCGGCGGCGGGCCTGGGCCGCGAGCAGCCCTATTTTGGAATCGCCTTCACGCTGTGCCTGCTCAGTCTGAGCGGGATGCCGCCCCTGATCGGCGCGATCGGCCAGGTGTGGCTGCTGCGCACGCTTGCGGAGAGCGGGCAGGTATTGAGCCTGGCGCTGGTCGCCGCCGGCAGCCTGATCGCCTGGCTGTGGATGGCGCGCCGTTTGAGCCATCTATGGTTCAAGACGCCCGCCTCGCCCGCCCCGCTTTCCCTCGAAGCAGGTACCGTTTTGCTCGTCAGCGCGGCCGGCATCGTCCTGGCCGGGCCGTATGCCGGCTCGATCCTGAACTGGATCGAAACAATGCTGGTCCTTTAGCGCCTCAATAAACCTCGATTTTGATCAGCCACTTGGCCCACAGGTTGCCGTTATACGCCGGCAAAACCGCGCGCAGCGGAAAGCCGTGAATGATCGGCAGCGGCTCCCCCTCCCACTCGTAGGCCAGAAAATTGCTCGTCCCGCGCGCCACATCTCCAGAGATCATTGTCGCATAACCGTCGGCGCTGACCAGCCGGATCTCGTTGAACCCGGGATCGATCTGGGCCAGCTCCAGGACGTATGCCAGCGGCACGCCGGCCCAGGTCGCCTCATCCTCGAAAAAGCCGGGGCAGATCAGCGTGCATGGTCGTTTGATTTTGGGCATGCAGCGCAGATCATCATAGCTCAGGCTGAGCGGATTGCCCACCTTGCCGGTCACCTCTAATCGCCACGACGCAAAATCGATTTCCGGCACGATGCCCGTAAAATGCAAGCCGGTGGCAGGATCGAGCTGGGCATAGCCGGGCGTCGCTGCGGGCGTGGGCACGACAACCGGTGTCAGCACGCACGGCGTCGGGGAAAGTGTGGGCAAGGCAGTCGGCGCCGGCTCGACGGCGGCGCAGCCGGCCAGTACCAGGCCAAGCAGCGCCAAACCACCGTAAATGTAAAAGGGTTTCATTTTGATTTTATCCTTGTTCGGACTCGGCAAGCAGCAAGTCGTTGCCCTCGAAATCGGCCAGGATGTACGCCAGCACCTTGTCGAGCGCCAGCCGGCGCAGCCGGATGTACCAGGCAACCTGGGCGACAAACTTGACCCACGAGCCGGAAGGCAGCAGCCGCAGCAGCAGCATGTCGAGCCGGCGGCCGATCTGCTCGCCCAGCGCCAGCACCTCGGCCCTGGAAATGTGCGGCCAGGGCAGCAATTCTTCCGGCGTTTGCAGGTCGCCCAGCAGGGGGATGACCGGCAAAAAGGCCTTGCCGTCCTGTTCGCTGCGGTATTGGGCGCGCAGTTCGTCGCTCCAGCCGTCAAAGAGCGGGTTGTCTTGCGGCAGGCGCAAGTATTTGGACAAAAAGCGCTGGCAGTTGCGCCGCCCCAACTGAAAGTCGTGCTGGCGGAAACGCTGCGAGAAAAAGCCGCCGAACGCGCCCAGCGATCCGCAGGCCAGGATCGGCTGACTGCCTTTTGTGGTGCGCGACGGGGCGATCAGGAAACGGCTGTAAACGGCGTCGTCATAGGCCAGCACCAGTTCATCGAGTTTGAACATCGCCTGGTGGCGCAGGCCGGAAAACATCTGCGCCACGACCGAGACCAACGAGGGGTTGGGCGTATAAGCGGAACTGAACGGGACGACGTCGGGAAAGGGATCGACCATGATCACCGCGCGGCTGGCCGCGGCCCCGACGCGCGGGTTCGAACCGCCCTGGGCGAGAATCGAGCGGGCCAGTTCGAGCGGCTCATTGTCCATCAGCCCGCCATCGACGGTGAGAAACGTATAATCGGCCGCCGCTTCCGGCGTGGTGGCAGCCGCCGAACTGGCGACCACCGAAGCAGCAGATAGATCCGGCGGCCAGCGAGGCGGGATTTCGGTCTTGATCAACTGCTGGCTCGCGCCTTGCGCGGTAAGCGGCAGCGCCCAGGCGCGAGCGTCATAGTCGGTGTGGCGGCGTTTCAGCACGCGCGGCGGCAGGCCGATGGGAAATGCGCCGCTGGCCAGCGCAGTCTGTCTGAGCACGTCCCAGCCAGGCGCATCGAGATCGTGCGCGTCCAGGTGCAGCGCACCGGGCACTTCACCCTGTGCGCTGCCGCTGTCGACGACAAAGTGCATGTAATCGGCGTGCAGTGAAAGCTCGTGCCGCCCACCTGCGCCGCCGTCAAAGCGGATGCCATAAGGCACACCGCGCAGGTTGGTCACGCTGAGCAGCACATGCAAGGCCTCGTCAAAGTAGGGACGCCGGCGGTGCGAGCCGTCTTCGCCGAATGCATCGCGGGCGATCTCGTCGAGCACGGTGCCGTCGAGCACCGACACGACCGGGCTGCCCGCCAGGGCCAGGTCCCGCGACTCGAGCAAGTGCGTGATGTCGATGCGATCCACCCAGCACTCGTACAATTTGTTCTGCACCGGCCCGGTTGGCGGCACCTGTGTCATCGGTTGGAGTTCGTGCGCGGCCACGCTCGCCGCCAGCGCGGCCGTCATCCCGCCGGCCGACGCGCCAGACATGACCTTGATCTTGACCTCGTGCGGGGCGCCATCGGGAAATTCATCCCCCGCCGCGCCGTACCAGGCATCGAGGGCCTGGAGCAGAAAATCGATCACCCCGGCGGTGTATGCGCCCGCCGACACAGCCCCGGCCATCACCAGGCCGATTTCGAATTTTGGTTTTTGCACCTGCGCGGACATGTCCACCTCCTGTTCACAAAAAACAAAACATCCCTGTTTATGCTTCTATCTTAGCAAAAACAAGGACATTTGTCTATGATCAAAGTCTCCCTGCAAAACCGGGCGGGTCCTGGCAACAGGGTTATGCCGGCCAAGCTACTGTAAAGCCCGAACTGCAGAGCCGTTACAAGGCGGCATCAAGGCGTCATTTGTCCGTCGTTCACTTGATTAGAGCCGGCTACTGACCTGTGAACGGTCAGCGGATCGGGTGCATTCCAGTCAAGTGTCGACGCGCCGCCATCCATGGCAGATTGGGGATCTCCCAGGTTCAAAACACGCGGCATAGCAAACCCCACACTGCCGACGATCAAGGCCAGCGCACCGGCGCCAATGTACCAGGCCTGCGGCCCCAGGCGATCGAACAATGGCCCGGCAATGGCCACGCTCAACGGCGAGATCGCCGTAGAAATGCTGTCGAAAAGCGCCAGGACGCGCCCTTGTATCGTTGGCTCGACCGCCTTTTGAACCAAAGCCTGGATTGGCGCCATGCACAGCGGGGTCATAAAGCCGCCAACGAACATGCTTCCCATCGCCAACCAAAAAGCCGACACTGGCGCCAGCCCGGTGACCAATATTGCGATCGCCATACCGACAATACCCACCAGACTGGTTTGCATCGGGCGGCGAAATCCGCCCCAGAAACTCAACGCCATGCCGCCGCAGACTATCCCGATCCCAACCGCCGCGCCAATCAATCCGAACTCGCGCTCCGCGCCGCCAAAGCGCCGCGTGACCAGAATCGAAGTCAGCATAAAGGCCGGGCTGGACAAAAAATTGATCGTCGCCGAGATGGAAAGCATTTCAGGTGCGCCACGCCAGTTCCGAACATAGCGCGCCCCGGCACGCACGTCTTTCCACAGCGATCGCCACCCAACCGAGTGCGTGCCTGCCACGTGCGGCAGATTGGGGATCGAAACGAGCAGCAAGACGATGACGGCCGCCAAAGCGCCGGCAATGTCGAGCGCAACAACAGCATGCATCGGCAGCACCCGCACCAGCACAGCACCCAGCGGCGGTGCGACGACGCACACGATGCCCTGCACCATCTGGTTCAGTCCGGCCACCTGCGTAAGGTGTTTCCCCGGCACCATCAACGCCGTCGAGGCCAGCATCGCTGGTGTCTGGAAACTTTTGCTGCACGCGCGCACCAAGATGATCAGGTAAATGACGCCGATTGACACAGCATCGGTCTGGAACAGATATCCCAGGCCAACCAACGACAGAATGATGACCGCGTGGCTGGCCAGCAACACCGCCCGGCGACTCCAGCGATCGACCAGCACACCCATCAAAGGGCTTAACAACGCTCGGGGGAGCAGCGCCGTCATCGTCGCAATTCCCACCACTGTCGCCGATCCGCTGGATTCGGTCAGCCACCAGATCAATGCAAACTGAACCAGTTCGCTGGTGATCATCGCCAACGCCTGTCCACCCCAGATCGTAAAGAACGGCGCCGCCCACCGCGACGGCAATGGCTCGGAAACACTCTGTACACGCTTCATCTTGCATCCTTTTCATAATAGTTGGATAACCCAACTATTTCACAAAAAAACTTATTGCCATTCAAATCCCAGACTGTGAGATACTTGAAGCAACAGCCGATGCAGCGATTGCTGCTCTTGCTCGCCCAACACGGAGAGAAAATCGCGGGTATACTCTGCTGCGCTCGCTACGACCACCGCGGCAACCGGGCGTCCGGCCTCGGTAAACGTCAGCCACCAGTTGCGCCGGTCGTCCTCATCTTGCTCGCGCTGGATCAGCCCTTTTTTCACCAGTCGCCGGACGTAGACCGAAATGGTGCCGGGATTGATATCCATGATCTCGGACAGGCGCGCGGCGGTTGTTGGCGCAAACTGGTGCAGCACCATCAACACCGAGCAATCAGCAAGACTCAGCCCATCTTCGATGGCTGTGTCCACCGCCATACGCGACTCGTAGGCATGGGTCAGGCTGAACAGCGCCTGGTTGATTTGCAGATATGCCCTCTCTGAAAGTGCCATAGGTCTCACTCACAAGATCGAAATTAGTTTGGTTAGCCAATAGTTGTATTATACAACTAGATTCGAAATATGTCAACTGCAAGTTGCCGCCAGGTGTATTTTCCGTGGTATAATGGAATCACGGGTGCTAAAGCAGAAAGGAGTGGCACATGAAAAAGCAAATCCATTGCTGCGTATTATGCTTGATCGCCGTGCTGGCAGTTGGCGTCACGCTCAAGAGCGGCCAGGCACGCGCCCAACCGCCGCCCACCGCCGACAACGTTCGAGCCGCCGGGGCGCAGATACATACAGGTACGATCACCCTCGACGCCTACAACTATTGGGCTTTTACCTCGCCCAAATACGACGCGACCTACAACCTCACCTATCCCGTCCTCGACTGGGGCCGCTACCTGTCTCAAAATGTCAAGACCGCTCTCGTTCTGGACACCATCGTGATGGAAAACGCCTACCTCAAACTGACCCTGATCCCCAGCCTGGGCGGGCGCATTTACAGCCTGGAGTTCAAACCGACCGGGCACAACGAGTTTTACAGTAACCCGGTACTCAAGCCAACACAGTGGGGGCACCCCGATCAGGGTTGGTGGATGGCCGCCGGCGGGATGGAGTGGTGTCTGCCCGTCGACGAGCACGGTTTCGAGTGGATCGCTGATTGGATGGCGACGCCGGTCGCCGGGATCGACGAGGTGATGGTCGAACTGCGCGACACGCTGGACACCAACCGCCTGCGGGCGACGATTCTGGTGCGCCTGCCCGCCGAGCGCGCCTATTTCGACGTGCATATCCGCCTCGAAAACCCCACCAACAACGGGCAGTGGTTCAAGTATTGGACCAACGCCATGCTCGCCCCCGGCGCCACCAACACGCTCGGCCCCGATTTCCACTTTATCCTGCCCATCGATCAGGCCACCGTCCACAGCAGCGGCGACGGGCGACTGCCCGGCGAGGGCGGCGCGTTTGGCTGGCCGTGGCACAACAGCGTAAACTGGAGCCGGCTGGGCAACTGGAACGAGTGGTTGGGCTTTTTCGCCCGCCCGCAGGCCGCACGAGACTTTCAAGGGGCTTACGACACCGGCGCCGACGAGGGCATCGCGCGCATTTTCCCGCACACCGTCGCGCGCGGGGCCAAAGGCTTTGCCTGGGGCTGGAACAAGCCCATCGCCGCCTGGCAGTGGACCGACGAGGTTCCGGCCACCTATTACGCCGAAATCCACGGCGGCCTGGCCCCGACCTTCTGGGACAGCGCCTACCTGCCGCCCAAGAGCGGCGTCGAGTGGACGGAGACCTGGTATCCCGTGGCCGGCATTGGCTGGCTGAGCACGGCCAACGTCGAAGCGGCGCTGGGGCTGCGCGTGAGCGGCAGCCAGGTCACGGTCGGCGCGCAGCCGACGATCACCCAAACGGGGAGCACCGTCGCCTTGTGCCGGCCCGGCGAATCGACGCCGCTGCACGTCCACTCCGGCACGCTGACCCCGGCCGCGCCTTACAAAACCACATTCACTCCCGGCGGCAGTCTTTCCGGGCTGATCCTGAGCTACCTGGATCACAGTGGCAGCCTGTTGGCCACAACGGCAGAGACAATCGACCATCGTCCGCCGGCCGTTACGATAAACGATCTCCCTGCCTACGTGACCGATCCGGCCGATCTGGTCGTGTCCTGGGCCGGCGTCGACCGGGAAACCTGCACGGTGTATTACGATGTTCAGGTCAAGGATGGGTATAACGGCGTATGGACGGACTGGCTGACGCGAACGACGGCGACCAGCGGCACATATGGGAGCGCGGTCGATGGGCATACCTACTTTTTCCGCGCCCGCGCAGCCGATGTGTATGGCAACTGGAGTCCATACGGCGACCCGGAGTGGGGGCAGGCGTTCACGTCGCTGCTGGTCACGCCCGCGCCGGTGCTGGAAACCTCGCGCAAATGGGCCAGCGCGCGCAGCGCCGTCGGCGGGGAGGTGCTGACCTATACGCTGTCGCTGCGCAACACCGGCAATGCCAACACTGCCACCCTCTGGCTGACCGACACGCTGCCCGGCGAATTGACTTTGCTCACCGGCACGGTGCAGTCGAACGGCGGCACCGTCACCTGGATGCAGGACACCGTTTTCTGGCAGGGCGTGGTCGCGGCAGGACAGTCGGCGGAGGTGAGTTTCGCCGCCCGGGTGCAGCCAACGGTCACGATCGACCTGTCGGCGGTGGTCAACCTGATGCAGACCGGCGGCGGCGAGGTTTACCTGGAACGGCGGGCCTCGTTTCTGCTGGGGCACAGTACGTTCATGCCGATCCTATTCAAGGCCGGGCCGTAGCCGTTCGCCATCCCGGAAGCAATGATCTTGCGCACGAGTTTGGAGGCAAGTTTCTTGCGAGTTGTCAGGATGTGTGGTTATGGTATAATTGGGTATTATCTAGCGCCATCGAGCCACTGGGTGGCAAAATGCTCCGCAATTCGAACGGAGGTTAAATGGAAAAGGTCGATCTGCTGCTGACCGGCGGCACGGTGGTCACGATGGACAAAAACGGCACCGTCCTGGAACGCGGCGTCGTAGCCGTCAAGGGCAAAACCATTGCAGCGGTGGGGCCGGCCGACGAAATCGGCAAGCGCTATGCGGCCGATCAGGTGTGGGACTGCACCGGGCAGGTGATCATCCCCGGACTGATCAACACGCACACCCACATGCCGATGACCCTGCTGCGCGGTCTGGCCGACGATCTGCGCCTCGACGTGTGGCTGCACGGCTACATCTTGCCCACCGAAACCAAGTTCGTCAACCCCGAATTTTGCCGCCTGGGCACGCTGCTTGCCTGCGCCGAGTTCATTCGCGGCGGTGTCACCACCTTTGCCGATATGTATTATTTTGAAGACGAGATCGCCTGGGCAGCGGTCGAGGCCGGCGTGCGCGGCGTATGCGGGCAGACGATCATGATTTTCCCCACACCGGACGCGACCAGCTATGACCAGAGCCTGACCTACTGCGCCGAATTTCTCGATCACTGGCGTGATCACGAGCTGATCGTTGCCGCGCCGGCCCCGCACTCGCCCTATATGTGTACCGCCGAGATTTTGCAAGAGACGGTGCGCATGGCCCAATCCTACCGGGTGCCCCTGCTGATCCACATCTCTGAAACGGCGCTGGAAGTCAAGGAAAGCATCGAGCAAAAGAACATGACCCCGGTGCGCTGGCTGGAAAGCGTCGGCTTGATGGAGAGCAAGGTCGTCGCCGCGCATTGCGTCCACGTCAACAACGAAGATATGCACATCCTGGGCGTACACGGCGTCGGGGTGGCCCACAACCCCACCAGCAACCTCAAATTGGCCAGCGGGTTTGCGCCAGTGACACAGATGCACGAGCACGGCATTGCCGTCGGTATCGGCACCGATGGCACGGCCAGCAACAATGACCTCGATATGTGGGCCGAGACCCACCTGGCCGCGCTGCTGCCCAAAGTGGTCAACAGCGATCCCACCGCGCTGCCGGCGCGCCGCGCTTTTGCCATGGCCACGATCGAGGGGGCGCGCGCGCTGCACCTGGATCACCTGATCGGTTCGCTGGAGGCAGGCAAACGCGCCGATGTGGTCGTATTGGACGCGGACGGCGTACACATGATGCCTCGTTTCGAGACCGGCGGGCAAAACATCTATTCGCGGCTGGTGTATGCCGCCAAGAGCAGCGACGTGCGGCATACCATCGTGAACGGCCAGGTGCTGATGCGCGACCGTGTGGTATTGACCGTTGACGAGGCGGTGGCGCTCAAGGAAGCGACCAAACTGGCCAAAAAGGTCAGCCGCTTTTTTATCGACCGCGAAAAGAATCTGCTCAACAAGCTGCTCGAAATCGGCGGGCTGGAGCAGGAGGAAACCTACGAGGTGCAGGTCAAGGCGCGCGTGCCGCCCGACGTGCGCAAGGAGGACATGCTCGAACGGTCCGAGATCACCGTGACCCAGTATTCGGAACGCGATCAGTACGACACCTATTTCAGTTTTGCCGATCCGGGCCAGGGCCGCGTCCGCTATCGCGAAGACAATGTGCTGGCTCAGGATGGGCAGGTCACGCCGATCTATAACCTGGTTTACACCGGGCCGGTGGTCGAGCAAGAATACGACAACTCGGTGGTGCTGACCCGCGCCCGCTATGCCAGCCACGCCGACCGTACTGTGCGCTTTTATCGCGAGTATTTCAAGCCCGACTCGATTCACGAGATCATCAAACACCGCCATCGCTACCACGTGCGCTACAAGGGAACGCTCTTTTTCATCAATGTGGACGAGATCATCCAGCCACCGCAAGAGTGCTTTTTCCTCGAGATCAAGAGCCGCACCTGGTCATCGGCCGATGCGCTGCGCAAGGCGGCGCTGATCGGCGAGATGCTGGGCCTGTTTGGCGTCGCCAGAGAGCACGTTGTGCGCCAGGATTACACGGATTTGTGAGGGGGCATGCCAGAAGAGAAATGGTTCCTGGGTATTGACCTAGGTGGAACCAAAATCGGCACCGGCCTGGTCAACCGCGCCGGCCAGGTGCGCGCCGAAGACTATCGCGCCACCGAAGTGCTGCGCGGACAAGAGACGGTCCTCAAGCGGATGATCGACGCCGGACGCGAGGTGATCGCCAACTCGGGCGTGCCGCGCGATCAGATCGCAGCGATCGGCATCGGCGCGCCGGGGCCGATGAACATCCCCGAAGGTGTGCTGACCGAGCCGCCCAACCTGCCCGGCTGGCGCGAGGTGCCCATCCGGCGGATCATCCAGAACGCGCTGGGCATCCCGGCTTTTCTGGAAAACGACGCCAACGCGGCGGGGATTGGCGAGTTTTTGTACGGTGCGGGGCGCGGCACGCGGCACATGATTTACGTCACCGTTAGCACCGGCATCGGCGGTGGGCTGATCCTCGACGGGAAAATCTATCACGGCACGGTCGGCGGAGCGGGCGAGATCGGTCACGCCACCATTTTGCCCTACGGCCCACACTGCGGGTGCGGCAACCGGGGCTGCCTGGAGGCAGTCGCGTCGGGCACAGCGATCGCCCGCGAAGGCCAAGAGCTGATCGACCGCGGCGTGCCGACATTGCTGTCTGAGATCGTCCGCGACCGCACCTACTCGGTGACGGCCAAAGACGTGGTCGACGCGATGAACCAGGGCGACGAGTATGCCAGGGATATCATCGAGCAAGCCATGTCTTACCTGGGCGTGGGCATGGCCAGCCTGGTCAACCTGTTCAACCCGCAGATGATCGTCATTGGCGGCGGGCTGACCAACATCGGCGACCAGCTGTTGGAGCCGGTCAAGCGGGCCATCGATCTGCGCGCGTTTCCTTCGGCCAAGCAATACGTGCAGGTGCGGTTGGCCGAGTTGGGCGATCTGGTCGGCATTGTCGGCGCGGCCGGCGCGGCGATGATGGCGACCGGGTTTGTGTAACCGGCATGTACCCGATCCTTTTTTCTGTCGGCACGTACACAGTTTACACCTATACCGTTTTGCTGGTGCTAGGGATGCTGGCCGGGGCATGGGTGTCGTACCGGCTCTGCGGGCGGCGCTTTTCCAACCCCCAGATCGCGCTCGATGCCGGGTTTTGGGGCTTGCTGGGCGGCGTCCTGGGCGGCCGGTTGTGCTATGCGGCCAATAACTGGGCCTATTTCGCCGATCATCTGAGCAAGGTGCTCGCCTTTTGGGATGGCGGGTTGAGCTGGCACGGGGCCTTGATCGGCGGCGTGGCGGCCATTCTGGTATGGTGGGCGGTACGCCGGCGACAGACGCCGTCGATGCCCGGCGGGCGTGGCTCGCCCAGTGGGCGTGGCTCGCCCAGTGGGCGTGAACTGTTGGACACCATCGCGCCGGGGCTGGCCCTGGGCGGGGCCTTTGGCTGGCTGGGCTGTCTGCTCACCGGCAGCGCGTATGGCGCTCCAGCCAGCGGTTATGCGCCGCCCGTCGCGTGGTTCACCGCCGACCTGCCCGACATTTACGGCGTCTGGGAGATGCGCTTTGTCACCCAGCCGTTGATGATCGCCTGGTCTGTGCTCCTTTTCATCTTGTTATTCACATTGCATCGTCGTTTTGCACACGGCCCGACATTTGCGCTCTATTTGCTGCTCTATGCACTGGCCGATTTCGGCGTGATGTTCCTGCGCGGCGACGGCGCGTGGCGGCTGGGGCTGTGGCTGGGTCAATGGCTGGCGCTGGTCGAAATGGGGGTCGGGTTGGGGCTGCTCGTTTGGGCCGGGCGGCGTTCGTATATAGATCGGTCTATAAAAAACAAGGAGACATAATCGATGAGATCCAAAACAACTTCTACTATCGTTATCATCGCCGTCGTCGTTATCGGCGTTTTGATCGTGGGCGGGCTTTTTTCCCTGGCCTTCAAGCCCTACTATTTTCTAGAGCGCGTCGAGCAGCAAGAAGTGGGCGTGCGCTTTCGCCAGGGACGCATTTACGAGGTCGTCGGGCCGGGGCTGTATTCGGATGTCGGTCTCTATGTCGAGATCAAGCGCATTTCGAGCACGGCGATTTCTTTCTCAGTACAAGACGACGAGATCATTACCAAAGACAAGCAGCGGCTGGGCCTGGTGGTCAGCGGCGACATTTTCAGGCCCAACCTGGCCGAGGGACACATTTTGAAAGACCAGTGGGCGCAGTATAGCACCGTCTTTTTGTCAGACGAAGTGGCCCGCACGCGCGTCGAAGGGCTGGCCCGGCAGGCCATGAAGGTCTGCGTTGGGGATCGCACGTTTGACGACAATGTGATCGGCACGGCCCGCGACGTACTGCGCGAGTGCGTCGACACCGAGGTCAGCCAGTTGGCGTTGAACTATGGCTTGCAGATCGAAAACGTTGTGATACCCAACATTATCCTTTCACCCGAGGTGCAGTCGGTGCTCGATGCGATCACCAAGAGCCGTCTGGATACCGAAAAAGCGGCCCAGGACAAGCTCAAGGCCGAAGCAGAAGCATTGGCCGAGCAGGCGCGGCAGCGTGGTGAAGTGGCCGTGGCCCAAAGCCGTATCCAGGAAGAGACCAAGCAGCAAACGCTATTGGCCCAACTCGATCAGGAAAAGCTGGCTGCGCAAAAGGCCGTGATCGAAGCGCAAAAGGCCAACGAACTGCTGGCCGCCCAGCAAGACCTGGAGATCAACCAGGCGTTGGCCAGGGCCGCGATTGAAAAAGCCAAGGCCGATCTGGCTCTGGAGCTGGCCAAAGCCGAGATGCTGGCCAAGCATCCGGGCTATCTGCAATTCCAGATGGCGCAGTTGAACGCCAGCGCGCTCAAATCGACGGACAAGATCATTTTTACGCCGGAAGGAACCATGCCGACTATCGTTCTGCCCGGGCCGGGCATCGTGCCAACCATCGATACAAACCCCTGATTCTGGCAGCAGTGGTCGGTGACTTGATATTCAATGAGGGGGTGGTTTGATGAACGAGAAACCTGCACCAGCCATCACATTGATCACCGACTTTGGACTTCAGGATGGGCACGTAGGGGCGATGAAGGGCGTGATTCACGGCATCGCGCCCAGGTCGCCGCTGATCGACATTTCGCATTATGTGCCGCCGCAGAACATTCGCTGGGCCGGATTCGTGCTGATGACGGCCTATCTCTTTTGGCCGTCCAGCACCATCCACCTGATCGTCGTCGATCCGGGGGTGGGCACCGGCCGCCGGGCGGTGGCCGTGCAGACGGACAAGGGCACCTTTGTCGCGCCCGACAATGGCGTGCTCAGCTATGTGCTGGCCAAAGAGGCGGTGACATCGGTAGTGGCACTGACCAACGAGCAATACTGGCACCATCCGGTCAGCCCAGTCTTTCACGGGCGCGACGTTTTCGGCCCGGCGGCGGCTCATCTGGCCAATGGCGTGCCCCTACTGCGGCTGGGCGAACCGATCAGCCCCGACTCGCTGGTCGCCTTTTCGGTACCCGAGCCGGTGCGTCATTTCGACCGGCACGTCACCGCGCACATCCAGCACGTAGACCGCTTTGGCAACTGCATCAGCGATTTGCCCGGTCACTGGCTGCTCGAGTCGCCGCAGTGGCGCATCGACGTGGGCGGCCGCACTTTGGACTCGGTGCAGCAGACCTTTGGCGATGTGCCGGAGGGCGACCTGGTGGCGTTGGTCGACAGCAGCGGATTCATGGCCGTCGCCGTGCGTAACGGAAACGCAGCCCAAAGGCTGGGGCTGGAAATTGGCGATTCGATCATTTTGCGGCCTGTTTCGCGCGAAATATTGATGATCTAGGGCATTGAATGACCACAGAGCGCATTGTTACCCCCAAGAACAAACCCGGTGAGGTTGCCATCGACGCGGCGCTGCGCCCGCGCACTCTGGACGAATACCAGGGCCAGGAAGAGGTAAAGGCCCGGCTGCACATTTTCATCGAGGCGGCACGCGCGCGCGGCGAATCATTGGAGCACGTGCTGCTCTATGGCCCGCCGGGGTTGGGCAAAACGTCGCTGGCGCACGTCATCGCCACCGAGATGGGGGTCAACATCCGCATCACCTCCGGCCCGGCCATCGAGCGCGCCGGCGACCTGGCGGCAATCCTCACCAATCTGCACAAGGGCGACATTCTCTTTATCGACGAGATTCACCGCCTGGGGCGCGTGGTCGAAGAAGTGCTCTATCCGGCCATGGAAGATTTCGCCCTCGACATCGTGATCGGCAAAGGGCCGGGCGCGCGTTCGATCCGCCTCAACCTGCCCCGCTTTACCGTCATCGGCGCGACGACGCGGCTGGCGCTGATGACCGCGCCGCTGCGCGCGCGCTTTGGCGTGGTCTATCGCCTCGATTTTTACAACCTGGAAGCGACCACCGCCGTCGTCAAGCGCTCGGCGGAAATTCTGCGCGTGCCCATCGACGAGCAGGGCGCGCAAGAGATCGCCCGCCGCTCGCGGGGCACGCCGCGCGTCGCCAACCGGCTGCTCAAGCGCGTGCGCGATTACACCCAGGTGCGCGCCGATGGCGCGATCTCGGCGCAGATTGCGCACGAGGCGCTGGAAATGCTCAACGTCGATCCGCTCGGCCTCGACGAGATGGACCGGCGCGTGCTCGACGCGATCATTGCCAAGTTTGACGGCGGACCGGTGGGCCTGGATACCATCGCCGCGTCGATCAGCGAAGAACCGGACACCATCATGGATGTGGTCGAGCCATACCTGCTCCAACTCGGCTTTCTGGATCGCACGCCGCGCGGGCGCGTCGCTACGCGGCGCGCCTACGAGCACATGGGCGTCGAATACTCGGACCAGGTGGAGCAAGGGCGACTTTTATAATCCATTTCGGAGCAAAAACAAGATGAAAAAAATCTGGATTGTGTTTGTTGTGCTGCTGCTGGTTTTGCCGGCCTGTCAGAAAACAGCCGTGCCCACAGCCGTGGTCAAGGTCAATCGCCCAACCGTCGAACTGCTTTCTCCGCCCAGCGGCGTGCGCATCGTGCAGGGCGACGAGCTTGAAGTGGAGACCAAATCGGTTGACGCGCGCGGGTTGGACCGCATCGAGTTGTGGGTCGACAGCCAGCTTTATCGCGTCGATCAGGTCAAAGGCGCGCCGTCGTTTCTGATCATCCAGCGCTGGCAGTCCGGTTTGCCCGGCATACACACGTTGATGGTCCAGGCGGTCAATATGGATAACCTGACCAGCGTGCCCATCGAATTCACGGTCGAGGTACTCGATCCGGCGCTGTTCACGCCGACGCCGACGCACACGCCAACCGAGACGTCGACGCCAACCGAAACGCCGACCCCCACCGAGACGCCGACACACACGCCCGAGCCGACCGCTACCGTCGAAGAGACGGCTACGCCGCCGCTAGCGGACGAAACGGCGGCGACAGGCACACCGACGCCGACCGTCGCGCCGGACGCGCCGACGCCCACTCCTTCACCGACCACGGCAGCGACTGCCGCCGCGACCGCAACACCGGTCACGCCGGTTGCTCGCGCCACGGCGACGCCCAGCCCAGCGAGCATGATCGCAATTTCGGCGGGCAAGTTTTTGATGGGCAGCAACTCGGATCACATCGAGCAGGCGGCAGGGTGGTGCAACTGTGGCATCTCGAACTTTACCGACGAACTGTATATGCACGAAGTGTTCGTCAGCGCTTTTTCCATCGACAAGTATGAAGTGACCAACGCCCAGTTCCTAGCTTTTACCAAGGCCACCGGCTATGTCACCGATGCCGAGAAAAAGAGCGAGGTCATCACCTGGCGCAGCGTGTTCACGGAAAGCAAACTGGATCACCCGGTGGTGTGGATGAGCTGGAACGACGCCAACGCCTATTGCACCTGGGCCGGCAAACGCCTGCCCACCGAGGCCGAATGGGAAAAGGCCGCCCGCGGCGCCGATTATCGCACCTTTCCCTGGGGCAGCGATTGGGACCCCAAAAAGCTGAACGTCTGGATCAGCGGCATAAAGGGTACGGCCAAGGTCGGCAGCTTTCCGACCGGGGCCAGCCCTTACGGGGTGATGGATATGGCCGGCAATGTCTGGGAGTGGGTCGCCGATTGGTATGGCCCACTGTACTATCAGGTCGGCGAGAACAACGATCCCAAGGGCCCGCCCGCCGGTGAAGACCGCGTGCTGCGCGGCGGATCGTACCTGAACAGCAACGCCGAGGTGCGCGTCGCCAACCGGCACAAAGGCGGGCAAACTGGCTATGCACCCGACCACGGCTTTCGCTGCGCAAAATAGTTGATCTGGGAATCAAATTTCAATCAGGGCGAACCAGTGGTTCGCCCTTGATGGTTTATGATAATGAATGTAATTGTCCTCGACCTCAACGGACAGCAGGTTTCCTCGACCAGTGAGGCAAAGGCCCGTCGATTGCTCGAACGGGGCAAGGCCACATGGGTCTGCGACGATCCGCTCACCATCCGTCTGGCCTATGCCGTCGATCTGCCCGCCCGCCCGGCGGCAGAAGCGGAAAAACCGGCCGGCGAGGGCGGGCGCATCCTGCTGCACGTCTGCTGCGCGCCCTGCGCCACCTATACTGCCGGTCGTTTACGCGAGATCGGTTTTGACGTAACCGGTTACTGGTACAACCCCAACGTCCACCCTTTTTCCGAGCACGAGCGGCGGCGCGAGACGCTGGCCCGCTATGCGAGCGAGATCGACCTGCCGGTGATCTGGGAGCCGGGCTACGAGATGGTTGAGTTTTTGCGCGCTGTGAGTGGGCACGAGCAGTTTGGCGAGCGCTGCAAGCTGTGCTACCGGATGCGCCTGGAGCGGACGGCCCAGGTCGCCGCGCGGGAAGGTTTCGACGCCTTGACCACCACACTGCTGATCAGCCCCTACCAGAATCAATTGGCGATCCGGGCGTTGGCGGAAGAGGCAGCGGCGCGGTGCGGCATCGCGTTCTTTTTCGAGAATTTCCGGCGCGGTTGGGCCGAGCACAGCCGGATGACGCGCGAGCACGGCCTGTACAGCCAGCGCTACTGCGGCTGCGTCTATTCCGAGTGGGAGGCGCAGGATCGAGATGCACCGACGCTCAAGGGAATGAAATGAATCGGACACACATCGACGTACACGTCGCCGAGATCAACCGCTGCAACCAGCGCGGCGGGCGCATGCTCTCCCTGGTCGATCTGATCGAGGCCGGCTCGGTCAGCCGGCCCCTGGCGGCCTACCTGGCAGCAGGAATGCGGGCAGGCGCGTCGCTGCTGGTGGGGGCCAATCCCGGCGGGGCGGGCAAGACGGCGGTGATGTGCGCGCTGCTCAACTTTGTGCCCGACGCGACGGCGCTCGTCCCCATTGCCGGGCAAGGTGTGCTGGCCCAGGCCATGCGCGATCCGTCGCCGGGCCGGACGTGCTACGTCGCTCACGAGATCGGCGCGGGGCGCTATTTTGCCTACCTGTGGGGTGGGCAGGCGCGCGCATTTTTCGGCCTGGCGGCCAACGGTCACTCGATTGCCGGCAACCTGCACGCCGACACCCTGGATGAGACCTATGATCAACTCGTCGGACGGAACGGCGTCGAGCGGGCGCACGTGCAGGCAGTAACGCTCAAGGTTTACCTGCGCATGGGACGCGGACAAGGCGGATTAATGCAGCGTTGGGTACATCGCGTTTACGAAAGCGTCGCGGGCGAGGATCAGCTCATCTGGGAAGGCAGCCGCGATGGGCAGTTTGTGCAGGTCGCGCCCGGCGTACTCGGTTCCGAGCCTGTCCGGGCGCGCTGTGCCGCTTTTCTGGGCGATCTGGTCGAGCGGAACGTGCGCCGCATCGAGGAGGTGCGCCTGGCGCTGCTTGAGGCTGTCTGGTGAAAAACATCGACAGTCCTCATCTGCTCGTCGTCGCCGGGCCGCCGGCCTCCGGCAAGACCACGCGGGCGCGGCTGCTCGCGTCGGCGCTGCGCTGGCCTTTGATGTGCAAGGATACGATCAAAGAGGTGCTGTTCGAGCAGTTGGGAACGCCCGATCGCGCCGGTTCGCAGCGGTTGGGCTATGCCTGCATTTTCGCCCTCTATGCCCTGGCACGCAACATTTTGCAGGCGGGTGTGCCGGTAATCCTCGAAAGCACGTTCACCCATCCTGACACGCCCGGCGAACTACAAGCCCTGATCGACCAGACCGGCGCGCGGCTGACCGTGGTTTACTGCTACGCCGCGCCGGAGGTGCTTTGCCGGCGCTTCAACGCCCGTTCTCTATCCGACCGGCATCCCGGTCACCAGGACCCGCACACGCTGACCGCACAGAGCATTGTCGATGGCGGTTGGCTCTACCGTCCCGATTATCCGGGGCAGGTAATCGAGGTAGATACGAGCGGGGACGGGGCACTTTCAGTCCAGGATATCCTGGCGCTGTTCGACTGCGGTCGGTCGCAGGTTGGGAATGAGGGGAACACGTGAACGCGAAGGGGCGCTGGCTGGTCAGCACCTTGTTCTGGGGGCCACTGATGGGCTGGGTGCTGTGGCCGCTTTTCGACGCGCGCCTGTCCTGGTCGCCGTGGGTGGGCGGCCTTCACCTTGGCGCACTCGCAGCGGGATGGGTCTATGCCGGGCGACTGGGTTTGACCCACCGCCGCTGGCCGATGGCGATTGCCATTGTGACAGCGTTCGACGTGGCTTTTGCCGTCGCCGCGCGTTCGACAAACATCGCCGCGTTTTTCGCCGGCAGCCTGGCCGGCGGTGGGGCGGCAAGCGGCCTGATCAGTGTTCTGATTGTGATCATGTCGGTGCGGGTTGCGCGGGTGCGCAATTACGGCGCGCTCGAAGACTGGCTGCTCCTGGTCGTTCCGGGGATCGAAGCCGCGATGGCAGTTGGGATAACCACCGGGGCGATTGCCAGGTCGTGGAGCAGCGTGCTTGTAGGGTTGGCCGCCGGGGTGGGGGCGGGCGCACTTGTGGCGATGTTTGTGCTCGGCTGGGTCTATGGCCTGGTCGGCCTCACCGCGTTTTTCCTCGATCAAAGTAACAGGCAGACGGAGGATCACCCGGCGAGGGTGTGGCAGTGGGAAGATCAGGAGGAGTAAAAGCAACAAGCCTGTTTTTGTCGTTCTAACAAAAATAGGCTTGTTGCTGTTTCATCTATTGGATTGAGCGTTTTTTGATGCCCTGGAGAGGACTCGAACCTCCACGCCTTTCGGCACAGGTCCTCAACCTGCCGCGTATGCCATTCCGCCACCAGGGCAGCACAAGGACATTATACTCAACTCGTGTTGATTGTCAACTTGATTCTCAAGGATGATGATCCAGCCGGGCAAACAAGCGCCGGTCGAGTCCGATCAACTCGACCGGCGCGGCATCTTGTGATCGGTCAGTTCAAAATCGACAATGACCGCCGAACCTAAGCGCGCTTTTCTTCGACAGCTTGCTGCACCATCTGCACCAGGTCCTGGACGCGCATCACGCCCGGCTGCGAGCCGTCGCGCAGGCGCACGTTGACCTGCCCGGCCTCCATTTCCTGGTCGCCGATGACGAGCATGTAGGGAATTTTTTGCATCTGCGCGTTGCGAATTTTGGCATTCATCCGATCCGATGAAAAATCGGCTTCGGCGCGAATGCCGGCCTTTTTCAAGTCGGCCAGCACCTGCCCGGCATACTCACCGTGCCGGTCAGCGATGGGGATGACCATCGCCTGCACCGGCATCAGCCAGACCGGGAACGCGCCCGCGTACTGCTCGACCAGCAGGGCGTAAAAGCGCTCCAGGCTGCCCAGCAGCGCGCGATGCACCATGTACGGGCGGTGCGGCTGGCCGTCCTCGCCGACATAGGTCATGTCAAAGCGGCCCGGCAGGTTGAAATCGAACTGGATCGTCGTACACTGCCACATGCGGCCCAGCACGTCCTTGATCTTGATGTCGATCTTGGGGCCATAGAACACCGCTTCGCCTTCCATGCGCTTGTAGGGCAGGTCGCGTGCCTGGATCGCCTTGAGCAGCGAGGCCTCGGCCTGCACCCACATGGCGTCGTCGCCGGCGTATTTTTCCGGCGTCGCCGGGTCGCGCACGCTCAATTCTACATAAAAGTCGTTAAAGCCAAAGCCGCGGATCAGGTTGAGGCTGAAATCGAGCACGCCCAGGATTTCATCCTCGATCTGATCCGGTGTGCAGATGATGTGCGCGTCGTCTTGCGTAAAGCCGCGCACGCGCAGCATGCCGTGCAGCGTGCCGCTGCGCTCGAAACGATACACCGTGCCGAGTTCGGCCCAGCGCAGCGGCAGCTCGCGGTACGAGTGCATGCGCGAGTTATAGATCATGACGTGAAAGGGGCAGTTCATCGGTTTGAGGTAATATGCCTGCCCTTCGATGTCCATTGGTGAGTACATGCCGTCGCGGTAAAAGTTGAGGTGGCCCGACGTTTCCCACAGGTGCGCGCGCCCGATGTGCGGCGTAAAGACGATCTCGTAGCCGCCCTCATAGTGACACTTGCGCCAGTAATCTTCCATGATCACGCGCATGCGCCCGCCCTTGGGATGCCAGTAGGCCAGCCCCGCGCCCGCTTCCTCGTGAAAGCTGACCAGGTCGAGGTCGCGGATCAGCTTGCGATGATCGCGCGCTTCGATCTCGGCCAGTTTTTTCAAGTAAGCGTCGAGTTCGATCTTGTTCTCCCAGGCCGTGCCATAGATGCGTTGCAGCATCGGGTTGCGCTCGTCGCCGCGCCAGTACGCGCCGGCCACCGACATCAGCTTGACCGCGTTGGCCTTGATCTCGCCCGTATGCGCCACGTGCGGCCCGCGGCAGAGGTCGACGAACCGGTCGTGGCGGTAGAGCGAGATCGGTTCACCCTCCGGCAAATCGCGGATCAGTTCCAGCTTGTAGGGCTGATCTCTGAACAGGTCGAGCGCCTGCTCGCGGCTGATCTCCTGGCGCTCAAAGGGATGCCGGCCCTTGATGATCTCGTGCATGCGCGCCTCGATGTGGGCCAGGTCATCCGGCGACAGCGGGCGGGGCAGTTCAAAGTCGTAATAGAACCCATCCTCAATCGCCGGGCCGATGGCGATCTTGGCCTCCGGGAACATCTCCAGCACCGCCTGGGCCATCACGTGTGAGGCCGAGTGGCGGATGCGTTCCAGTTTATTGCTTATTTGCTCAGACATTGAAAAACCTCCTCAGGTTCACATATTTAACAAGAATTCGGATTGCGTATTCCGTTTGCACATCAAGCTATTCTTCAGACTGCATCGTCTCGCGATCTGCTTTGATGCGGGTCAGTGCGCGCCAGGTGATCTCGATCCACGTGCTGCGTTCGGCGGCGTGGGGATGATCGGGCTGGCGCAGGCACAACCAATCGGCGAGCGCCCAATTTTGCATCCCGGCCAGCGCGCCCCAGGCATCCGGGCTGTCCATGTCGGCGCGGGCCAGGTAGGCCTTGAAGAACTCTTCGGCCAGGTCGCCAGCCTGGTGGGCGCGCAGCCAGTTGATGGTGCGCGCCACATCCCAGCGTGGGTCGCCGAGCGCGGCGTCTTGCCAGCAGGGCAGGGTGACGCCCCGCGCGTCGATCTGTGCGCGGGCCAGGATCGCCTCGCCGCACAGGACGCACGGAGGGAGCACCTCTCTTTCTTGAGCGCCCAACCAGACTCTCAACATCGATACCGCCTCTTGCAATCCCACATCCAGACACTGCCGGGCCGTCGCATCGATGCGAGACAGCTCGGCGCCGATCTCGATCGCCGGCAGCATCTGGCGCACGCTTTCTGGCGGCCGCTGGCGGTGCAGTTGGGCCAGCAGCGACGCAAAAGCGTCGATCTGCGGCGCGACCAGCCGCCGCCAGCCGTCGCCGGACGAGCCGACACTGCGCCCGGCGGGACGTTCCATCAGCACATAATCTTCGCCGGCGGCATAGACGCGCGGCACGGGCAGGCCGGCAGCATAGAGCCAGTTCATCATCTGCCAATCGCGCTGCGCTTTGGCGTCGTCGTGCGCTGCCCACACCGTCCACTCATCGAGATAGCCGCGCACCTGGAGCCGTTCCACACGCGAGCGGCGGCTTTCGCTCCAGGTCAGCACAAAGGAGAGCGTGCGCTGGCGCGCGTCTTCTTGCAGCGCAAACTGGGAGACGTGTTGATCCAGCCGTTCCGGCAGCGAACGCCGGCACAGGTTTTGCAATTCGATGATTTCGGGCGTCGTCAGTCGGTTCATTTTGTCCACAAAACAAAAAACCCCGCACCCAATTGGGGCGCGAGGTTCACTCACACGGTTCCACCCAAGTTCGTTGCGAATTCGAGAATTCGAATTCGAACAATCTTTGAGCCGTTAACGGGGCCAACCGGAAGGCCTTACTGAAAACATGTTCAGGCTTTCACTCACGGGGGGTTTTCGCATCCTTTTCGATGGAGAAGGCTTTCAGCCGGCGGCCTTCTTTTTCTGTCATCGTCCCCGATGCTACTCGTCCCGATCAACGTTTTGGATATAGGTGGGCGGTATAGGACTCGAACCTACGACCTCCTCGATGTCAACGAGGCACTCTAGCCAGCTGAGCTAACCGCCCAAGTTGAATCGAGTATACCACAAGCCGGGTCAAAAAGCAAGTCTGGGTTGAACGTTCTTGCTCGCCCCTTTAAAGAATGATATAATGGCTTTGCTGAAAAAAGGTCGAGTGTTCGCCAAACTGCTTGCCAGAGCGTTGATCTTTGCTTATCAAGCGCTATAAGCAAAGCGTCAATATATTTGATGGTATCTTTTCAACAGGTTGGGGAGAAACCAGGTTTTTGCCAAAAACCTGGTTTCTTTCCCCCAGTTATTGAAAAGATTCATTTGATGTGTCAAGAGTTTGGCCTGTTCATCGCTCTTGGCCTTTTTAAGGGGAGTCATATAATCGGCCTATGAACGCTCCACTGACGCAAAATTTCCGGGCACATCACGTCCTCGGCGTCGACGTAGGCGGCACCAAGCTGGCCACGGTGCTGGCGACGCGCGACGGGGAAATTTTGCACAAGGTGCGCCGGCCCACCGAAGCGCAGCGCGGGCCGGCGTTCGGCGTCGAGCGGATCAAGTCGATGCTGCGCCAAAACCTGGCCGAAACGGGCGTCGCGCCGACCGACATTGCAGGCGTCGGCGTGGCCTGTGGCAGCCCGATGGACGCCGAACAGGGCGTCATCCTCGGCCCGCCCAACCTGCCCAACTGGAACCCCGTACCGATCAAGTCGATCCTGGAGGCCGAATTGGGCCTCTATACCGAACTGGAAAACGACGCCAACGCCGGCGCACTGGCCGAGTGGCTGTTCGGCGCAGGCCGGGGCAAGCGCAGCGTCGTCTACATGACCATGGGCACGGGCATCGGCGGCGGGCTGATTCTGGACGGGCGGCTGTATCGCGGCGCGAACGGCAACGCCGGCGAAGTGGGGCACATGCGCGTGGTCGACCGCGACGGCCCGCAGTGCGGCTGCGGCAAGCGCGGCTGCCTGGAAGCCTTTTGCTCCGGCCCCTCGATTGCCCGCCGCACACAAGAGGCCGTGCAAACTGCACCGGACGATCAGGGGCGTGCGCTGCTGGCGCTGGCCGGTTCGGTCGGCGCGCTCAACGCCGAGCACCTTTTTGCCGCCGCCCGCCGGGACGATCCCCTGGCGCTGCGCCTGGTCGATGAGACGGCGCACTATATGGGCGTAGGCCTGGCCAACATCATTCAGGCGATCAACCCGCAGGCGATTGTGCTGGGCACGATTGCCACCGAACAGGGCGACTTTTTCCTTGACCGCGTGCGGCAGGTGGTGCGCGCCGAAACCTGGCCGCAAATGTCCGAGGAGGTCGAGATTTTGCCATCGCCGCTGGGCGACCAGGTTGGCGATTACGGCGCGATCAGCATTGTCTTACAACACTTGGTTCAGGAGGATTTCTATGCTTGTCTATGAACGAATGACCCATCACCCGATCACCGTCCACCCGGATACACCGGTCGAGGCAGCGCTCAAGTTGATGCGCGAGGAAAAGATACGCCGTTTGCCGGTCATCGACCGCAAGACGAAAAAGCTGGTGGGGATAGTCACCGAAAAGGACCTGCTCTATGCCTCCCCCTCACCGGCGACCTCGTTGAGCATCCACGAAATACACTATTTGCTCTCAAAACTCACGGTCGAGCAGGTGATGTCCAAAAAATTGTTTACCATTGCCGAGGATATACCGGTCGAAGAAGCGGCCCGCGTGATGGTCGACAACGGCGTCGGCGCGCTGCCTGTTATGCGCGGCGACACCCTGGTCGGCATCATTACTGAGACCGACCTGTTCAAGATGTTCATCGAACTCTTTGCCGCGCGCCAGGAGGGCGTCCGGCTAACCCTGCTCGTGCCGGAGCAAAAGGGCATGCTGAACCGGATCACCAAGGTTATCCAGGAATTGGACGGCAACATTGTCGCGTTGGGCGCGTTTCGGGGTGAGGATATGAGCAACCGCCTGCTCGCCATCAAGGTTGCCGACGTGCAGCAAGCGGACTTGGTGCAGGAACTGGAGAAAATCGGGGTGCGCATCGTCGACGCACGGACCTGCTCACTCATCGAGCGCAACTGCTGACCCGTCGAGCGCAACGGCCGGCTCGTCGAGCGCAACGGCCGGCTCGTCGAGCGCAACGGCCGGCTCGGATTTCATCACCTCATCGAGCATTACCGTGGCATAGCAGCCAGACGGCAGCCCAAAACTCAGCAGCAACCCGTCGTCGAAGTCGATCTGTGGGTCGTAGAGCGGAAAGCGCAGCGGGCGGCGCGCGCCATCCAGTTTGACCCGCCGCCAATCGGCGGGGGCAAGCCCTTCCTGCTCGATGAGCTGCCGCTCCATCTCGCCCGGCCGGCCCTGCGCCAGGGTCACTTTGAACCCGTACAACGGCCCCGACGGACTGATTTCCAACCGATCCGCGCGGGGCTGTTCCTGTTCCGGCGCTTGCACCAGGAATACCGCGCCCTTGGGGTGAATCCAGGCCAGGTCGCCTTGCTCAAGCCGATCGATGGCATCCAACCGTTGGGCCAGCAGCCGGTTAAAGAGTACGCTCTGGCAGGCCGAGGCAAAGAATTTCGCCAGCTTGTGCGGCACGCTGCGCGCGGCGCGCCGGTAATCGCCGGGATAGTTGACCAGCGTTTGCAGCACGCGCCGCTCATCGTCCAGGCTGGACGGCCAGATGTCCAGCGCCGCCTCGAGCTGCCCCTCGTCGACGAGCTGGCGAGCCTGGCGGGTCTGCGGCGTCTCGTCGGGGTGGGGCTGGCCCAGGTAGCGGCGCACAAACGCCTGCGCATCGTCTTGCACGAGCGCCTGGCCCAGCAGGTGCGTGTCGCCGCGCAAGCCAAAGCGCTGCTCGCCAAAAAAGTTGGGTACCCCGCGCCGGGTCAGCACGTCGACGACCGCCTGCGCGGCCGGCCGCGCAGACGGCGGCACATCGCGAACGCGAATCCGGAAGCGATTGCCCCGCAAATGCCCAACCTTGAGCTTGTTGGTGTGCCGGTTCGCGTCGAGCACGCGGATGCCGTCGATGTCCAGCCGGGCAGCGCGCTCAACGGGCACGTTGCCTACCGAAAGCGTCTGCACGGTGACGGCCCGGGCGTCCTTGAGACCGGCATAACCCACCTCACGCGCATCGATGCCGAGCGCACGCGCGATCAACCGCACCGCCTGAAAGGTCGACAGGCCCTCTTTTTCGATTCTGAGATAGGTGTGCTGACCCTGCCCGCACGGCTCGTACAGCGGCAGTTCCTCGACATAGAAATCGGCGGGAACGACCTTGATTCTGCCGCCCACGCCGGGCAAATCAGCGGTCAGGTAAAGTCTGGACATAGCGGCCTCCACAATCGCAAACTGGGTTCGATTGTACACCAGCCGGGTGCTTTTGTCGAGTTACAGTAGCCCGGCGGCCCGATTTCGAGTATAATAGTACCAACCGGATTTCGAACGACTTGAACCATGTCATCCCAACCCGAACCACCAACAAATAACAAGCGTTGGATGTTGTACGCCCTGTTCGTTGCCATCGTCGCCTGGTCGGCGTTGTGGGGTGTGATCCAACTACCGGTCAGCAGCCTGGCCCAGGTGCTCTTTTTTGCTGCCCTCTTTTGCGCCATCACCAGCACGCTGATGCCCGCCATCGCCTACCTCAACGCACGTTTTAGTTCGGTCCCGCCGCGAGTCCATCGCTTCAGATTTATCCGCCAGAGCAGCCAGATCGGCCTGATGGTGGTGATCATTGCCTGGCTGCAAATGCTGCGCGTCCTCGACTGGACGCTGGCCCTGATCGTCGTCGGCGTTTTTGCGCTGATTGAAACCTTTTTGATCACCCGCGAATCACCCGGCTCTTGAGGAAACCCATGAACGCCCAAGATGAGCTGCGCAACCTGCCCGGCGTGGACAGGCTGCTGCAAACCGATGCCCTGCAAGACATGATCGCCGCCTGGGGCCGCGCGCCAACCGTCGATGCCGCGCGCGCGGCCCTGAACGAGGCCCGGCAGGCCATTCTGGACGGCGCGCCCGGCCCCGACCAGGCGACGCTGTGCGCGCGGATCGGGCAAATTCTGCAAACACTTGTCCGGCCCACGCTGCGCCCGGCGATCAATGCCACCGGCGTGGTCATCCACACCAACCTGGGGCGCGCGCCGCTGTGCCGGGATGCGCTGGCAGCGATGGCCGCCGTCGGGCAGGGCTACAGCAACCTGGAGTACGATCTCGAGGCCGGGCAGCGCGGCTCGCGCTACGTCCACGCCGAGGGGTTGATCGGCCGGCTCTGCGGCGCGGAGGCGGTCCTGGTCGTCAACAACAACGCCGGCGCGGTCTTGCTGGCCCTGTCGGCGCTGGCGCAGAGCCAAGAGGTCGTCATCGCGCGCGGGCAGTTGGTCGAGATCGGCGGCGGATTTCGCATCCCCGACGTGATGCGACAAAGCGGCGCGCACCTGGTCGAGGTGGGCACGACCAACCGCACCTACTTGCAAGACTATGAGCAGGCCATCGGCCCAGACACAGCGCTGTTGATGCTGGCCCACCAGAGCAATTTCCGGCTCAGCGGGTTCACGACACAGGTTTCGGCGCAAGACCTGGTTGGGCTGGCGCGTGAGCGCGGCCTGGTGGTGTATGAGGACCTGGGCAGCGGCACACTGCTCAACACCGAAATCTATGGTTTTTCTCACGAGCCGACGGTGCAGGAATTGATCGCCGCCGGAGTCGATCTGGTTTCCTTTAGCGGCGACAAACTGCTCGGCGGGCCGCAGGCGGGCATCTTGGCCGGCAAAAAAGAACTGATCGCCCGGCTGCGCCGGTTTCCACTCACCCGCGCCCTGCGTGTGGACAAGACCACCCTCGCCGGGCTGCAAGCGACGCTGCTGCATTACCTCAAGGGCGACGCCGAGCAGGCCATCCCGGTCTGGCAGATGATCGCCGCTGCGCCGGAATCGCTCAAGCGGCGCGCGCAGCGTTGGCGGCGCAAGCTCTGCACGCAAGGTATCGCGGCGACGGTGCTGCCGGGTCGCTCGGCGGCGGGCGGCGGCAGCCTGCCCGGCGAAACACTGCCCACCTGGCTGCTGGCCCTGTCGACGCCGGCTCCCGACGCGCTGTCGGCCCGGCTGCGCGCCGGCGACCCGCCGGTTGTCGCGCGCATTGAAAACGACTTGCTTTGTTTCGATCCGCGCACCGTGCTGCCGGATCAGGAAACACTTTTATTGGGCTGCATTCTGACTGCCTGGGGGAGCTGACGCAATGTCTCGGGGGGCGGCTCAAAAAGAGAAATGCCTGATTTTGATCGTCGAAGACGATCAAAATGTCGCAGAGATGCTTTGTACTTTTTTGCGCACCAAACAATATCGCCTGATAATGACGCCGCTCGGCGAAGAGGTGGTCGAGATATGCAAGCAGCACGCGCCCGACCTGGTCTTGCTCGACATCAACCTGCCCGACATTGACGGTTACGAGGTGTGCCGCCGGCTGCGCGAGACCCTGTCCACAAGCAGCATCCCGATCATTTTTTTGACCCAGAAACACCTGCGCGAAGATCGGCTGCAAGGGCTGAGCCTGGGCGGCGACGACTTTATCACCAAGCCCTTTGATATGCAAGAACTGCACCTGCGCATGCAGAGCGTGCTGCGCCGGGCCAAATACCGCGCCGGGTTCGACCAGGTTTCCGGCCTGCCGGGCGGGCCGCTGGTCGAAGAACGGCTCAAACTGCTGCTGGGCCGCCGCGATTGGGCGATCTTGCTGGTCGGCGTGCGCAATTTCGAACGGTTTACCCGCCAGTATGGGCACATGAAAGATCAGTTTGCCGGCTTTGTGGGGCAGCTCATCGAGCAGACCGTCGATGAGGCGGGCAACTTTGAGGACATGGTGGGGCGTGTGGGCACAGTCGATTTTGTAATCATTACCACGCCGCCGCGCGTCGCCCGCCTGCGCGAGCGCATCGAGCGCAAGTTCAACCAGGCGATGAATCCCGCGCACGGCAACGGCGGCAAACGTCCGGTGACGGCAGATTTGCGTGTGTCGTTCGGGTTGGTGCTCGACAGCGACGGGCCTTTTGGCGATGTGCGTTCGCTCAGCGAAGCGATCATGCAGTCGCGGCAAAGCGCGTAAACTATACCGCACTGCATAAAGCGACAGATCGGAAGAGCGTCGTGTAGGGAAAGAGTGTAGGATAGGGTGG
>CAYRXM010000012.1:0-49423 GCA_964428175.1 uncultured Anaerolineae bacterium
AAATTGCGCCCGCCGGCGTGCAAATAGAGGCCAAAGCGGCGGCCGTTTTCATCGGTAAAATCAAAGGCGGGAGTGAGCCCCAGCCCGTCACGGTAAAAGGCAATTGAGCGCTCCAGGTTGGAAACCGTAAAACATGCGTGTGCGATACCTGTAATCATCCTTTTCTCCTTTTCAGCACAGACCTCGGAGGTTTGAGAAACCTCCGAGGTCTCGTCTTTTTATTCGACACCGATCGGTATGATGGTGGGCCGCGTCGCCGCGATCCAGCGCCGGATCAGATCGATCTTGAACCGGTACAGCGCGCTCTGGGCGCCGGCGCGGGTGAGGATGTCGCGTGCGCAGAGGTGAGTCAGCGCGTCGAGCAGCGCATCCTGGGCCAGCGCCTGCCCCTTGCGCTCCAACTCGGCAGCGAGCTGCGCCGGTGTGACCGTCGATTCGGCGTCGGGCAGCAGATCGGTCAGGGCCAGCAGCGCCTTTTGCTCATCGAGCGTCGCGCCGGTCCAGATGTACTTGAAATGCGCCTCGCCGCGCTCCAGAATCTGCTCCAGCGCCCTGTCGACACAGGCAGTGGTCAAATAGTTGCGCTGCGTCTCGTTGTGATAGGTCACCAGCTCGTGGCAGACAACCTGGGTAAAGTAGGGATGCCCCGCCGTGACCTGGATGATGCGCTGCAAGGCCAGCGGGTCGTATTCGAGGCCATAGGGCGCCACCGGCTCGACGATCAGGCGTTGGACGTGCTCGGGAGCCAGAAAGGTGATCCGCTTGTAGGCGGCAATGTTGAACAAGATCGACCAGTATTCAGCGCCCAATTCTTCCAGCTTGTGCGTGCCAGAAAAGACAAAGTCGACGCGCGGCTCGTGCTGCATCAGGTTGCGCAAAAAGGTAAAAATCTCGGCGTCCAGCTTGCCATCCTCGACTCGCTTTTGCAGTTCTTCAAATTCGTCAAACATCAAGAGCAGGTTTTGGGGCTTTTCGAACCCTGAGGGGGGCGAGTACCCGTCCATCCTGGCAATCGCCGCGCGCAAAAAGCGGGAGCGAAAGGCAAATTCGGGCGCTTGTTCGTATTCCTCGCGCCCGGGCAGTTCGACGGTGATCCCGTGGTTCTCCAACTCGTAGGCAATGTCGTCGCTGAGCGCATATAGAAAATCGGCGGTGCCGCGCGCGGCCTTGCCCTGCATGTCCACCAGCACGGCGATGTGCGTCTCGACCATCACTTCTTGCAGCCGGTAAAGGATCGACGTTTTGCCCGTGCGCCGCTGCCCGTGTAGAACGATGACGTTGTTCTGGTACGTGCCGAGCAGGTTTTCCCGGACAAAATCGAACACGTCCTCTCGCCCGACAAACATCTCGCCGGAGCGCAGCGGCGTGCCGGTGACGTAGGGAATGGGGAAAATACGCTGGAAGGGCCGCGCGTTGGCCTCCATTTCGGCCACATCGGTAAACTCGATCACGTCGGCAAACTCGACGTGGCGGCTTTCGTCGATGGCATCGTCAAAGGTCAGTCGCCAGACCAGGCGGACGCGCCGCGCGGAATCGGGGCAGAGCCACACTTCAAAGGTGCGCGTCTCCTGCGGGCTGAGAATGTCGATCTCTTGCTCGGCCCCTTCGACGACCGTGTAGCCCTCGCCGTCGTCGACGCGCAGACGAACTCGCTGGGCCACGTTGAGGCCGTGGTTGGTCACGCCGATCACCTGCCGCACGCGCTCGGCCCAATCGATCTGGCCGATCTGCCGCGTCGATTGCAAATCAGCGCGGCCCTGAAGATCGTGCGTGGCACCCAAGATCAGGGCCTGCCAGCCGTCGAGCATCGCGTGCAGCACGCCCGTTTCGGGGTACTCGACCCGGGGCGCGTCGTCCTGTTTGTCGGTCAGGTAGCGGCGCAGTTCGAGCAGCGCCGCCTGCGCGCTGTTCAAAAAGATGATCTTGGTGTTGAGGTCGTCCACCCGCTCGATCTTTTTCAGTTCGCCCAGGATATGGCCGACGCCATCGCAGCTTTTGGCCAGCACCGGCGGCAAAGACGAGGTCACATCTTCCGGCGGCGGGCGGATGGCGGAAATCTGGGCCAGCGTTTGCGCCTCAAGCCCCTGCTCCAAAATGCGGTACAGCGCGCCCACTTCGGCCCGCCAGCGCCATTCGGTCTGTGCCTGCACCGTCTGGCGGATCACCGGCACGGCCTGCCGGGCCAAATCCGGCTTGCGCAGGGTGTGGTAAGCGGCGACCAGACGGCTGGCGCTGGTATCAGACAGCCCAAAGGCCAGGTGCGGCAGCACCTCGACCGCCAGCATGTCGCCTTTGAACAACGCATAGAGCCGGGGCAGCAGTGCATTTGGCTCTTCGTGCAGATTACGTACGATGCTGGCCGCCCGGTCGGCCGGGCGGCGCACAAAGACGGGAATCAACAGGCCATAGAACAAGGCCTGCGGGATCATCCACATACAAGAGAGGGCAGCGACCAGAAAGAAAATCAGCAGCGGCAAAAGGAAAAACGCGGGCAGCAAGACGCCCGGTGTGTGGATCAAAACCTGAATTTCGGCGATGGCGCCGGGGTCAAGTTCTGGCGCTTCGCGCACCATCTCGACTACAAAATAGCGCGCCACGCCAATGTTGAAATAGATAAAGCGAGTGATCACCAGATAGATCGGCACGGCAGCGATGCCGCCTGAAATCAGCACCGCCTTGAACCGCGACCAGTAACGGCGAGGCGGGTCTTTGAGCAGCAACACGGCGATGGCCCCCGCGCCGATCAGCATCAACAGCACAAACGGCGACAGCAGGCCGGCAGCCGGTCTGCTAAGGGCGAGCAGCGAAAACTTGCCGCTTTGCGCCCAAACATCCTTGAGGCGCGGCCAGGTCGATTCCAGGTCAGCGACAAAGCCGATGGTGATACCCAGCCCCATGATCATCCCACTGATAATGCCGGCCAACACGCCGGCGTGCCATTCGCTGTCGCAGCGCTCAAACCAGCGCTGGCGCGGCTTGGGCAAATCGATCACCCCCAGCAGCGTCGGCACGGGAACCGCTTTTTTCCGCCGCACATAGCCGACCAGGGCGCCTTCGGCTCCGCCGATCAGCCCGCCCAGAATCAGGCAGATGGTCAGTTCATTGAGCATGCCCCAGGTCAGCTGATCCAGGTAGCCGGCCAGAATGTCCTGCGGGATTTCGACCGTGATCGAAGGCATCTGCTTCCACATCTGCACCGTCGCCGCAAAGCTGGTGGTTGGGGACAGGAGAATGATATAGAACACAATGCCCGCAACCAGTCCGCCGATCCCGCCGGCCTTGAACCCGCTCAAGGCATCGGTCACACCGGCGCGCAGCGCGGCCAGCCCGCCGATGCTCAAAAAAACGACAAAGCCGACAAACCCGTTGCCCAGCATCACAATAGCGCGCAGCCAGGTCGCCGCCGGCCAGGGAAACTGCATCTCGAGCACCTGGGGAAAGAGATAAACCGAGACGACCGGGTACAATGCCACCAGGCACAACAGCAGCCCGGCGATCACGCCCGAAATCACACTACGCCGAAGGATCATCCAGTTCGCTCCATTCTGCCCCCATTTCGATCCAGGCCAACTCGAGCGCATCCGCCAGCGCCGCCCCGCTCGGGTAGCGATCGACGGCCCTCTTCGCCAGTGCCCGGATCAACACATCATCGACCTGCGCCGGCAGGTCGGCCACGTGCATCGTCACCGATGGCGGATCGTCGTGAATGTGCTTGAGCAGCACGGCCATCGGCGTATCGGCAGTAAAAGGCAGCTCACCGACCAGCATCTCGTACAGCACAATCGCCAGCGAGTACAAATCGGCGCTGGCCGAAACCGGCGCGCCGCTGCTCTGTTCCGGCGACATATAATCGGGCGTGCCGATGGTCATGCCCGTACCGGTAAGCTGCGCGCCCTCGAAAATCTTGGCCACGCCAAAGTCGGTCAGCACGGGGCTGGCCGCATCGCACCCTTCTTCGACGCGCAGCATGATGTTGGCCGGCTTGATGTCGCGGTGGATGATGCTGCGCTCGTGCGCGTAATCGAGCGCCGAGGCGACGCCGCGCAAGATGCACAAAATCTCGTCGCGCGACATGCGCTCGCCGCGCTCGCGCGCCTGCCGGATGCGCGCCTTGAGCGTGTCGCCGGCGATGTATTCCATCACCATGTAATACACGTCGCTCTGCACGCCAAAATCATAGACCTGGACAATGTTGTCGTGGCGCAGGCGCGCAATCGACGCACCCTCGCGTTGAAAACGGGACAAAAACTCTTCGTCGGAGCTGAAATGCGGCGACAGCACCTTGATCGCCACATAACGGTCGAGCATGGGCTGGTAGCCCTTGTACACCTTGGCCATCCCGCCCTGGCCGAGCGCGCCCAGCACGCGATAATTGCCCAAAGTGCGCCCGGTCAGGTCGGTGGCAACACTGGCGACTGCCAGCGGCGTCGGCGTAGACTGGGTATCCTCGCGCTTGCGGGCCAGAAATTCCGCAAACGCGCCGCCAAAGGGCGTCCACGCGCCATCGACCTGGCGCAGCAGGGCTTTTGTCGCCAGCGACTTGCGCAGCGATTCGGCGGCTTGCGCCGGGTAAAGCAGCGCCTGCTGCTCGTCGTCGCTCAACTGCGTCCAAAGATAGCGATAATGATCCTGGGCCTCGGCAGCATATCGACGCACGGCCTGCTCGTATACGGCTTCCGGGTGCGCCTGGCCGCGATTGGGCAGCTCGAAAAAATAATACCCGGCGATCTGGCAGAAAAAGGGGTGCGGCCCGGCCAGCGCAAGCGCCTTTTCGATCTCTTGCTCGCCAAAGGCGCTCCCCTCGCCCAGTTTGGAAAGCTGCTGCAGCAAGGCGTGCGCTTCGGCCTCGGGCATCAGGCCCAGGGGCATCTCGGAAAAGATGTTGAAAAAAGGCGAGGAAAGCGTGCTGCTGTGCTGGTAGGTCAGTTCGTACAGGCTGCGCTTGGACGCGGTCATGTAGACGACGCCCATTTCGCCGGCCAGGCTGCGCAGTTCGCCGTAGAAATCCGGTTCGAAATTTTCATTGCCGGCCAGCCCTTCGAACTCGTCGAGCATCAGCACCAGGTTCAGGTTTTCGTCGCGCACGCGGCGCAGCAGCCGCCGCACGGCCATAAAGCGAACCGTGTCCTCGTCGAGCAACTGCTCGGCGCTCTGGCGCAGCCGCCCGGCCGGCAAGGCCGCACTCAGACGATCGACCAGCTCGAACCAGAAATCATCGCGCGTGGCCGAGGACATGCCTTCCATATCGAGGTAGAGCAAGACATAGCGGCTGGGATCGAGGCCGAAACGCCGCATCATGGCCGGCTGGGCGACCGCCGTCAGCAGCGAGCTTTTGCCCATCTTGCGCTCGCCGACGATGGCGCGGCATTGGTGGGTGATCACCGCGCTGTACAGGTCTTCCAACTCGCGCCGGCGACCACAAAACAGACTCAGATCGGTGATCCGTTGGCGGCTGAAAAAGGGGTTTTTCAGTCGGTTCAATTCCATACATGTCTCCTCAAATGCAAAGCATTTGACATCACAATGTCTTTGACTTGATTATACCCGTTCATCCCTGTGGAGACAAGGCGCAATGTAACAAAAACTGTACGCAAAAACGGCCTGTTGGGTTCATGGCTCCCGGATCACCCCGCCGGCCGCACCGACACGGCCTGCGTTGCCGTGCGGCCCTCGGTGCAGAGCAGGGCGATTGCCCCACCTTCCAGCGGGTGCTCCGCGTCGACGACCTGAAAAGCCAACTTTCCATCGATCCAGGCGCGCAGGTGCACGCCGCCCGCCCCACTGACCGCTTCCAGGCCCAGGTCGTGCCGCTCACCGAACTGCCAGGCAAAAGGGTTTTGAGCCAGGATGGTGTCGCCGTCCAGCGACTTGACCAGCCTAATCGCCCCATCGCGGCAGAGCAGCAGTGCGTAATAGCGGCGCATGCCCTGCACCCGCGCGGCGATCCCCGCCGCCTCGACCAGGTGTGGAGTCACGTCGGCGTCCACGCGGACGTTCTGCCACTCGCGCGTGCCGTGCATCAACAGACCGGTGCCCTCGTTCTGCACCAGTCGGAACGGCTCGTCGTGCGTACCGAACTGATCCACGCCGTCCACCCAGGCGCGATGCCACATCGTGCCACCAAAGCGCGGGCGGGTCAGCAGCAGGTCGGGTTCACCGTCCCAGGTCAAATAATCGAGGTAAACCGTGCCCTCGGCGCGGGCCTGGCTGGCAATCTCGACGCCGATCTCGGCTACCGGCGCGCCATCGAAACTGCCCAGTGTCCACTCGAACACCTGCGCCTGTCCTGGATCGAGCTGCGCGTCTGGCCCGTATCCGCGGATCAACTCGTCGTTCTTGGCATAGACGCGGCAGTAGAGCCAGCAGGTGACCGGCTGCGCGTTGCCCGCATCGGCGACGAGGCGGGCGCGCACCGTCTGACCGGGGTAAAGCGTCGGCGAAGCGAGCAGGCCATAGCCGGGCATTTGGGCCGCCTCTTGGGGAATAAAGGTGGCCGTCGACGCGCGCGCCGGGCATCCGGCAGCCACGCCGCGGTAGCGCAGGGCCAGGCTGCGCTGGCCCAATTTGCTGTGCCCGGCGACATTTTCGACGGTCACCACACCTGCCGGATCACCACTCTGATCGGGCAGCCAGCCCTGGACGGCACCGGGCAGGTCAAAGTGAAAGCGAGCGCCCTTCTTGGGGGTGAGCGGCGCTTGTCCCGCCAGCGCCCGCCCAACGTTGGCAATGCGGACGGCCTCGCTCACCGCATCGGTGATCGCCCGCCCGCCGTCGGCGGTGGGCAGGTACAGCCGGTCGGCGACGGGACCGCGCCAATCCGGCCCGCTCTCCAGCCCGGCCAACCCGTTCTTGATCCCCATCAGACAGCCCACGTTGCCCGAGTTGCAGTCGGTGTCCCAGCCGCCGGTGTTGACGATCATCAGCGTCTTTTGAAAATCGTCGTCGCCGTAGAGCAAACTGAGCATCATCAGGCCGTGATTGGGCAGCATGTGGCAGTTGCCGCCGTACCGGTCATAGCCGTAATGAGCGCGCAGCCAGGCGAAGGCTTTGCGCCAATCCGGCTCGCGCGCGCGCAGGTCGCGCAGTTCGCCGATCATACGTCGGATGATCGAGTTGGCGGGGATCAGGCGCAGCGCGGCGCCAAACAGCACCTCCAGATTGGACTCGACAAAGGCCAGCGACTCCATCGCTGCCAGCACCTGCGCGCCGTAAATCGCCTCGCCGTCGTGCGACACGCTCGCCGCGCGGCGGGCCAGGTCGGCGGCGCGGGCGGGATCGCCGGGCGCGACCATCGCCCAGCCGTCGATGAAAATCTGCGCGCCGATCTGCTCGGCGACCACCCGGCCGTTGACGGCCATCGAGCCGCTGCGCGGGGCCGGGATGCCCTTTTTCAGCCGCAGGTAGGCGGTGTGCTCGGTCGAGTTGCCCAGCCCGCCCCACCACAGCACGGTGCGCCGCTCGATCAGGTAATTCAGCCAGGTCTGGCCGATCTGCGCCGGGGTAATGCCGGCGTCGTTGCCATAGTCGGGCAGAGCGCGCAAAAAAGTGAACGTGCCGGAAATGTCGTCGTCGGTGACGATCAGCGGCTTGTTCAGCCGGGGGTGGACATAGTACCACACCTCGCCCAATTCTTCCAATATCCGCTCGTGAGGCCAGCCCTCAAAGGGCCGTCCCAGGTACACGCCGATGATCTTGCCCAGCACCCCGGCATAGGCGCGTTCGACATAATCCATAGGCAGCGACATCGCTTCGCTCCTTTCGACGCACTTGCGCAAAACACGAGTTGTGTAGATAATAACAGCATAATCGAGTTTAGCGTAGGAAGCCCATTTCGTCAAATGTCGATGCAGCCAATCCGCAAGCTGATCTACCGGATCGCCCGTCTGTGGTGGGCGATCCGCAAGCCGATCACCGTCGGCGTGCGCGTGTTATTGATCCGCGATGACCAGGTGCTGCTCGTCCGGCACAGCTACCAGAACGCCTGGTATTTGCCCGGCGGCGGGGTCAAGGGCGGCGAGTCGCTGGAAGCAGCAATCCGCCGCGAGGCTGCGGAAGAGGTCGGCGCGACGTTGGGCGAATTGACCCTGTTCGGCGCATACAGCAACTTTTACGAGGGCAAGAGCGATCACGTTGCCCTCTTTCTCTGCCGCCGGTTCGAGTTGAGCGGTCAAACCGACGGCGAAATCGCACAGTTGGGCTTTTTTCCGCTCGACGCGCCGCCCGCGGGCACATCACCGGGAACGCAGAGGCGTATTGAACAATATTTGCGCAACGACACGCCTTACGTGGGCATTTGGTAACAATCAACCAACGGAAAGGAACGACTTGTGACACACACATTCACGCGGGTCAAACCCCGCTTTATCCCTCCGCTGGACGAGGACTTTCGTCCGGCAGTGCTGGCAAACCGCGCTTTTCAAAAACAGGTCGCCGATGCAGGCGGCGGCGAACTCTTGATCCTGGCGCTGGAACGCCCTGGCGGCGCGGTTTCACGTTTTGAAACCCGCATTCTGCCCCAAGATCATCCCGAGGCCGATGCAAATTTCGAGTACGCCGAGCGCATCTTGAAATTTCTGCTCTGGCAGCGTGGGGGATACAAGGTTTACGTCGGCGGGCCGAAAAACATCGGCGAGAATTTGGCGCAGTGCTACTCGGCGCAGGGCGCACGGGCCTTCGACTATGGCTTTATGGGCCAGGAGATCTATGACGCACCATTTACGGTCGTCGCCTGCGCGCCGGAGCAGGTACCGCCCGCGCGGGAAAGCGGCCAGCCGTTGGGCCGCCACCTCGACGGCTGCCGCATCGGCTTTGACCTGGGCGCATCCGACCGCAAGGTGTCGGCGGTGATCGACGGGGAAACGGTGTACAGCGAAGAGGTGGTCTGGCAGCCGCGCGAAAACAGCGATCCCGAGTACCACTATCGCGAGGTTATGGCCGCGCTCAAGACGGCGGCGGCCCACCTGCCCCGCGTCGACGCGATCGGCGGCAGTTCGGCTGGCGTGTATGTGGACAACAAGGTGCGCATCGCCTCGCTGTTTCGCGGCGTGCCGCCGGAAAAATACGAGCAGATCAGGACATTGTTTCTACGCATAGGCGACGAGCTGGGCGTGCCGCTGGAGGTGATCAACGACGGCGACGTGACTGCCCTGGCCGGATCGATGTCGCTGGAAGACGGCGGCGTGCTGGGCATCGCCATGGGCTCGAGCGAGGCCAGCGGATACGTCAACATGGAAGGCAACATCACCGGCTGGTTGAACGAACTGGCCTTTGCGCCGGTCGATTACAACCCCGACGGGCCGGTCGACGAGTGGTCGGGCGACCGTGGCGTGGGCGCGCTGTATTTCTCGCAGCAATGCGTCTTTCGTCTCGCGCCCAGGGCCGGCATCGAGGTGCCGGGCGGTCTCACCCTGGCCGATCAACTCAAGTTCGTCCAGGACAAACTGGAAGCCGGGCACGAGGGCGCGCGTCAAATCTGGGAAAGCATGGGCGTTTACCTGGGCTACGGCATCGCCCATTACGCCGACTTTTACCCGATCCGGCACGTGTTGATCCTGGGCCGCTGCACCTCCGGACGCGGCGGGCCGCTCATCCTCGACGGCGCGCGCGCGGTGCTGCAAGCCGAATTCCCGGCACTGGCTGCGCAAATCCACATCCAGCTGCCCGATGAAAAAACTCGCCGTGTCGGCCAGGCCATCGCTGCGGCCAGCCTGCCGGTGATTTAGAAACCGAATCACGCTCAACAAGGAGTGCTTGTGCAAAACACGTTTCGGGCTGCGGCCCAATTCACCTCCCATCCGATCATCGACGTGCGCGAATACGGATCGGGCAACGTCAACGACACCTATCTCGTCACCTGCGCTGGTGACACGGCCTCTTCGGATTCGCCGTTTGTGTTGCAGCGCATCAACACGGCGGTGTTCGTCCACCCCGAACAGATCATGGTCAACCTGCGCACGTTTAGCGAGCACGTCTTGGCCAAGCTGGCGCGCCAGGAAACGATACAGCCCGGCGAGGCCGGCGACCACCACTGGGTGATGCCACACGTCATCCCGACCCGCAACGGGCAGGATTTTTTCATCGACGACGAGGGCGGGTTCTGGCGCGCGCTCAGCTTTGTCGATCGCTCGCGCACGCTGAACGAGGTGCAGAGCCGCGACCACGCGCGCGAGGCTGGCTATGCGCTGGGGCATTTTCACCGCCTGATCAGCGACCTGCCCCCCGAGCGGCTGCACGACACGCTGCCCGGTTTTCACATCGCCCCGCAGTACGTGGCCCAATACGAACGGGCGGTCGCCAACCCCCAGGCTCCGCTCGACGCGTCGGAGGTTCAGTATGGGCTGCGCTTCGTCGAGGCGCGCAAAGGCTGGGCGGGCGTGCTTGAGGCGGCCAAAGCCAAAGGCCAGCTGCAGATGCGTCCCATCCACGGCGATCCCAAGATCAACAACATCATGATCGAGGATGGCACGGGCCAGGCGATCAGCCTGATCGACCTGGACACGGTCAAGCCGGGGCTGGTGCATTATGACATCGGCGACTGCCTGCGCTCCTGCTGCAACCCGCTGGGCGAAGAGACGGAGCAGATCGACCAAGTCTGCTTTGACACCGACATCTGCCGCGTCATCCTGCAAGGGTACCTGGACGAGGCCAAAGAATTCCTGACCGATCCGGATTATGCGTACATGTATGATGCGATTCGCTTGATTGCGTTCGAGTTGGGGCTGCGCTTTTTCACCGACTATCTCAACGGCAACGTCTATTTCAAGGTCAAGGACGAGACGCACAATTTGCGCCGCGCCCTGGTGCAGTTCAAGGTCGCCGAAAGCATCGAAGCGCAAGAGGGGCAGATTCGGGCGATCATTGACGGCTTGAGGCCATAGTCGATGGACACGCCAAGCCGCGACCTGGTGATCTGTACCGAAGGGTTGACCAAACAGTACAAAGAGGTCACTGCCGTCGACGATATGTCGATGCGCGTCTATCGCGGTGAGGTGTTTGGTTTGCTCGGCCCCAACGGTGCAGGCAAGACGACGACCATCTCGATGCTGCTGGGATTGATCCGACCCACCTCCGGTTCGGCACAGGTGCTCGGCTATGACATGCGCACCCATCCGTCGGAGGCGTTGCGCCGCGTCGGCGCTTTGGTTGAGGCAGCGTTTTACCCTTACCTCTCGGCGCGCGACAACCTGTGGGTGATGGCCCAAATGAGCGGCGGCGGGATCGGCCAGGAACGCATCGAAGAGGTGCTGGAACTGGTCGGACTCTCAAGCCGCGCCGATTCCAGGGTGCGCACCTTTTCAACGGGTATGAAGCAGCGCCTCGGCCTGGGCGCAGCCCTAGTGCACGACCCCGACCTGCTGATCCTCGACGAACCGACTAACGGCCTCGATCCGGCGGGCATGCTCGAAATCCGGCAGCTCATCTTGCGTCTGGCTCAGGAGCAGCACAAGACGATCATGCTCTCCAGCCACCTGCTCTATGAAGTCGAACAGGTCTGCGATCGGGTGTTGATCCTCAACAAAGGCAAGACCGTCGCCTGCGACGACGTGGACACGCTGCTCCGCGAGGGAGGGCACATCGAAATTCGCATCGCCGAGCCGGAGCAGGCCATAGCGGTGATGCAGGCACTGGCATTTGTGAAAAGCGTCCAACTGCGCGACGATGTGCTCTATGTCGATGCCCCGGCCGAACGCGCCGCCGACTTGACTGCCGCTCTATCCGCACAGGGGCTGTATTTGCACGGTCTCAAGGTCGCCGAGCGGTCGCTGGAAAGCTATTTTTTGGACGTGACCGGGAATCAATTATGAGTGCACTCGCGCGCCTCATTCAGATCGAATTATTCAAACTGCTCAAGCATCGCCTGACCTGGGTGCTGCTCGTCGCCTTGCTGCTCGTCCTAGGCCTGCGACTGCGCGACCAATACATCAAGGCCCGCGACGGCGTCGAAATCGACAGGCCGGCTGCAAACATGGGACAGCCCTGGCTGTCCACACCAACCCAAGACGACTATGATCGCGCGGCAGTGCTGCCCGGCATTTTTGAGTGCTTGTATCGCTCCTACGACTGGCTGATCATAGCGCTGATTCTGCTCGATATCGTCGCTGTGGGAAATGAGTTTTCCTGGGGCACGATGCGCACACTGCTGGCGCGCGGCGTGCCACGCGGCCGCCTGGTGTTAGCCAAATGGGGCGCGTCAGCGATCGTCGTCACCGGGTTCCTCCTGACCTTGTGGCTGTTGTGCGGCCTCTTTGGGCTGTGGAGTACGCACAAACTCACCGGCAACGTCAATTGGGTCGACCTGGACGGTTCCGTCTGGCGCGAACAGATGATCTTGCTGGCGCGTACGTGGATTGTCACCCTTTTACTCATAGCATTCATCCTGGCCGTATACATCTGGGCGGGCAAACCCGGCCCGGCATTTGCGCTGCTGTTCTTGCTCTTTTTTTCAAGCCTTTTGGCATACGCCCTGCTGTCAGTCGGAATGACGGCCTTGTTTGCCATCCCCGACTTTGATCCCCAGGCCTTTGGCCGCACGATTTGGGCTCAAAGCGCGCTGCTCGTGCCGCACTATAACATCCGTTCCGTCATCTATTGGAAAAATCCGCCCGTGCTGGCCGAGCTGGATCAATGGGCCAAAAACATCGCCGGCATTCTGGCGATGCCATCCAATCCCTGGATTTTGCTGGCAGTGCTGGCTTGCTACGGGCTGATTCCATTGCCCGGTGCAATTTGGCGGTTCAAGCGCCAGGAGATAATGCCGTGATCCACACCCCGGCGGCGTACAGGCCGATCGAATATGGGCGGCTGCTGCTCGCATTTTTCGCCGTCGAAAGGCTCAAGCTGCGCCAATCCTGGGCCTGTAAAGCGATGTGGATCGTGACGGCTGTCACGCCGGTGGTCGCGCTTGTGACTCTGGCTCAATTCGATGGAGAGGCGGTTGCCTTTCCGCGCGCGCTGGAGTTGATCGGCGCATTTTTGCTCATCCTGACCACGATGAACGTGCTGCTGCTCACAACCACCGTCATCGGCGGCGAATTTGAGCACGAGACGGTGCGGGTGGTGATCCAGCGCGGCATCCCCCGCTGGCTGTTTGTTCTGGGCAAAATGGGTACGCTGAGCTACGCCGCCTTGATTTACGCGCTCACCGGATGGGCATGCGGCAGCGTCGCAGCACTGATCAGCCAGGCTATCCGCTTTGGCCCACAGGGTGGGTTGTGGCTGTGGCTGTTGGTGTTGTGCACTTCGGGGCTGGATGCGGCCGCCATCGCTGTACTGGCTGCGGCCGCCTACGCCGGATTGGCCCTGGTTGGGGGGATGATCGTGCGCTCGTCGGCCTGGACATTGTTCATCGGGCTGGGGCTGTTTTTGGGCGATTTGCTCGTCAACGGCAACCTGGGCTTTGCCGTCAGCCTCGGCCCGTACAAGGCGGCCTCTGTCTTTAGCAATGCAGTCTTTTTGTTGAACGGCCTCCAGTTTTCGATGGCTCCGCTTATGCTGATCCATCAGGGCGACGTGAGTGTTCGGCCGCAGACAGCCTTGATCGTGCTCATAGGCTATGCGCTGGGAAGCACGGCAATTGCCATTGGCCTCTTTGGGTGGCAAGATTTGGACGCGGCGCGATGAAAATCAAGTTTGGGTTCGGATACCTCTTGTTTGCGCTGCTTCTGGTGCGGGTCGCTGCGCACATCGCCCTCTTCCCGGCCTGGGCCGATGTGTGGGCGCGGCGGACAAACAATCGCGTTGGCAACTTGACGCCGGCAAGTGTGGACCTGGATTATCGAGATGTGACACTGACCAGCGCCGATGGTGCGACGCTGGTGGGCTGGTACATTCCCTCGCAAAACGGGGCAGCGATCATCGTGCTGCACGGGTACAATGCCCATCGCGGGGTGATGCTGGAGCACGCGCGCATCCTGGCCCGGCGCGGCTATGGAGTGCTGCTCTACGACCTGCGCGCTCACGGCGACAGTGGCGGCGATCAGTTCACCTATGGCTGGTCCGACGTTCAGGATGTGGCTGCCGCGCTCCAATTTCTGCGCACCCAACCCGAGGTCGATCCGGAGCGCGTCGGGCTGTTTGGCTTTTCGCTCGGCGGGCAAATTGCCCTGCGCGCGGCAGCACAGTTTTCGGACATCCGGGCCGTGATCGCCGACGGGCCGGGGCTGGTCGATCACCGAGATCTGCCGCCACCCGACACGTGGCTCGAGCGCTGGCAGGTCCTGCAAGAACGCATCTGGTTCAAATGCCTGGAAAAGCGCATCGATCAGCGTGCGCCGGCCCCAATCGTCCAGGTCATCGGCGAGATCACCCCGCGCCCGCTGCTGATCATCGCCACCGGCGCGGATGATGGCCTTGAATACCGGCTTGCCCGGCATTTTTTCAAGCAGGCAAACGAACCGAAAACGTTGTGGCGCATCGTCGATGCCGGTCACGGCGAAGGGCTGGAAAAACACCCGCAGGACTACGAACAGACCATGGTCAATTTTTTCAACCAGGTTCTGGCAAATGCCGGACATTGACCCTGCACGGCTGCAAGTCCAGGCCCCATGCTGAGGAGAAAACGATGTCGCTGAACATCCGCCAGGCTGCCGTACAAGACCTGGAGCGGCTGCTGTCGCTGTATGCACATCTGCACGATCAAGACGATCCGCCGCCGCCGCGCGCCGAACTCGAACGGGTATGGCAGGAAACACTCGCCCGCCCGGGCCTGCACTGCCTGATCGGCGAGTGCGCGGGACAGTTCGCCACTTCGTGCATCCTGGTTGTCATCCCCAACCTGACGCGCGGCGCGCGCCCCTACGCGCTGATCGAGAACGTGGTCACTCACCCCGATTTTCGCCGCCGGGGCTTTGCCCGGGCCATCCTCGAACACGCGCTGCATATCGCCTGGGAAATCGGCTGCTACAAGGTGATGCTGCTTTCCAGCGCCGGACGTGCGAGCGCGCACGATCTATACGAAAAAGTGGGCTTTAAACAGGGAGTCAAGGTCGGATTCATCGCCAAACCGCCGCAGCAAGACTTGCGCAAATGACAAAATCCGCTACAATCAGCGCACAGATCATTCCCCTAAAAAGGGACACGGATGGACACTGGCTAACGCACACCGATAAAACTGAAAATCAGTGCTGATCAGTGAAAATCAGCGTCCTGTTTTTGGCTGTTTTAGTTTTTTGATTCCACCGGCAAAAGGAAACGCATGTCCCAACCCAAGCAGCGCGTCGACCGCAGCTATATTGCCCCGCAACTGACCTGGCGCGAAAAACTGACCGCCGGCGCCTATACCATCCTCGACATGTGGTTTATCCTGGGCATCGTAGGCCTCAACATTGTGATTTACAACTTTTTCAGCCGCTCGTATCCCCTGCGCGCCAAGGCGATCAATGCGCTGGTCTTGCTTGCCGCCGCGGCGCTCGTCGTCGGGGCCGTCTTGCTGATCGTCCGGGTATGGCCATGAAAATCTGCATGGTCTCCGACACATTTTGGCCGCGCATCAACGGCGTCTCGGTCTCGATCACCAACCTCACCGAATCGCTGCGCGCGCTGGGCCAGGAGGTCTACATCGTCGCCCCGGATTACTCGCAACTGCCCGGACGGCGACATTTCATCGCCGGATCGGATGCCGACATTGACGGGATCATCCGCTTTCCAGCGCACGGGCTGCTCTTTTTCCCCGAAGACTGCTCGATCAACATCGTCGGTCGCGACTATATCCAGCACGTCCAACTGATCCGCCGCTACAATTTTGACATCGTCCACACGCACACCCCACTGATCCTGGGCATCATGGCCATGTATTGGAACTATGGCAAGCAGGAGCGCTCGCGGCTGGTACATACCTTTCACACCCTGTTTGAAGATTTTATCCCCTGCTATTTTCCATTTTGCTACCTGCCGGGCTGGTTCTCGCGCCGATTTGCACGCTGGTTTACCATGAATGCCTTTCACTGGTACTGCAACCATTTTGACCAGATCATCGCCCCCTCGCAGCAGGTTGCCGACCTGCTCAAGGCCTACTATGTCACGCCGCCGGTCAGGGTGGTGCCGACGGGCATCCGGCTGGAACAATTTCAAGGCGGTGACGGCGCACGGCTGCGGAGCGAATGGGGCATCGGCGAGGGGCAAAAATTGCTCTTGTACGCGGGGCGGGTGGGGTTTGAAAAGGGGATCGACCTGATTATCGATGCAATGCCGGACATCGTCGAACGCTACGAAAACGCGCGGTTGGTCATCGTCGGGCAGGGGCCGGCAGAAAGCGCGTTGAAAAAACAGGCCCGCGATTTGCGCATCGAATCACAAGTCGTCTTTGCCGGCTACCGGCCTTACACCGAGATGGCGCACATCTATGCCGCCGCCGACCTGTTCCTGTTTGCCTCGCAGACCGAAACGCAAGGCCTGGTCACGGTCGAGGCGATGGCGGCGGGCCGGCCGGTCGTCGCCGTGCGCGGCCCCGGCACGCTCGACCTGATGCGCAACGAGCAGGGCGGGCTGCTGTGCCCACCCGACCCGGCCCAATTTGCCGGCTGCGTGGTGGCGCTGCTGAGCGATCCCGAGCTTTACGCGCGCAAAGCCTACGAAGCCGCTCGCTGCGCCGATGCGCTCTCTTCGCTGACCATGGCGCGGCGAATGCTCCACATATACGAATCATTGCTGTAAAAAAATCGGGGCAAACCGTGCGTTCGCCCCGTCGATCTAGTCCTCGTCCTGCTCGCCTTCCCCCTTGACCCAGGCAAATTTGCGACGCAGCGTGGTGGGATAGTACTTGTCCAGCACGTCGTATTCGACCTCCTGCCCCCACTCGTGGTAGACGCGCGGGTCGATGTATGACTTGAGGCTGGTGCCCAGGTTCCAGGTGCGGTTGCCGGCCGCCGCGTCGCGCTGCACCTCGATCTTGCCCACCGCTTCTTCGGCGCGGTGAACCCGCACCTGGGCCGTTTCGACGTTCCGGCGCGCCGTTTCCTCGCGCTTTTGGTAACGCGCTCTCACCCGCTCGCGCCCTTTTTCACTTGCAGCGGCGATTTTCTCCTCGGCCTCGGCCAGCAGATCGTGCAGTCTGGTCTCGTATTCTTGCAACTGGGACAGGTAACGGTCGCAGCGCTCCTGCGCCTTTTCCAGCCGCTCCTGGTAGCGCGCCTGCCGCCCCTCCCAGTCGCCGGTGGCCTTTTTGGTGTGATTGCACAGCACGGCGGCGGCCATGTTGGCATCAACGACGGCCTTCCACTTTTTGTATTCCGGATCTTCGGCGATCACCCCCGACGCTTCCAGACTCTCGCGGACGGCCATTGTGGCGTGATGGGTGCGAAACACCTTGGCCGACAGCCCCTTTTGGATGCGCGCCAAAAAACTGTTCACCGCCCGGCTGCCGATGTCAGGAAAAAGCTGCGGCAGGTCGCGCGTGGGGTGCCATTCTTCCTGGTTTGCTGAACTGGAAGGATGCGCTACATCGACCAATGCTTGCAGCACGTCGCGCACCTGGGGCGGCAAGACAAGCTCTTTGTGCCATTCCACCGAGTCCTTGCCCAAAAAGTTGAATTCGGCGCGGCCGTCGGGGTGCAAGGTCACGTGTTCGGGGCGCAGCGTCGTCGCGCCGACGGTGTCGGCCTCGTCGGCCTCTTTTTCGTCGCCCACGCGCATGCACAGCGCATCGATCAAATAGCAGGCCATCGCCACGCGGCGGCGGCGCAGGTTGGCGTCCTGCAAACCCTTCTGGATGCGCGCGCGGATTTCGTCCAGACACTCGTGCAGCAGAGCGATCTTGTCGAATTTGTCCGCTTCGCGCCGCTGCTTGAGCGGCGCCGTGTCGCTCAGCCAGACGTATTTGAGCTTGCCGGCGAGCCTGTCTTCCCAGCGGGCGATCCACAACGACTCGGGCTGCCAGACGATTTCCTGCCAGCGACCGGCGGGGCGCGGCGCGTCGGGGCTGAGGTTGAGCGTCACATCCTCCTGTCGAGCGCCCTCTTTCCAGCGCCCGCGCAAGGGATGTTCGCCGCGGCCCATAAAGATGCCGCTCGGCTCGGCCAAGTAGCCGCCTAGTTCGACGCGGTTGCCGTTGACCTGGGCAAAGCCGTACTTTTCTTTCAGCTCTTCGCGGATCGCCTTGCGCACCGCGGCGACCTCTTTGCGCTCCTCTTTGCTCATATTGGCCTTGCGTTCGCGCTCCAACTGGACGACGCGGATTGCCGAATCAAAGCGGACCTCGTCGAGCGTCAGTGGTGGCTCGATGCCCAGAGCGACGCTGAAATCGGCCATAAAGTTTTGCACAAAGACCGGGTCTTGGACGTAATCGGTGCCCTGTTTTTGCGCCCAGGCCAGGGCCATCTCTTCCTGCGTGGGCGTCAACTGGACGTCGCGCCCACGCACCTGGACGGCCAGCCCCCGGTACGGCGGCGGTTCGGGAATGATGATGCCGTTATGAATCAACTGCGTTAACAAGATGTTCTACCTCTCCATACACTAGATTTGCCCGCAAAACAAGGGGGTATGGTATCACAACTGGTTCAGAATTGCAAGCCTGCACAAGTGGCTATAGAAATCCCCCTTACGTCGTAAAATATCCTTGTTGGGGGTAATTTTACGACCGCTGGCCGCGCAGCTCGATCGTCACCAGCACCTGCCCGTGATCGGACTGCCAGCAAGGTACCGATTCTTCGGTCAGTGTGTCGTCGATCAAGTGATCGTTGAGCACCTTGACGTATTCCACAAGCGCAATGTGATTCGGGTTCTGGCGCACAAACTCCTGGCTGACCAGGATGTGATCCAGGCTTTCATAGTGACCGTTGTGGATGTGCGTATAGTACACGTCGCGGTAGCTCTGCCGGGCCTGGATGTCGTTGACATTGTAAAGCAGTGTATCCCACACCCGCCGTTTGGCCCGTCCATCCAGGTTGCGCCAGGGCGGCGACCCGGTCATAATCTCGCTGGTCACAGCCTGGCCACTGTCATTGATGTCGCCCATCATGATCACCGGATCGTCATTGCCCTTGAGCCGCTCCAGCATCAGGCAGCGCACCGCCGTTGCCTCGGCGGCGCGGCGAATCAGCGAGCGCGTTTTGCCAAGCGCACGCTCGACCGGATCGTGGCGATCGGCCTCCTCATCGATGGTCGGGTTTTTGGATTTGAGGTGAACGACAAACACCATCACCGGCTGGCCGGTGGGCAAGCGCAGCCGGGCGCAAAGCACCGGGCGGGAAAAAGTTTGCAGCGGGATCGGCACACCGCCGATATCGATCTGCGCCTGGGGCGGAAACTGGCCGACAAACTCGTGGTCCAGCACCGGAAAGCGCGAAACCAAACCCACCGCCGGGCTGTCGGCGCGCTCCGGCCCGACGATCACGTTGGCCCCCTCGTACAGCCCACTGGCCTGCAAGGCTTCTTCCAGCGCCGCACGATGGAAAATCTCCTGAAAGCCAACCAGATCGGCATCCATCTCACCCAGCTGATTGGCGATCCACTTGAGTTTTTGCTGGTACTCCTGGTACGAGTAGCGGCGTGTGCCATAATACGGCAACTCTGGCAGCACCAGGTTGTACAGGTTGAACGTGCCAATTCGAAACCTATCTCTGGGCATTGTTAACCTCCTTTGTTACTACTCTGAAAATCGGTCGCCGGGGCGAGGGCGAGCCTCACCCCTATTCTCTACCTTCCCGAATGCCGGGTCTAGCAGCACGCCGCCAATTTGCCAAACAGATCACGGAAAATGGGATCGCGATGAACCTGGTTGGCAAAACGCACCCAATGCCGCCGCTTATCGAAACTCCAGGTGTATTGATCGGTCAAGATCGGGCTGTTGACCACATCGCCCGGCGCCCACCCCCCGTTGATCAGCCAGGCCACGCCGGAAATATCCCAGATCACCTTGGACCAGCCAATTTTTTCGCCCGCGCGGACACCACTCGGCTGGTATTCATCGAAAATCTGGGCCAGGTAATCGCCGATCACCCCGCGCCCCTTGACATAGCGCTCGATCTCGGCCCAGGTGGTCAGCAGGTGTGAGGCGACGCCATTGCAAGGAATCATCATCAGCGGCACGCCGCAGTCGAACATGACTTGCGAGGCGACCAAATCCTGCTGCAAGTTGAACTCGCGCGCCGACGGCCAGTGCAGCGGCTGCCCACCCAACCAGACGACAACGATGCGCTCGACAATTTTCGGTTCGATCAGGATCGCCGAGGCGACATTGGTGATCGCGCCGATGGCCAGCACGTACAGCGGCTCGTTGCCGCCGGCCATCGCCCGCTCGATCAGGTCGAGCGCGGCCGCGCTGTGGTCGGGATGCTGCCGGTCGGGCAAAAAGCCGGTCGAGCCGCGAAAGACCAAGCCTTCCGGTCGTACATCCAGCCGCGCCAGCAGGCGCAAAATTTCCTCATAGCTCTTTTCCATACCGTCGCCCGGCCCACTTGAGCGGTCGTTGTGGAACGGCGCGGCGTAAATCGCCTCCAGGCCCAGTTTGTCCGGCGACAGGAGCGAATACACCACCGCGAATTGGTCGTCGATCTCGTTATAGGTGTCGGTATCGAGCACCATGCGAATTTTGCCCGCCGGCGGTTGAAGGCGCGCCAACTGCAAGGCGGGATCGAGTTTTGGAAATTCCATCGTTTATCCTTTATCTGGCTGAAATTCTGTAAACCGTTGTCGTGGCATAGGTTTCGCCCGGCCGGAGCGTCGTGGCTGGAAAGTGGGGCTGGTTGGGCGAGTCGGGATAGTGCTGCGTCTCCAGGCACAGCCCGCCGCGACGAAGGTAGGTGCGCCCACCCTTGCCGGGCATCGACGGCGGCATCATGTTGCCGGCGTAAAACTGCACCGCCGGTTCGCTGGTCAGCACCTCCATCACCCGCCCCGCCCCCGGCTCGTACACCTGCGCCGCCGGACGCAGCGTGCCCGCCGGGCCATCGACCACCCAGTTGTGATCGTAGCCGCCGCCAAAGCGAATCTGCTCGTCGTCGGCGTCGATGCGCGCGCCGATTCGCGTGGCGGTGCGAAAATCCAGCGGCGTCCCATCGACCGGGCGCAGCTCGCCGGTGGGAATCAGCGTCGCATCGACGGGGGTAAAATAGTCGGCATAGAGGGTCAACTCGTGATCGACGATGGTGTCTGCTGCGCCCGCCGAAAGGTTAAAATATGAATGGTTGGTCAGGTTGAGCACCGTCGGCTTGTCCGTCGTCGCCCGGTAATCGATGCGCAGCGCATCGTCGCCGGTCAGTGTATAGACCACCTCCACCGACAGCGTGCCGGGGTAATTTTCCTCACCGTCGGGGCTGGTATAGGCCAGTTTCAGCGCCGGGCCGTCGACGGTTTCCATCGCCTGGGAGGCCCACAGCTTTTTGTCAAAACCCTGCCGCCCGCCGTGCAGGTGATTCGGCCCGTTGTTCTGCGCCAACTCGTATTCGACGCCGTCCAGGGCAAACCTGGCCCCGCCGATGCGGTTGCCATAGCGTCCCACCAGGCAGCCAAAAAACGGGTTGCGCTCGACGTACGGCTCCAGCGTGTCAAAACCGAGCACCACGTCACCCAGATTGCCGTCGCGGTCGGGCGTCCACAGCGAAACGACGATCCCGCCATAAGGAGTGATCGTCGTCTTGAGACCGTGATCGTTGACCAATGTGTACAGCGCCACCTCGCGGCCATCGGCCAATGTGCCAAACAATTCTTTTTTGATCTTCATGTACGCTCCTTGACTGTTATTTTTGCCTACCCTTGCGAAGGTTCTCAAACCTTCGCAAGGGTGATTTATGCTTCGACCGGATAGCGCGCCAGCGCCTCGCCGATGAACCGCCGCCAGGTCGGATTGGGAAGCCAGATGCGCTGCATCGCGCGCGAGGCACTGCGCGCGGGCACGCCCAGGCGAATCACGCGGTATAAAAAGACAAAACAAGCCACGCGATAGTTCTTGATGCAGTGGACAAAGACCTTTTTGCCCTGATGCCGCGCCATCGTTTGGAAAAACGCTTCCAGGTCGGCCAGCCGCGGATCATCCCACACCACTGGAATGGACTCGTAAACCATCCCCAGCCCGGCGACCAGTTCCGCCTCGCCGGGCAGCGCCTGCGGCGAATCGGGCATGGCCAGGTTGACGACCACCTGGTAGCCGGCCTCGCGCACGGCGCGCAACTGCTCCGCCGTTGGCTGACCGCCGGTCGCCAGATGATCAGAAATTTTCAAGAAATTTTCTATCTGTTCCAACATATCTTTTGGCTTTGCTGAAAAAAAGGTCGAGATGCACTTGAATCGCTTGGTTGGGCATTGTTCTTGTGTTTATCAAGCGCGATAAGCAAAGCTCCAAGATATTTCAAACTCGAAGAGTTTGACGTTCTGAGCATCTTGGTTTGTTTGTCGTTCTCGACCTTTTTTCAAGAAACTCTTCTTTTAACGTAACTGCTCAAGCAAACAGGTTGAGCGTCGGTCGAGTAAGGCTTTAGCAAAGCTAAAGCCTGTATCGAGACCACGCGAGCGCGTTTGCGTAGCCTGCTTGGTCTCGATACGGCCTCACAAATGCGGTGAGGCCTACTCGACCAGCGCAGGCTGAGCAGTTACCTTTTAACAACCTCAAACGCGCAGCGCTCCCGTCTCCCAACCACCTAACCACCTAACCACCCACCTACCCAACTTTGAGTCTTTGGGCCACCGCCTGCGCCGTAAACGGCCCACCGTGCGCGGCATAGATCAGCGTCGGCTGCCAGGACAGCACCAACCTGACGCTCTCGGCAACCTGCGCCTGGTTCTGGGCGATCATAGGCCAGGTGGGAATGCGCGTGCCCATCATCACGCTCATGATCAGGTCACCGACGATGGCCTCGCCGCTCGCCAGACGGATCGACAGCGAACCATCGGTGTGGCCCGGCGTCGAAATCGCCTTGCCCTCGACGCCAAAGGGGGCCAGGTCGAGTTCATCCTCGACGATCACGCCTGGCTCGATGGGCGGCAAACCGGGCACGGGCACAAGCCGCATTGCCAGTTTGGCCAGCCAGCCGCGCGGCACGGCGGCCTGATTTTTGCCGTGTCGCAGCAGGTCGGCCTCGGCGGCGTGAACGGCGACGGGTGCGCCGGTGGCCTGAACCAGCTCGCTCAGCGCGCCGACGTGATCGGGGTGGACGTGGGTGAGCACGATCAGCGCGATCGAGCGCGCATCGACGCCGTGTGTCTCGAACTGGGCCAGGATTTTGGCCCCGTCGCCGGGCGTATTGCCCGCATCGACGAGCACCGAGCGCGTTTCCCCCTTGATCAGAAACACCCTGACCATGCCCAACGAGATAGAAATCACGGTTTGATTGCAAGTTTCCACCTTGTCCCCCAGTTAATGTCCTGCATCGCGCGCGGCGCGCCTGGCTGCGTAGCCAATCAGCACAAGACCCGCGCCGAGTACGAGCAAGGCCAGAAACAGCGAGAAACCGGGCGGCCATCCGCTCTGCCCCGTTTTGGGCAAAACAGCCGGCGTCGCCTCGACCGCAGTCGGCGCGGCAGCGACGAGGGTGGGGGCCAACGTGTTCGTTGGCTGCGGCGCTGGCCCCGGCGCCGACGTACTGGTCGGCTGCGGGGTGGCTGTGGGCTGCGGCGTGGACGTGGGCCGCTCGATGATCCTGATCGGCACCCAGTCGGCGCCGCCATCCAGGTCGTTGCCGTACCAATCGCGCGCCCCGGACGCCTGGACACTGTTGGTGATGTCATCGCCGCTGACCAGGGCCGTGAACACCGTCGTCACCGAGATCGCCTCGTGAGGCGGAATGGGGCCGGTCCAACTGACGATGTCGGTCCAGGTCAGCACGCCGTTGACCGGATCGACCTGATCGGGCATCGGCACGGCATGGCTAAAAGTCAGCCAGGCCGGGTTGTATTCGTCCACCAGCGTGGCCATAGTCATGGTCACGAAACCGTTGTTAGTCATCACGATGGTATAAGTGATCGGCATGCCGACCTGCAGAATCGAATCCGCGGCCAGCGATTTTTCCACCGGGCTGCTGCCGCCGACTGCTGTGTTGGTTATGGAACTGCCGACTCTGTCGACCTCCTGACCTTCATCGCCAAAAGCGTCGTGGACCCAGGCGGCATTGACCACCGTCGGTTCGGGATGCTCGGCGATAAACCCGACGACGATGAGGACGTTCTCGCCGGGAGCCAGATCGCCAAAATGCGTGGTCAGGTCAGTCCAGCCGAGGTTGCCCCCTGGCTCGTCAACAATGTCCGGTGAGATGGGCTGTGCATCGACATAGCGCAGCACGGCCTCGTTATAATCGTCGCTCAGCGGCAGCACTGCTACAGTAAACGTCGTATTATTGGTAATAACAATAGTAAAAGTAATGTACTCACCCACGAAAACCGTCGGGTCACTGCGGCCCAACCGCTTGTCGACAGAAATACCTCCCTGAGCATATGCAGATCGCCCCGACAAGATCAGCGCCAGCGCGGCCAGCGCGACGAGCGCCACCAACACAGGCAAAACCAACCGGAAATAATGCTTGGTGATCACGGTCACCCCCTTTTGAATGATTCGACTCGGCTTTTCAAGTGCGCCATCTGGCGTCGCGCCTCCTCCAACGCCGTCTGCGCCTCGACCATTTTCGCCCGCTCGGCGCGCACAAAGCGCGTATAGGGCGCAATTGCCTCATTGATGCGCTGCAAGCTGTGATCGATCTCGCGCCCAAACTGGGTGCGCAGAGATTGGACCAGTTGCGTGCGCAGCGCGGCGACCTTGTCGCGCATTTCGCTCTTGGCCCGTCGCCGCCGGGCCGGGATGATAAACAGTCCCAGCGCGGCCAGCGCGCCGGCCATCAAAATGCCGGTCACATCGAGCGACAGCGTCGTCGCCAGAATGGTGATCAGCGCGCCCAGGCCCAACGCGCCCACCTCGATCGCCGCCGATGCGGCCACCGCCAACTGTGCGCTCTGGGCCATCGCCTCCGCTTCGCCCTGCTTGTCATACGTTTCGACCACGCGCAGCGCCTCACGGCCCACCGCATCGACCAACCGGTCGCGGTCGTAGCGAAACGCGCTTGCGCCCGGATCGCCGACGATGCGCGATTGGTGCTCGCGTCGCCGCTCGGCCAGGTATTCGGTCACCGACTGCCACTGCCGCAGGTCGGCATCGACCAGCCAGTCGATCAGCTCGCCAACCTTGCGCTCGATCTCTTGCGGCACGTCGGCCACCACGCGGTGCTCAAAGCCCTGCTGCAACCCTTCCTTGCTGATCAGGTCGAAAATCCGGGTCAGGCGAAAGGTCTCGTCGAAAAAGTCCTGCCCGCGCTGATCCATCTCGAACAACAGGTTCTCAATGTCGGCCATCCTGAACTCAAAATCGCGCTGCATGTCTTCCTTGTACAGCGCCAGTTGCGATTCGACATCGGCCAGCAAGGCGAAATCGGCCTGGAGCAGGCCCAACCGCGCGCCGGCGCGGCTCAGGTAAACGTCGATCAGGTGATCGCCGACGCCCAGCGGGTTCAGGAATTTGAGCCGGATGCGCCCCAGGTCATCGAGCGTATCATGGATATAGCGTTCCAGCGGTTCAAAACGGCTGCCTTCCCACAGCCGGGGATCGCCCTGCTTGGCGCGCAGCGCTCGCCGCGCGCTGACCCCAAACACCTCCGGCTGGAGGCCGAGCAGCGCATAGGCGTTCTGGTTCACAAACGTGCGCACCTGGTCGAATTCCTCGTCGCTCTCCAAGATGTCGATTTTGTTGATCACCAGCACCACTTTTTTGCCCCAATCGCGGATGCGCTCCAGAAAAGCGCGTTCGCTCTCGGTAAAGGGACGGTCGGCCGAGGTGACAAAGAGAACGAGGTCGGCGCGGGGGACAAAGCGGTTGGTGATCGCCTCGTGCTCGCGGATCACGGCGTTGGTGCCCGGCGTATCGACGATGCTGATCTCGGCCAGCATATCGACGGGCAGGGTGAGGATGGCCTGGTGCTCGTCGAGCTGGGTGCGCGCCTGCGCCTCGCCATAGCGCAAAATGTGAACCTGGGTCGTCGTCGGCGTGACGCCCTCTTGCAGCGCCTCCTGGCCCAGCAGCGCATTGATGAATGCGCTCTTGCCGGCATTAAATTCGCCCACAACGACGAGCAAAAACAGGTCATCCAACTGCCCGATCGACTGCTCCAGCGTTTCCAGATCGTCCGGCTCGGCGCCAAACGCAGTCAGGATTTTCCACAGCCCGTTTAGCAGTCGGCGTTCGTCTTGCAGCAGTTGGTCTTGTACGTCGGTCAAAATACGCAAAGTTTCATTCCTCCTCCTGCGAAACGGCTTTTAGCATAAACCAAAATGTGCTGCCCTGCCCCACCTGGCTTTCGACGCCAACCTGACCACCCAGCCGGTCGATGATGCGCCGCACGATCGACAGCCCCAGCCCGTAGCCTTCGGCCCTGACCTGGTCGAGCCGGGTAAACTGGGCAAACAGCCGCGACTGTTCTCCCGCCGCGATGCCCGGCCCATTGTCGCGCACCCAAAAGCGGACATACTCGTCCTCGAACGTCGCCCCAAGCTCAACATGTGGCGGCTGCCCGCCGTACTTGATCGCGTTGCTCAAATAATTGGCCCACACTTCTTCGATCCATGCTGCATAGCCCAGCGCCACCGGCCAGGCCTCCGCTTCGACGATTTCGGCTCCAGACTGGTCGATGAGCGCGCTCAACCGCTGGCGTGCGCCTTTGACAATTTTCTGCATATCGAGTGGGCCAATCTCAACCTGATCCTGGTTGCGCACGCTGGCCAACAAGAGCAGCTCGGCGATGATATTGTTCATCTTGAAGCCGATCTGGACGATGGTATCCAGATATTGGGACATTCGCTCCGGCTCGAGCCGTTCCTGGCGCGATGACAAGAGGTCGCTGTAGGCAATGATCGAGGTGAGGGGCGTTTTGAGATCGTGGGCCACAGTATGGGCAAAGGCATCCAATTCCTGGATCAGCAGCTCGCGCTGCTCAGTGGCCCGCGCCTGCTCGGTCATATCGCGCAGGACGATCAACACGCCGCTGGGACGCCAGCGCCGCTCGCTCAACGAATATAGGCGCAAGTCAAACGTCTGTCGATCCTGCCCCGCATTGCGTCCAATTTCGACCTGAACATCGGTGCCCTGGCAGCAATAAGCGGCCAATTCGGGCCAACCGTGTAACAGTTCGTCGACATGCTGTCCAATCGAGTCGAAATCGGTGCGATCGAGCAAGGCTTGCGCCGCCGGGTTGAGATCGACCACCCGGTTGTATGCGTCGAGCACGATCACCGCATCACGCATGCGCTCGATAATCGCCGCGCGCGCCACGGGCATGATGTCCAGCAGCCGGTTGCGAAACAGGTTCCAGGCAAAAGCGATGTTGGTGAGGGTAAAGGCCAGCGGAGTCAGTTCGAGACCGGGGATCGGTTCCATGTCGACGACGTGCAGAATGTTGGCCAGCCAGGGCGCTAACAGGCCAATCAACAGCGTCCCCGCCTGGCGGCGATACAACTCGGGCGAGCGCACCAGCGCGCGCACGAGCAGGAATGTGCCCAACAGGATGAGCAGATACGAATAACCAACCGCCACCCAGTACCACGGTCCGCGCACCGACAGTGTGCTGGGCACCGCGCCAGCGACGTTTAGCACGATTTCTTGCCAGACCAGACCGTGCAGGTCGTTAGTCCAGGCAAAGACGACGGTCAGGGCCGGGATCACTGCGCCCAGAATCAACCGCCCAGGCGTCAGCCAACGCCCGTTGCCCGTGTACTGGATCACAAAAGCTATCCAGGTAAACATGGTCACCTGAATGAACAGGTACTGCACCTGGTTCCAGAAACACAGCCCGGCGACCGTCGTCTGGTTCAACTCGATCAGGTAGCCCACCGACCAAAGCGTAACTGCCAGGGTCGAGGCGGCCAGATAGCCAGCACTGGGCGTCCTGCGCCGCCGCCACACCCACAATGTCACCAGCACCGACACGGCCGCGGTAAGGGACATAAAGATGATCGCATGGGTAGTATAGGGCCACATAGACATCCTGCCAGATCATCCTCCCGCAAGTTTCGAACCCGTGGGAGGATAGGTGAACAACAAGTACATTATAACATTTGCCCATTCATTGGGCAAGCGCCTATGTAAGGGTTCATAAAAGACAAGTTCCCGCATAAACGCTCCGGGGACAAGGCTTTGAGCGTCAAGTGCAGCAAGTTGTAAATTTACGATAACTGCTCACCCTGCGCTGGTCGAGTAAGCCTCACCGCATTTGTGAGGCCGTATCGAGACCAAGCAGGCTTATCTCAAGTGTCCGCGTGGTCTCGATACGCCGCTGCCAAAAACGCAGCGGCCACTCGACCGACGCTCGTCTGCTTAGCTGAGCAATTACAATTTACGAACCCTAAGCCCAAAATCACTGCCGGCCCGCCGTTTTGACAGGCTCAACCGGCGCCGGTTATTTATTCGGTGACAAGGTTGATCAACCGCCCCGGCACATAGACGATCCGCGATGGAGATCGTCCCGCCAGACGTCGAACCACGCCTTCTGATGCCAGCGCATGCCGGCGCACGGTTTCCTCGTCGGCATCGACCGGTACGGCGATCTGGTCGCGCACCTGGCCGTTGACCTGCACGGCCAGCGTCAAACACTCTTCTGCGATCAGCGACTCGTCCCACACCGGCCAGCGCTGCTGGTGGACGCTGTATGCCTCGCCCAGGATCGACCACAATTCCTCGGCGATGTGCGGCGCAAATGGAGCCAGCAGCAAGACCAGGGTGCGCACTGCACCGGCCAACGCCGCCGTCACGCCGTTTTGCCGTTGGTGTGCCGCCAGCGCATTCAGCCATTCCATCAGTGCAGCCAGCGCCGTGTTGAATTTGAACGCCTCTACATCCTCGGTGACGCGCCGGATGGTGCGGTGCAGGCCGGCCGCCAGCGCATCGTCAGAGACCGCATTCGGGTCGACGGACTGCGCAGCGATCAGGACGACCAGCCGCCACACGCGCTCCAGAAAGCGTCGCGCACCGACAATGCCCTCCTGTTCCCAAACGGTATTGTTTTCAAAAGGGGCCATAAACAGCAGATAGATGCGCAGCGCGTCGGCGCCATACACCTCGGCGACCTCATCCGGCGTAACCACGTTGCCTTTGGATTTGGACATGCGCAAAATGACGCCGGTTGCGGCGTCCTGGGCATGCATCACCCCCTGGCTGCGCAGGGTCGGGAACGGCTCGCGAAAGGGCACGATCCCGGCGTCGGCCATCACCTTGGTCCAGAAACGGGCGTACAGCAGGTGCATCGTGGCGTGCTCCGCCCCGCCCACATACAGGTCGGGCGCGCCCCAGCGGGCCAGCGCCGCCGGATCGAACGGGCCATCCGCATAGTGCGGGCTGACAAAGCGCAAAAAGTACCAGCTCGAACAGGCAAAGCCGTCCAGCGTGTCCGTTTCGCGCCGCGCGGGGCCATTGCACTGCGGGCAGGCGGTGTGAACAAAGCCGGGGATGTTGGCCAGCGGCAAGCGCCCATCCTCACCGGGCAGCCAGGCGTCGATGTGCGGCAACAGCACCGGCAAATCGCTTTCCGGCACGGGCACGGTTCCGCAGCGATCGCAGTACACCATCGGGATCGGCGCGCCCCAATAGCGCTGGCGCGAGATCAGCCAGTCGCGCATGCGATAGTTGATCGCGCGCCGGCCGATGCCACTTTCCTCCATCCACCCGGCGATGCGCGTGCGGGCCTCGTCCGAGGGCAGGCCGTCCCACTGGCCCGAGTTGACCATCGTGCCCGGCTCCGTGTAGGCTGCGGACAGCGGTGCGTCGTCGCAGTTCGACGACGAGCCGTCCCAGCCCGGCGGGGCAATCACCACCGAAATCGGGATGTCGTGCCGCCGGGCAAAATCGAAATCGCGCGTGTCGTGGGCGGGCACACCCATAATCGCCCCGCCGCCGTAGCTCATCAGCACGTAATCGGCGACATAGATGGGCACCGCTGCGCCATTGACCGGGTTGATCGCCCGCGCGCCGGTCGGCACGCCGTCGCGCCCGGCCTGCTGCCGCTCGACCTCGCCCCGCCGCCGCGACTCGTCCACATAAGCCGTCACCGCCGCGCGCCGCTCCGGCGTGATGATTTTTTCGACCAGCGGATGCTCCGGGGCCAACACGGCAAAGGTCATTCCATACACCGTATCGATGCGGGTGGTGTACACCGTAAACCTATCCTGTGTACCGTCAACCTGCATCTCGAACTCGACGCCCTCGCTGCGCCCGATCCAGTTGCGCTGCATAGCCAGGATATGCTCTGGCCATGCCAACGTTTCCAGGTCAGCCAGCAGTTCGTCGGCGTAAGCGGTGATGCCCAAATACCACTGCTCCAGGTCGCGCTTGTACACACCGTCGTGCCCACGCCAACACACGCCGTTGGAATCGACCTGCTCGTTGGCCAGCACCGTCTTGCAGCCTGGACACCACCACTGCTGCCCCGGAGCGCGGTAGGCCAAACCGCGCCGGTACAGCAGCAGGAAAAACCACTGCGTCCAGCGATAATAATCGGGATGGCTGGAGTTGATCTCGCGCGTCCAATCGTAGGAACAGCCCAGCAGGGTCATCTGGCGGCAATAGTTGGCCGCGTATTGGGTGGTCGTCTGGTGGGGATGGATGCCGCGCTGGATGGCCTCGTTTTCGGCGGGCAGGCCAAAAGCATCCCAGCCCATGGGGTGCAGCACGGCGTCGCCGCGCATGCGATGGTAGCGCGAGATGACATCGGTGGGCACGTAATTGCGCCCGTGCCCCACGCTCAGCCCCGCGCCGGAGGGATAGGGGAAAAATTCCAGACAGTAGAACGTCTTTTGACCGTTGGTTGGTTCGGGCGCCCGGTCGATGCCCGTCTCGGCCCAGTGTTTTCGCCAGTGGGCTTCGATGGTTTGTGGATCGTAGGCTTTCATCGTGATGCTCCTTTCGGTCGGCAGGCCCGTGCCGCCAGCGGAGAGCGCCGACGATCCGGGCGGGTCAAGACAACAACGATTTGGGGTAACGTCTCGTAAGCCCCATGTTCAAAACTCCTTCCAGTCATCTTGTCGCAAGTTTGCGACAAGATGAACAACAAAAAAGGCCGTCCCACCTGGGACGGCCTCAAAAACACACGATTTTCGCCTCTTACCGGCGACCTCCCAAGCAGTAATAACGCCTCGAAAGGCGCGCAAGGGAGAGAAGGTTCTGGAATTGGCCGGCAAAAGATTTGTCTTGCATCTCGTATTCTCCAAACGTGCTCCCATTTTACCACAGATTTTCGGCGCTGGCAAGCCCTTTTGCCCCGACTCGAGTTTTCAAGTAAAATAGCCCCGCTTACCATCCCGCTTCAGAAAGGCCCGTTTCGATGCCCAACAAACGCACCATGCTTCTGCTCGCGCTGATCTTTGTCGCTGCGGTCCTGTTTCGTTTCTACGGCCTGCGCTGGGACGATGACATTCCCGGCTACCCACACCCTGACGAGCGTCACCTGGCCAACACGATGAGCCGCATCGGCCTACGCCTGCCCGGTGAACCGGCCGACCAGCCCATCGACTGGCGGCGGCTCAACGACCCGGCGCACAGCCCGCTCAACCCGCGGCGGCTGATCCCCGGCAGTGAGGACGAGCATTACGACCTGGCCTACGGCACGTTTCCCATTTACATCTACCGGCTGACGGCGGTGATCCTGTCCAAACTGACCGCCAATCCCGAACTGGACGAGTATTACAGCTATGGGCTGATCGGGCGCAGCATCACCGCGCTGTTTTCGCTGCTCACCGTTTTCTGGGTCTATCGCATCGGCGAACGCACCTTTGATACGACTAGCGCCCTGCTCGGCACGGCATTCCTGGGGGTATGCGTGCTGCACATCCAGCTCTCACACTTTATGACCGTCGATCTGTTGATGTCAGCCATGCTCACCGCCGGGCTGCTCGTCTGCATCCGCTTTGCCCAGGGCGGGCGCACCGTCGACGCCGTTGGGATGGGCGCGCTGCTCGGTTTGAGCATGGCCTGCAAATTCAACGGCATCACCCTCGGCGCGGGGATCGCCGCCGCTTACGGAATTGCCTGGCTGGGCGGCCGGCGCAAGCTGGCCGATCTGCTGCTCTACTGCGTGCCGCTGACGCTACTCTTTTGGCTGATTGGTTTTGGCGCGTTCGAGTACTTTGCGCTGCGCGATCCCTACACCTATATCCACGCCATCGGCGTGCAGGCCAAGATGGTCAGCGGCGAGACCGACTGGCCTTACACCCGCCAGTACGTCAACACCGCGCCCTATCTCTTTCAACTCAAAAATCTAGTCGTGTGGGGCATGGGCGGCGCGCTGGGCGCGGCCGCTGTCGGCGGGACGCTGTGGGCGCTGATCGAGCAAGTCGCCGGGCTGATCGGCGGCGAGGGAAACGACCGCTTCCTTTATCGATCCAAGGGCTGGCTGCGCCGCTGGTTTGGCGATCCGCGCCGCGCAGGCGTGCTGGTGATGCTCGGCTGGGCGCTGCCCTTTTTCCTCTACACCGCGCACATCGAGGTGAAATTTCTGCGCTACATGCTGCCGCTCACGCCCCTGCTCGGCCTGTTTGCCGCCGACGCGACCCTGCGCCTCGGTCGATGGCTGGGGGAACGGTGGCGTTTTCCCGGCCAGGCCGTTGTCCGCTGGGGGCTGCCGGCAGTGGTGCTGATCGCCAGCCTGCTCTGGTCGGTGGCCTATATGCGTGTCTATGCTCAGGAGCACCCCTGGCAGGCCGCCTCGCGCTGGTTCTACGAAAACGCGCCCCGAGGCTCAGTCTATACCTGGGAAGCCTGGGGCGATCCGATCCCGGTCGACCTGCCCAACCTGAACCTCTATCGACCGACTCACGGCTACCGCGACGTGTGGATGCAGCCTTACAGCGATATGCTGCCTCAGGACAAGCTGAATCACATCATCCAGTCTCTGCGTCAGGCCGATTACGTCATCCTGTCCACGCCGCGCATTTACCTCTCGGTGGCGCGGCTGCCCTGGCGCTACCCGGTGGACATTCGCTACTACGAACTGCTGTTCCAGGAACGGTTGGGCTTGAAACTGGAAGCCCGCTTTACCGCCTGGCCCGGCTTTGGCCCGCTCGAAATCATCGATCTCGATGCCGATCAAAGCTTTTTCGACTATGAGCACCCGCCGGTGCTCGTCTTCAAGAAAACGCGCGACCTGACCGAGCAGGAATGGCAAACGCTGTTTGCCGGACAACTTCAGGTCGAGCCGCAATTCACCCGTCGGGGCACGCAGCCACCGGTGGAACTGCCCATCCCCATCAACCCGACCCAATAGTGCCAACCTGGCATTTGGCTTGACAAACCACACGCTCTTGCGTATGATTATAGCGATCTCAATGTTCAAGGAGGAACATACTATGGCTGTGAATGCCACCGCGCCCGAGACAACTCGGGCTGAGGAGGAGGCCATCGTATCACCGGAACCCGTTTCCGGGGAGAGCGATGCCGAACAGGCCTCCATCGAAAAAAAACCTCGGTCCCAAAAACGACGACTCCCCCGAGGCGAGGTTCGCTTTTTTGAAAACTGGTGCAAGGGCTGCGGGCTGTGCGTCGAATTTTGCCCGTCCCAGGTCCTTGCGCTTGGTCAAGACAGCCACCCCCTGGCCATCTATCCCGAGAAATGTACCGCCTGCCGCTGGTGCGAGATGCACTGCCCCGATTTCGCGATCTTTATCGTCGACATCCCCGAGCAAAACGATCCAGAGGAGAACACACCATGAGCGCCCGTTTGATGCAAGGCAACGAAGCGTGCGCCGAAGGAGCCATCGCCGCCGGCTGCCGGTTCTTTGCCGGCTATCCAATCACCCCTGCCACCGAGATCGCCGAGTGGATGTCGCTGCGGCTGCCGCAAGTCGGCGGCAAATTCATCCAGATGGAAGATGAAATCGCCAGCGTGGCGGCGATGATCGGCGCATCGTCCGGCGGCGTCAAATCGATGACCGCCACCAGCGGCCCCGGCTTTTCGCTGATGCAGGAAAACATTGGCTATGCGGCCATTGCCGAAATCCCCTGCGTAATCGTCAACGTGCAGCGTGTTGGCCCCAGCACCGGGCTGCCCACCGCCCCCGCGCAAGGCGATGTGATGCAGGCGCGCTGGGGCACGCACGGCGACCATCCCATCGTCGTTCTTTGCCCCTCGACGGTGCGCGAAACGTTCGACCTGACCATCAAATCGTTCAACATCTCGGAACGCTACCGCACACCGGTGATCTTGCTGATGGACGAGTTGATCGGGCACATGCGCGAGCGGGTCGAACTGCCCCCCCAAGATCAGATCGAAGTCTGGGAACTGCCCGACGTCGACGTGCCGCCCGAGTGGTACAAGCCGTTCAAAAATGTCGCCAATGACGTGCCGGCGCTCAAGCCGTTCGGTGAAGGCTACCGCTATCACATCACCGGGCTGATCCACGACGAACTGGGCTACCCCACACAACGGCTGGACGAGATCGATCCCTGGCTGGAGCGCGTTTTCGGCAAAATCGAGCGCGGGCTGGAAGACATCCTTTACTACCAAAGCGACGAATTTCTCGACGGGGCCGAAATCCTGGTAGTTGCTTTTGGCGCCACCGCCCGTTCGGCGCGGCAGGCGGTCGAGCTGGCTCAAGAGCGCGGCACAAAGGCCAGCCTGCTCAATCTGCACACGCTGTGGCCCTTCCCCGAAGCGCTGGTCGAAAGCCTGGCCGACAAGATGAGCCGGATCGTCGTTCCCGAATTGAACCTGGGCCAGATGGCGCTGGAGGTCGAGCGCGTGGTTGGACGCAAAAAAGTCGTGCGCATCAACCGCGCCAACGGCGAACTGATCCGCCCGGAAGAGATATTGAGCGTCATCGAACACTGACACACAGAAAGGGACATACATGAAAAAACGCCATTTTATTGCCCCGCCCGAATCTCTTTTCCACGCGCGGTACCTGCGTCATAGCAAGAAATTCCCCAACGTGTGGTGTGCGGGCTGCGGCATCGGCATCGTCCTCAAGGCGATCCTGCGCGCAATCGATGAACTGGGACTGGACAAGAACGAAGTGGCCATGATTTCCGGCATCGGCTGCAGCGGGCGCATGCCAGTCTATGTGGATTTTAACACCATGCACACCACGCACGGCCGCGCGTTGGCCTTTGCCACCGGCCTCAAGATGGTGCGCCCATGGATGAAAGTGCTGGTGGTGATGGGCGACGGCGACGCGCTGGCCATCGGCGGCAACCACTTTATCCACGCCGCGCGGCGCAATATCGGGCTGACCTCAATCATCATCAACAACAGCATCTATGGCATGACCGGCGGCCAGTACTCGCCCACCACGCCAATCGATGCCATCACCGCTACAGCACCCTATGGTCACATCGAACCACCGTTTCCCATCACCGAACTGGCCCAGGCCTCCGGCGCGTCATTCGTCGCGCGCGGAACGGTCTATCACACCGAAGAACTGAAAAACCTGATCGCGCGGGCCATCTCCAAAGACGGTTTCTCCGTCGTCGAAGCGGTGAGCTATTGCCACACCACCTTTGGGCGGCGCAACAACATGCGCCGGGCCACCGAGATGATGCGCCAGCTCAAAGATACCGCAATCACGATCAGTCAGGCCGAAAAACTCGACCCGCAAGAGCGCAAAAACAAAATCGTTCGCGGCGTCTTGCACGAGCACGATGCGCCCGAATACACCGAATTGTACGAGCGGGTGATCGAACAGGCGCAGGCCGCACTGGCGGAGGGAAATTGATGGGCGAACGACGCGAAATTCGGCTGGCCGGCACCGGCGGCCAGGGGATGATCCTGGCCGGCATCATCCTCGCCGACGCAGCAATCCGTGACGGCAAAAACGCCGTCCAGACACAGAACTATGGGCCGGAAGCGCGCGGCGGGGCCAGCCGTTCTGAAGTGATCATTTCGGATGACGAGATCGACTACCCCGAAGTGATTCAGGCCGATATACTGCTGTGCATGAGCCAGGAAGCATGCGACTCGTACTGGCAAAATATGAAACGCGACGGCCTGCTCATCGTCGACAGCTCGCAGGTGCGGCGCATGCCGAGGATGGGCGCAACCCGCGCCGAATTCACCGTCTGGGCCGTCGAAGAGACCGGGCGCGAGATCACCGCCAACATTGTCGCACTCAGCTTTCTGGTCGGGAAAACCGGGCTGGTATCCAGAACGGCGCTCGAAGAAGCCATCCTGGCACGCACGCCCAAAGGCACCCAGGAATTGAACCTCAAGGCTGTAGCGAGGGGGTTTTCAGAGGGAGAAGCGAGTTAAGCCATAGTCCCAACGGCCGATCACAGATTCAGCCGCATTAAAACCAGCGTTCTGTGCTTGTGAAACCCACACCGGATCAGCGCCTCAATCGCCGCCGACTCGACCGCGGGAAGGGTCACCAGCACAGAACGCTTGGGTTTTTGGGACAAAACGATCAGCAAATCCTGGACCAAATCCCCTTCGATTTGACCGCGCCGCGCCGGGCGCACCCACAATCTGAGCCGGTGCGCCTTGCGGTTCAAGCCGCGCCGGGTGCGCAGTGCGACGCCGGCATCGAGGGTTTGATTTTCTCCCATCCCCCACAGCGTCTCGACCTCACCGCTCATCAGCGACTCTAGCCAGCGAAAAGCGCGCTCATCGGCAGACCACACATACTGGTCAGCGCGCAGCGGATGCAGCCAGCGTTGGCCGTCGCCTTCGGCCGCAGACACGAGCGCCTGCAACTGCTCGCCATCCTGCGACGTCAGCGCACGCAGATGGGCCGGCCGGCTATGCTGCGGCCGCGGGCGCTCGAACAATTCCAGATCGGTCGCGCGATCCAGCGGGACAAACCCCAACCCCTGGTAAAGGTTCAGCGCGGCCGGATTATCCTCGCGCACATACAGATAGGCCACATTTCCACCCCGCTCCAGGATCAAGCCAATCGCCGCTTCGACCAGACGGCGCGCGATGCCCTGCCGTCGGTAGCCCTCCAGCACGGCCACATTGCTGATCTGCCAGCGACGGGCGTGCCCGTCGGGGCGATTGACGGTCACGTTGCCCACCACCCGCCCATCCTGAACCCACACAAAACCGGTGAAAATGTCTTCAGCCTCAGACTGGGCGCCGGTGACGAAAAAATTCAGCGGGCCGAGCCAGGCCAGAAAACGCAGCTCGCGCAAAACGCCCTTTCCGGCAAGCGAAATCTCGTCGCCGAAAGCATTCTCGATCAGATCGGCGAGTTGGCCCAGGTCGCGCCCGGGATTCAACGGACGCAGCCCCTTTTCAATTTGGGGAAGGCTCAAAGGAAAAGCCATTGCAGATGCACTCCAATTCGCAGCGAAATTGTACTATGGTTTTTGTCAAGATGCAAAAAAACTGACCATTCTGCATTGAAACAGCCCAAAGCACGGGTATTTGATTTTATGCAAAGTTGTGCTATAATTAAGTCAGGCAAGCGAACATAATGCGACCAACCGGATCGTGGGCAAAGGAGCAGGCAAATGACGAGCAAGATTCAGGCACACATCGACGCCTTTTTGAGCCACCTCAAGAGCGAAAAAGCATACTCGGACAACACCATATCTGCCTACAAGAACGACTTGAACCAATTTCTTGACTTTATTGCTCGTCAGATTTCGGACTGGGGCCAGGTCACTCGAAGCCAATTGGTCGACTATGTCAACTTGCTCAAGCAGCACAAATATGCCTCATCGACCGTGGCCCGCAAGGTTGCCGCCGTCAAGTCCTTCTTTCACTTTCTCGTCGACAGCGATGTGCTCCAGGATGACCCCTCGGCTATGCTCGATTCGCCCAAAGTAAAAAAGCGCCTGCCCAAAATTCTCTCCTACGAAGAAGTCGAAGCACTGCTGAACGAGTCCATCGACTCGGCCAGCCCCAAATCGCTGCGCGACAAGGCCTTTCTGGAACTACTCTATGCCAGCGGCATGCGCGTCAGCGAGCTGGTTTCTCTGAATGTTGGCGACATTGACCTCGCCAACGGGATCATTCAATGCGCCAGCAAATCGGACAGGAAACGGGTCTTGCCGCTCAAAGACCGGGTCAAAGAGGCGCTGCAAACCTATCTGGAGCGCGGGCGCGCCTCACTCAGCCACGACGAGCACGAAAAAGCCTTGTTCCTGAACCATCGCGGGCAGCGGCTCACCCGGCAAGGCCTGTGGCTGATCATCAAGAATCACGTCAAGGCCGTCGGGCTGGACACAGACGTGACCCCGCATACGCTGCGCCATTCATTTGCCACCCACATGCTGCGCGACGGTACCGATCTGCCGACGATTCAAAAACTGCTGGGACATGCCAACATTTCAACGACTCAGATTTACACCCAGGTAAACGAAGAAGAAGCCGAAGCAGAAAGGCATTAATCCCACTGCACAACCAAAATCGACTTTGTCGAACCCGCGCCCAGGGCGCGGGTTTTGTATTTTTGCCGTAATTGATCAGTCGATCCTGGATTTCGACCGGATTGAACGGAAAACACATCAAATGCGCAAACGCAGCGCCGGCGGCGGCCGGCTCATCAAAATAGCCGTGTGGACACTGGCAGCGATCACTGCCGGCATGGGGCTGCTGGCAATCGCCGGCAGCCTCCGCTATGGCGGGCTGGACAACCTGGTGCTGCGCGTGCGCGCCGAGATCGCCGCCCGGCGGCCCCATCCCTTGCTGGTGCCCACGCCGATCCCTTACGATGCCATAGACGCGACAGCCACACCATCATCGACGGTGCCGCCGGCGACGGCGCCGTCTGTAACGGCGACAGCGTCGCCGGCCAATCAGCCGCCTCCAATCACGCCGACTGTCGCCAGTGCGCCGCCAACCGCGCCGCCCACGATCGCACCGACGCCCAGCGCAACCGTCATACCGACGCCTACGCCCATCCACCGACCGGCGCGCGAATCGGTCGAGTTGAGCGGCCTGACCCATATGTGGCAGACGTGGAACAACTGCGGCCCGGCGACGCTGGCGATGGGCCTCAGCTACTGGGGTATCCATCTCGAGCAGGCCGCCGTAGCCGCCGAGATACGGCCCAATCGCGAGGACAAAAACGTCAGCCCCGAAGAATTGGCTGCCTGGGCGCGGACGCAAGAACTCGAAGCGCTGGTGCGGGTCAACGGCGATGCCGGGCGGCTCCAGTTGCTCTTGAGCAACGGCCTGCCGGTCATCATCGAATCTTGGCTCGAAGAAAAGCCCGGCGATGGCATGGGCCACTATCGCCTGCTGACCGGCTATGACGACGCGCAGCAGGAATGGATCGCCTACGATTCTCTGATCAGCGCCGGCGTCGATTCCGCCCAGCCCTACCAGGGCATTCGCCTGCCCTACGAACAAACAGCGCAGTGGTGGGCCGTGTTCAACCGCGCCTATATCGTGATCTACCGGGCCGAGATGGAACCGCTCGTGCGCAGCATCCTGGGCGGCGATTTCGACGAGGCCGAAATGTGGCAGCGCGCATTGGAAAGCGCCGAACTGGCGGTGCAGCTGCGGCCCGAGGACCCATTTGCCTGGTTCAACCTGGGCAGCGGCCTGGTGGCCGCACAAGAATTTGAGCGCGCGGCAGGCGCATACGACCGGGCGCGGACGATTGGCCTGCCCTGGCGCATGCTGTGGTACCAGTTTGGCCCCTTTGAGGCCTATTACCGGGCCAAGCGATACCAGGAGCTGATCGCGCTGACTGGGGCCACCATCGACGTGACCGGGTACGTCGAAGAAATTCACTATTGGCTGGGAATGGGACTCCAGGCCACCGGCGACCGCGTGGGCGCGCAGCAGGCATTTCGTCGCGCACTGACCGTGAACCCCCATTACGCCCCGGCCATCGAAGCGCTGGGAGAATGACACAAATGGAAAACCGTCGGCGTCATCTCGTGCTCAATACCCTGCTGGTCGCGGCGTCGTTTGGACTCGCCGCTGCGGCCGGGTTGCTGCGCAATGTGATCATCGCCCGGCAGTTTGGCATCGGCGCGCAGCTCGACGCCTATTATGCCGCCTTTAAACTGCCCGATTTTCTCTTTACGATTGTAGCCGGCGGCTCGCTGGCGACGGCATTCGTGCCCATTTTTGCCGGACTGCTGGCCGGCGGCGATCGCCAGGCGGCCTGGAAATTGGCCAGCGCAGTGACCAACCTGGTGGCGATTGCAGTCAGCGTCCTGGCCTTGCTGGCCGGGCTGCTGGCCCCCTGGCTGGTGCGCGTCCTGGTCGCCCCCGGCTTTGACGCCCCGGCGCAGGTCGAGACGGCAGCCGTGATGCGCCTGGTGCTGGTCTCGACACTGATCTTTGGCGTCAGCGCCGTGCAAACCAGCATCTTGCACAGCTTTAAGCATTTTTTGCTCCCGGCATTGGCCCCGGCGGTCTACCCGCTGGGCATCGCGGCAGCAGCGTGGTGGCTGGCCCCGCGCTGGGGCGTGCGTGGGCTGGCAGCAGGGGCCATCATCGGCGCGGCGCTGCACCTGGCGATCAAAATGCCAGCGCTGCTGCGCTTTGGCTTTCGCTGGTGGCCCGTGCTGGATGTGCGCAGCCCGGCCGTGCGCAAGGTGGCGCTGTTGATGGGCCCGCGCATTCTCGACCTGACTGTCTTTCACCTGACCGTACTGGCAACATCAAACATCGCCTCGCGGATTAGCTCCGGCAGCGTCAGCGCGCTGGAGTGGGGCTGGGACGCCATGCAGCTCCCCGAAACGATCATCGGCACGGCGTTTGGGCTGGTGGCCCTGCCCACCCTGTCCGATCTGGCCGCGCGCGGCGACATCGCCGGGCTGAAAAGCACGCTGGGCGAAACCCTGCGCGCCGTGCTGACCCTGACCGTGCCAGCCGCGTTGGGGCTGATCTTGCTGGGCCGCCCGCTGCTGCAACTCCTTTATCAGCGCGGCGCGTTCGACGCTGGGGCGACCGAGGCGGTCTATGCGGCGCTGCGATTTTACGCCCTGGGGCTGGTCGGACATTCCTGCCTCGAACTGGCCGCGCGCGCGTTTTTCGCCCAGCAAGACACGGTGACGCCGCTGTTGATCGCGGCCGGGGCGGCGGTGCTCCACATTTCGCTCGGGTTGGTGTTGAAAACGGCGTTGGGGCACGGCGGGCTGGCGCTGGCCGACTCGGCGGCGATCTCGGTGGAAGTGTTGGTGCTGCTGCTTGGTTTGCGCCGCCGCTGGCAGGGCATTGAAGGATGGCAGACGCTTCAATCGCTGCTGCGCGTCCTTGCGGCCACGCTGGCGATGGGCATCGTCGTCTGTGGCGCGCTGTGGCTGGGCGAACGGGCCGGCCTGAGCGCGTTCCTCCTGGTCGCTGCCGGTGCGGCCGCCGGCGGGCTGACCTATCTCGTGGCCGCCTGGGCGCTGCGCGTCGAGGGGCTGCGCTGGACGTTGCACGCTCTGGTACGGCAGGCCAAGCGCGGTTAAAGCCCAATTCGGGGTTCTATTTGCGCTTTTGCGCTTTTTTGGCTACAATCCTGACGATAACGCCGGCGCAGACGCGCCTTTGGATTACGAAATTTTGCGAGGAAACTTGGACAACAACCACTTCCCCAACCGTAAGGATTTTCAAATCGCCGCCGACAGCATTCTGTCGCGCACGCAGCAGCGCCCCAAGATCGGCATTATCCTGGGATCGGGCATGAGCGCATTGGCCGATGCTGTTTCCGGCGCAGATATGATGCCGTATGAAACGATCCCCCATTTCGTCTCATCGACCGTCGTTGGGCACAGCGGGCGGCTGGTGATTGGCCGGCTGGAAGGCCAAAGCGTGCTGGTGATGCAGGGGCGCATTCACTATTACGAAGGCTACACGATGCAGCAGGTCACGCTGCCGATCCGGGTGATGCACTTGATGGGCATCGACGCGCTGATCGTCACCAATGCCGCCGGCGGGCTGCGCCCGGAATTTGCGCCCGGCGACCTGATGCTGCTCTCGGATCACATCAACCTGATCGGGATGGCCGGGCACAACCCGCTAAACGGGCCTAACGATGCGGAACTAGGCCCGCGCTTCCCCGATATGTCCCAGGCCTACGATCCGGCCTTGCGCGCCGCCGCTCGGACAGTCGCCCAAGAAGCCAAAATTCCCATGCACGAAGGGGTCTACATTTGCCTGGCCGGCCCCTCCTTTGAAACCCCGGCCGACGTTCGCTTTTTGCGCATCATCGGCGCCGATGCGGTGGGCATGTCTACCGTGCCCGAAGTGACCGTCGCCCGGCACATGGGTATGCGCGTGCTCGGCGTCTCCGGCATCAGCAATGTGCTCGTTTCGGCAACGGGACAGCACCAGGAAACCACGCATGAAGAGGTGCTGGAAGCGGGCCAGATCATCGTCCCCCGGCTGACCACTTTGATCCAGGGTGTATTGAAACAGATATGTATCTGATCCTCCGCCTGCTCGAACAATATGCGCTGTGGATTTATATCGCCTGCGGCGTGGGCATGATCCTGGCCCTGCGTACGGCCCTGGCTGCGCGTCGCGAGGGCATTTATGCCATCCTGACCCTCGAAAGGGAACAATCGGCCAAGCGCATTTATCGCGCCTCTTGGATCATCCTGATCTTGCTGGGGATCGTCATTGGCATATACGTCCTGGCCAACTATGTCGAGGTTACTCCTCCGGCGGTCGTGGTCGAGGAAGAGATTACGCCTGAAACCGAGACAACCGCAACGGCAACAGCTCTGCCCAGGCCAACAAGCGCATTGACAACGACGACGCCCGCCCCCACGGCCACCCGACGTTCCAGCGAGACAACCATCATTTTGCCCACCCAGCCGGTCGAGCAGACGCCAACAGTTCAGCAGCAGACAGCGCCCATGACCTGCCCGCATCCCAATGTGCAGGTCACCCGGCCGGGGAAAAATCAGACCATCAACGAGGGCATCCAGGCGTCCGGCACGGCGCTCAAAGACGATTTTGACCGCTACGAGTTCAAGTTCAAAAGCCTGGACATCGAAGACGAGTGGCATTGGGTAGAAACGTTTACCACCCCGGTGGAAAATGGCAACCTGGGCTACTGGCACACTGCCCACCTGCCGGCAGGCAATTACCTTTTTATGCTCATCACCATCGACAAGATGGGCAACTCGCAGGAATGCACTGTGCCAGTGATCATCAGGCATTAGCATCCATGCCGGACTCTTGAATAAAACGCAACACACCCCCCGTCTCAAGATGGGGGGTGTGTGTTTGTAGCTGGTGCTGTCCGCGGCTAAATCAGCACTTCTGCCTTTGCCGTCGATGGCCCGTTGACCGGCAGCAAAACGTGAAAAGTGCTGCCCGGCAGATGGTCTTCGTCATAGCCTTTGCTTTCGACCCAAATGCGCCCGCCGTGCGCCTCAATGATGCCCCGCGCAATCGGCAGTCCCAAACCCGGCCCGGCTCCTTTGAACTTGGTCTGTCCGGTGGAGTGCAGGTTCAAATCGCCCACCCGGTAAAACTTTTCAAAGATCAGGTCATGATGTTCGGCGTCGATGCCGATGCCCGTGTCGCGGATCGCCATGTGGACGTACTGTTTTTGCTCGTCCAGACGGGCGTCAATCGAGATGGTGCCGCCATCCGGTGTGAACTTGATCCCGTTTTGGAGGATGTTGCGAAACGCTTGGTGCAAGCGCGTGTCGTCGGCAATGATATCGGGCAGCGATTCGAGGCCGGTGACGGAAACATTCTGCTGGCGCTCGCGGAACGCATCCTGAAGCCCGTCGATCACCCGTTCGATGGTGCGCGCCAGCGAGATCGGAATCGGATGCACGGAAAAGGCTTCGGTTTCGATCAACGACACATCCAGCATGGCGTCGACCACGCTTTGCAGGCGCAGCGCCCCTTTGGAAATGCCCTGCACGGTCGAGCGGATCGTCGCCGGTGAAATCGCACCCGACCCGGCCAATTCCAAAAGCATGTCCGTATAGCCGCGAATGTGCGTCAGCGGAGTCTTGAGTTCGTGCGAGGCGATGCTGATAAAGTCGGACTTGGTGCGGTCAATGATCGCCAGCCGCTCGTTGGTCTCGGTCAAATCCGCATTGAGCTGGGTGATCTCGACATTGAGCCGTTTGAGGTCTTCAACCAGGCGCGCGTTCTCCAGGGCAATCGCCGTCTGGCCGGCCAGCGTGCGCAGCAGGGCAATATCGCGTGAAGAATAGGACTCGCCCGATTTCTTGGCCCCCAGGACAAAGATGCCCAACAGTTGATCCTGGGCGCGAATCGGCACATACACCTCAACGTCCAGGCTGCTGAACCATTCTCGCTCTTCGGGCAAGAGCGCCTGAAACTGGGGCAGCAAATCCAGGTCATATTGCAGCAGCGGCATGCCCGTTTCCAGCATACGCGCAATGGGCGGACTTTCCCGGTTCAAAGAAATGGGCTGGACATCCAGCGTCCCCATCCCGGCGACCGGCCGCAGCTGAAAGTGCGGCACCTGATCGCAAACCAGCAGCGCGCCGCGCTCGATTTCCATCGCCTCGCTGATGATGCCAATGGACACCGTGACCAACACATTCAGGTCGAGGATGTTGCTGATGCTCTGACTGTATTCGCGCAAAATGCGTTCGCGGTCATAGCCTTCGCCAAACAAGAACGTGCTGAAAAGCTGCTGCATCCACTGGCGCAGCAGTGGATACAAAACGGCCAACAGCAGCGCAATCGCCGCCACAGTGATCAACATTCCGTTCTCGATGGTGACATATTGCGCGATGTATTGCGCGCCCAATATGCTGCCAAAGAAAACGAATGCCGTGATCAGGGTGAGCAGAAAATAGCGCACGGCATGGCGGGCAATGCCGCTCAGATCGGGCAAGTGATGGCTGAGCAGGGCCACAATCGCCAGGGCTGCGCCCGACCAATGCAGCATCGCGCCCAATTCGTCATAGGGGAAATTGAACGAAATGAACAGGGCATCACCGCTGAGAATCAAGACCAGGATAAGCAGCCAGTAACGCAGCCGGTTGCGGTGCAGCGGACGCCGCGTCTGGCGCAAAGCGCGCCAGCTCAGGAAATAGGCCGTGTTACACAACCCTGCCCAGGCCAGGATGGCAAGTGCAGTGGACAGGCGCAGTTCGGAAACCGCAGACCACCACGGCCATTCGACGCCGGTCCAGTCCAGCGCAACCATCCCGGCGACGAATACGCCGCCGATGACTGCCCAAATCCAGGCCCACCTGGTCTCCTGGCGCAAAAAGACGGTGGTCAGCATGCCCAGCAGCGAAGATAAAATCACCAGGCCATAGACCATTCCCTGCCGGGCGTATGCCTGCCAGGCGGCATCGACAATTGGCCAGTCCGATACGCCGCGCACCAACACCCACAGCATCGAGGTCATCACGTATAAAGCCAGATAGACTGCGATAGCCTGGTTTCGCTTTTGCCGGAATAAAGGAAAAAGCAAGGCGATATACCCGACCGTCGCTGCGATGAGCCATATCAGTTGTCTATCCAATATCATTTTCCCCCACCCGGCCGCATCTCGCCCCGAACTGCCTCGAACCGGATACAAGAGCCTGGACACCTCGAAACGCTGCCGCAGAACAGGCTCTAATTTACACCAATGTTTCACAGTATAGCACATTTCCCCGCCAACGCCAATCTTACCCCGAGGGAGGATGCGCGTGGAATTCACCGCGCCAGACAAGATTTGCCGTCGGCAAAGTATTTGTGGTACAATAGCATCGTTTGATAGTGCAGATACAATCTTGTTTACCGCATCGCAGACACGTTTGCACACATCAGTCGAATCCGCCTTGTTGGGCGCAATAGATTGTGGAAAGGAGTGGCAATGATTACTGTCAACGCGCTAAAACGAGTCGAAATCCTCAACGGTCTGTCCGATGAACAACTGAGCCGCGTGGGCGAGATCTGCAAAACCGCGATCTATAATTCGGGAGAGGTCATCGTCCGCGAGTTTGAACCCAGCGACGAAATCTATGTCATCAACAAAGGCTCCGCACAGGTTCAAATCGGCGCATCGCAAGTGACCGCAGAGACGCTGTCTGCACCCGGCCCGATGGCCGCAGTCGCAATTGGGCAGGGACAGATATTTGGTGAAATGGCCCTGATCGATATGGGCCCGCGGTCAGCCACCGTTCAATGCACATCCGACGGGACAGAATTGTACGTCATTCGGCGCGACGACTTTGTCTCGTTGTGCGAGCAGGACACCGACATCGGCTACAAGGTGATGCGCAATCTCGCCGCCGACCTTTCATTCAAACTCCGCCATCGCAACCTGTCGTGGAAATAACTCGGAAGGAGGAAACCAATGATCTACAAAGTCAGCTTTGTGGTTCAGGGAGGCGCGCACCCAGGCGGCATCCAAAACCTGACCGAACGTCCCAAACCAGGTGACGTTTTCGAACTCGGCAACGAGCGCTTTGAAATCATCGAAGTGATGGAGATCATTCCTCCTCGCGGCGAGTTCGCCTACCTGCACGCCACCTGCAAACCGGTTTTAACCAAACAGGGGTAATATCCGTTCCAGGGGCAGTTCTCACCCTGGCACGGACGACCGGTTTGCGTAACACAATCGGCTCATCCACACGTCGCAAAACGGGGTGATAAAGCCACCATTCAGACCACCGCCGCCTGTGGGGATAAACGGAGTCAATCAATGGAACCAACAATCGACAAGACCAAAAAATACCCCTGCCCCCAGTGCAATGCCGAACTTGCCTTCGACGCCGCCCAAGGGTTGATGATCTGCGCTTTTTGCGGCTACAAGGCCCAGGTCGAAGAAACCGGCTCGATGACCGAGGTACACACCCAAACCCAGGTCGACGAGGCCGTCGTCGAGCAGGTTCAAGAGCACGACCTCAACCAATGGCTCGAACATCTGTCCAGCGCCCAAAACACCGGCTGGGGCGCCGAGACCAAGACCTTTAAATGCCGCAGCTGCAACGCCGCCGTCAGCGTAGAACCAAACGTTTCGGCGACCACCTGCCCCTTTTGCGGATCGCACCACGTCATCGCCCTGGAAGAGAGTACCAAACTCATCCGGCCCGAATCGCTGGTCCCCTTTCAGGTTGACCAAAAAACGGCCATCGACAAATTTCGCACCTGGCTGGGCAAAGGTTGGTTCCGCCCCAACGAGGTCAAAAAAATCGCCAACAATGCCGAAGCGCGCGTCCAGGGCGTCTACCTGCCCTTCTGGACCTTTGACGCGCAGACCTTTTCCAGGTGGACTGCCGAAGCCGGGTATTACTATTATGTCACCGAACATTATACGGTGACGGTGAACGGCCGGCGAGAGACGCGCACGCGCCAGGTGCGCAAGGTACGCTGGCAGCCCGCCTCCGGCACACACAAAGAGTTTTTCGACGATGTCCTGGTCTATGCCACGCGCAGCGTCAAGGAAAAGATTTTACAGCGCATTTATCCGTTCGATACCGGGCAGCTCGTCCCCTACCGGCCGCAATACCTGGCCGGCTGGCGCGCCGAAGAATACCAGATCGAACTTGGCGAAGGCTGGAAAATGGGCCAGACGATCATCGACAACCGCCTGCGCTCCGCCTGCGCGGCCGAGGTGCCCGGCGACACCCATCGCAACCTGAACGTCCAAACCCAATATTCCGACCTCACCTTCAAGCACGCGCTGCTGCCGGTGTGGATCGCCTCTTATCGTTTTAACAACAAAGTTTATAACTTTATGGTCAACGGGCAGACGGGCAAGGTCAACGGCGAAGCACCGATCTCGTGGTGGAAAGTCGCCCTGACCGTCTTGATCGTCCTGGCCTTGCTGGCCTGCATCCTGGTCGCCATGGCGCTGTTCGAAAACCTCAACCTGGAACCGGTTTCCATGATCCGGCACCTGGGCCACTGGGCGGCGGCGGCCTTCGCCTTGCACCCACTACGCTAAAAAACGACCGGCAATGAACAAACCCGACCGTACACGCTATACAATTGCACTTGCCGCCACCGCCATCTCGTTGACCGGCGGCATTGGCATCGGCCTGCTAATCGACTCCGGACGGGCCGGAGCGCCCATCGCCGGCCTGGTCATTGGCGCTGCCACGATCGCCATTTCCGTCTTGCTGTGGCATTTCGGGCAACAAGCAGCCCGGCACGATCCCGCCGTCACCGCGCCGGAAACCAGGCTTGCCGAGGCCGAGCAGACCCGAAAGCGGCTGCAAGAAGAACTGGCTGCCCAACAGTCGATTGCCGCGCAGCTTGGCGCACAAATCGAGGCGCTTTCCGCACCGGTGATCCCCATCCGCCAGGGCATCGTCGTCGTACCCTTGATCGGCGCGCTCGACATCGCCCAGTTGGAGCGCATGGGCCAATCCCTGCTGCACGGCATCGAACAGCAAAGCGCCCGGGTGGCAATCATCGACCTGACCGGCGTCACCGGCCTCGCACTCAATGCCGTCCCCCAACTGGCGCGGGTCATCTCGTCCGTCGAATTAATGGGCTGCCAAACTGTGCTCACCGGGCTGAACACCGACACCGTGCGCGCGCTCCTGGCACAAAAACTCGACCTGCACGCCCAGGCCCGGCTCAACCTGGAAGCAGGCATCGCCTACGCAAGCAATCTGGTACTCGGTCAAACCGAATTGGATAGATAACCCGCCCACGGGCTATCAGAATCGGGTTGTAAGGGTACTAGTCGAATAAGCGGAGAAATCTATGAAAAAATACATCGCTCTTTTCATCATGATATTGCTGGTCGCCGCCTGCACGCCCAAGACGGTGATCGTCACCCAAGAAGTCGTGCGCGAGATCGAAGTGACCCGCCTGATCGTCCAGGAAAAAGAGGTGGAACCGCAGCAGGCCGCGCCCACCTACACGCCCTACCCCACCTACACGCCGCCGCCGACCTATACGCCGCTGCCCACATCGACGCCGCTGCCGACCAGCACCCCGACGTTGGGACCAACGCCCACCGAGACGCTGCCCCCATCGCCGACGCCGACCGAGACATCGACGCCGGCGCCGGCCCGCCCGCTGGTCACACCGACGCCGGCCAACACGCCCACCCCAGCGATGACCCGCCTGGAGGACACCGACCCCGGCCCGCCGCTCACCATCCTGGTCAGCGCCAACCGGGTTGGCGCCAACAGCACCTACCGGATCACCGGGCTGGTGCGCAACGACGGCGCAGAGACCTATGAAGGCATCCGCGTCAACGCCACCTTTTTCGACGACCAGGATTTCCGCCACGGCCCGCTCAAGGCCGAATTTCCCTTCCTGCTGCTGCGGCCGGGCGAAGTGTGCCCGTTCAGCATCGAAATCGCCGCCCGCCGCGTCGTTTCTTTTCTGCTCCACCCCGATGGCCGCGCCACCGGGCGCGAATCGGTACCGGTGGTGCTGGGCAACATTGCCCTTTCCTATGACAGCGCCGAAAGCGTGCGCATCGTCGGCACGGCGACCAACAAGAATCCGTACAAGATCAAAAACGTGGCCATCGCCGGCGTGCTCAAGGACGCCGGCGGGCAAATCATCAGCCTCGGCTCGACCTTTGTGCTCGAAGAGGATATTTTGCCCGATGGGTCAGTGCGTTTCGATTTGCGCATCCCAGATCGGAAGAGCGTCGTGTAGGGAAAGAGTGTAGGATAGGGTGT
>CAYRXM010000013.1:0-22157 GCA_964428175.1 uncultured Anaerolineae bacterium
CAACACCCTATCCTACACTCTTTCCCTACACGACGCTCTTCCGATCTAATATGAGATGAGCCGCTGTTGGGCTGGCGGTTCTTGCGCCACCAACGATAAGTGCCAGTGGCGATATCATACTCGCCACCATCAGGATTGACATCAAAGACGATATATATCTCACGCGAGTCTACTATGGCTGTGATCTGGGGATTGTTGCCATAGTAATCCGTCAACAGGTACAGGACGTACAGTGTCATCTCAACGGTAAGGTGTTCGCGAGCATGATGATGGCCCAGAAACAACACCTCCGGCTCGTCTTCGTCTATGTCTACATTGTCGCTGATTTTGACTGCCCACAGGTCGCGATTCTCGCAAGATTTACCAATGCTAAAACGGCTGACGATGTCCGGGAAAGCATTGGCGACCTGTAGAATCGCTTCGCTCATTTCTGTATAGTTGTGATAGGCCTCATCCTCGGGCGGATAGTCCATGGGGTTTATCACCGCATCGACCACATAACCGAGTGCGCGAATCTGTTGCACTTCTTGGGGGATAGCACGGATTAACACATAATTTGAGCCTATTTGTTCAATGTAGGCACCTGTCCGCACAATGGCAGTGCGGTCTTTTTTGGTGAATACCTGATGAACATAGTAGACGGCCGGATTGCTGCTCTCGGCCATCAAGACGGGCATGTTGACTAATTCAGTAGAATGCCCGAATAAAGTTGTTGGCTGGCTGATGTATATCAGCACAAGTATCAGCAACGCGATTGAAAACCGGATGCGAATCTGACTGGCCATTCGAATTTACCTCGAGCGATTTGAACGGGCAGAAGCAATAGTCCCAAGCGCTGTCCAGCGTATTTTCTGACTTGCATATTCTATTTGCCTTGCGGTTCTGGCATACTCCCCTATTACGGGTGGCTTGTCTTGAAAACTAGGGGCACATAGACGACAAATGGCTGCACCGAGACTGGTTCCGATACTTGATAGCTGTTAAATGCATCTGATACAGTCAAAGTCACCGTGTAGGTCTGGAGCGTGTTGATTGATGGAAAACTGTGTAAAACAGTGCTTGTCTGAGTTGAAATCTGAACACTGTCGCCAAAATTCCAGGTGTAGGTTAGCGGCGCCACACCACCGGTGATTGTCGCTACGAAACTCACCGGCTGCCCAATCATTGGGAATTCCGGCGTAAAAATAATGTCCACAGCAGTAATGGGAATGGGTGTCAGGCTAAATGTGGCCGTGACCGTCTTGTTGCCATCGATGGTGAGGGTGGTGGGTGTATCAAGGCCGCTCAAGTCGCCGCTCCAGCCGGCAAAGTGCCAGCCGGGGTTGGCGACGGCTTGCAGTGTGACCACATCACCGTACAGGTAGGTGTGCGTGCCCGCGCCGGGCGTCAGTGTGCCGCTGCCGGCCTGGTTGAGGGTGAGGGTATGCTCGGGGATTTCCTCTACCCAGATCGGCGCAGTCCAGGCTTTTTGTCCGCTGCTGTTGGTGACACGCACAAAATAGTATCTTGGTGTGTTGCAGGCAAAACTGAATGTCCATTCAACCTCATGCCGGAGCGGGCTGACAGTGTGCGTTTCTTGAACAACACCCCCATTGCGAATCAGCTCGATTTTACTGATCCGGTCGCTGCTGCGGCCAGTGTTGGGGTCGCGCACATAGATGGAGACATTGCATGTGCCAGTTGGAATGATCGATCCCATTACCTTGTCGTTGATCTGGTAGGCAATTTCCAGATTACGGTTTTGGGTGGCATAAACACGGTGTGCGCGCATGGCCTCATAGATGTTGTCTCGTGTCAGGCTGGTAGCCAGGATGACGGTGCGGATCTCGCTCTCGGTCAACCACTCGCCGCTGTGATTGTCTTGCCCTGCTGTCGGCGCAATGTGCCAGCCGAAATCCAACGCTTCGATGTAGCGGGCTTCGTATATTTGGTTGCGGTTTAGAATTTCGATGGATTGTATCACTGTGTCCCGGTCGGGTGTATAGGTCGAATAATCTGTAATGCCCCCATCTGCGCTCGATGGATGGTTCCATTGTGCAATACTGCCCGGTCTCTCGGTCGCCAAATAGTCGTATATGTCAGTGGGGGGGTCCGTCCACGGAGGGCCGTCGAACCATTCTGTATCAAAGATGTTCAAATCGCCTTCCGTCGTGGTGAATTCAAACGCGGCAATCGAGACAAAATTGGCATCGGTGTAAATGTCGGCTTGAACCTTGGTATCCTCCCACTCGGTGAGATCAAGCATATCGGCGTGATCAGACACGGCCAGAAAATGCCCCACTCCCGAGTTTTTGGCATAGTCGTAAGCATAGGCTGGCGTGCCCCATCCATCGGAATATTCAGTGTGTGAATGCGGGTTGCCAAAATAAAAGTTATAGTTCCAGGTCGAGCGGGCTGGAGTTGGGCGGGTTGATAGCAATATCAAGACCGCGATCATCCCTAATATCTTGAGGACAGGTATCAGATTGTGTTTTTGCATCAGATTGGGGAGAAACCAGGTTTTTGTCGCCAGCCCGGTTTTTTGCCCTCTGTCTTTATTGATATTCATGTTTATCCTTTTTTATTCGAGTACCGGCTCAAGGTCGTGCATAGCGCATGATCTGTGGAAAATAAATTCCGTGCCCATTGGCCACTACCGAGCCATACTTTTCCCACACATGTCCCATCCCGTCATCGATCAAGGCCGTGTTGCGGATAAAATGAGGCTCGGTAATGCCCGAATCGACCGTAGCGCTGAAGGTAAGGGTCACCGGCACGCCGGTCAATACACTGCCGCTCCAGGTAACAGTTCCGCCAACCTGGCTGGCGCTGCCCGCCGAAGCCCACAGCCCGCCCGCGTAATGCAGTTCAGCGGGCAGCGTGTCGGTGACACGCACATTGGGCAAGGCCAGGCCGGGGTTATGCAAAACGATGGTGACTGCCAGCGTATCGCCGGGGCCGGGCAGCGGCGGCTGCATTGATTTGAGCGAGTTTTTCACCGAGCCTTGCAAGGCAGAGCCGGTACGTTGGAAATTGCCTCGCCCCGTGGCCCATAAAATGCGGGCATTGGCCGTGCCGGGCAGATCATAGGCCACCAAACCGGCCCAGGCCGTGGCCAGCACCACTTCCAGGTCAGGATCGCCGTCAATGTTGGACAGGGTGGGTGCGCCCAGCGATCCATTCCAATTGGGCATCTCGGTCGCGTCGGGCAGGGGCACTTTGTGCAGCAGGTTGCCCAGGTAATCGAGCACATACAAATGCCCACTGCGATTGCTGCTCCGCTGCGGCCAAGAGCCGAAAATCACCTCGGCCTTGCCATCATTGTTCAGATCTGCGACCACCGGCTCGGAAGCAAACCGGTAAAACCCCTCGGCCGGATCATAGACCGAAAACGGCCAGTTGCCATGCTCGGTTTTGTCCAGCCAAAAAGCGTGCATGCGGCCATCATACGAGGGAAAAAGTATCTCGGCCAGGCCGTCGCCGTCCAGGTCGACAACTACCGGGTTGGGGAGAACGATCTTGATCACGCTGTCATTTTCGTTCAGTGGCGCGCCGGTGTCTACCGGTGGGGTGCGCCAGTCAAAGCCATCCATGTTGAAGCGGCTGCGGTCGGCGTTGAAAATATAGAGGCCGGTATAGCGACTTTTCAATCCCGAAAAAGAACAGTCATAGACATTGCCGGTGGCGATCACCTCGGCGATACCGTCGCCATTCACGTCGGCGATCACGGCCGGGTTGTGTGCAAAGTTGAGGCGATAGCGTTCGGCGCGCCCATCGCCCGATTTGCACGAGCCTCCCCACTGGCTCAACTCGGTGTCCAGGCTCTCCCAGGTTTCCACGCCCCCCCACTTGACGCCAGCGCCATACATTGAGTGCGCTTGAATTTGGCTGCCATTAGCCTCATAGGCACAAATGTACTGCAAATCTGAAGGCACCACAATCTCACCCCGGCCATCGCCATCCAGGTCGCCCACGGCGGCATTGTCATTGAACACGCCATAAGCATAGCTGCCGCTGACGCTCAACTGCGGCCAGCCGGCGCGCAGCGCGCCGGTGTGCTCATAGACCCAGGTGTTGACCTTGCTATAGACCCCACCAGTGACCACGATCTCCATTGAGCCGTCGTTGTCCAGGTCATAGACCGACAGGCCGCGCAGTTCATTTGTGGTAGGTTGGCGTGTCCAAACCTTGTTGCCGAGGTGATCAAAGAGATGCAGATAGCCATTAAACTGGGCAATGACAATTTCCAGGTCGCCGTCACCGTCCACATCGGCCGTCACCACACCCGGCCAGGCAGAATTGTCGCCAATGGATTTTCTCCATGATGGGTTCTTGAGCAAGCCGGTTTCCCCATCCAGTGCAAACAGGTAGCGATAGGCATTGCCTATCACTTCGGGCTTGCCGTCTCCATCCAGGTCGGCCACGGCAGGCGAAGAATACGAGGCGGCGTCGCACCATGTTTCGTGACAACCTCCGCGCTGCCACTTGAGCGCTGGGCGCTGCACCGCCTGTGCTGCCGGCGCTGCTGCCGGTGCTGCGTGCAGGTCAGGCCAGACCAGAGACGCCGCACTCGAGAGTGCGATCAAGAGAATGCTCGATATGTGCAGAAATCGTTTCATTTTTTCACCCCCAGACACATCCGGCGATCAGTTCGCCGGTCTTGGATTGCTTGAAAGCCGCTCCAGCCAACCCGATGCGGCATCGACAGAGCGACTGCGTCCCAAAATTTTTACACCGATTTTATAGAGCAGTGGATAATATGCATAGTCATACGCTCCCACATAACTCTCGATGCTGCCGCCAAACCCGCGCTTGAAGGCATAGACGCCCCACAAGCCATCCTGTCGATCTTGGGGTATTTCTCGATCCTCGCGAACAATTTCGGCTACTTGATCCGGAATGCCCCACAGATCGCAGCGTTTCAAACCGGCAGCTTTAGCCCAACGAATGGCCTCCCATTGGATTAAATAACTGGCGTTGATGTTGCGTCCTTGTCTCGAAGTACCACCCCACAAGTGCATGCTGGTGTCTCGAAATACAAAGACCATCTTGGAAGCCACCGTCTGACCCTGGTATTGGGCCTGAAACAGTTTAACCGCGCCGGTCTCTTGAAATGCCTGCCAGGCCCGGTGGTAAAAGAAAGGATCGTGAACCTCGATTTCCTTAATCTCGGCGGTGACGGCCATGATCCGGTCAAACTCGTCCAGGTTGGCCTCATTTCCCTGAACGATCTGCACACCATCGCGCTGGGCGCGGTGGATGAGTTGGCGCGTTTTTTTGCGCATATTGGATAGCAAGGTCTCTTCATCTGGCGATAAATTGAGGACAATGGTACTGCGTGGTTGGTTGGTCTGTATAGAGGGACGAAATCCGCTTTCCTTGAGCCATGTATGCGCCTGTTCATTGTCCAGGATGTTGGGTTCGACTTTGAGAAACACGGCCCGGCCTCGACGTGAGATTTGATGCACGGCTTTCCACAAGGCTTGAACGGCCTGCCGGTCGACGGGGTTGGCGATGGGGCCCTTGGGAATGTAAGCGAGACCAAGTGGCAGCCAGGGCAAATTTTTGAGCAAGACTTGCGCTCCGGTCACCAATTGTCCATCTCGTGCGATGCCGATGCGGTGTACTTGCCAACCAAGCGATTTTTTGAATTCGCCCCACTCCCAGGATTGCATCAGGTGTCCATCAGGAGAGTGTGCTACAAAAGCGTTCCAACGTTCGCGGTCGGGTTCAAGTTGCTCGATCATGGGTATCCACGCTCATTCATACAGCTGCTTTGCGTTCAAGGATGTGCCTGACGCTTGCAGCCACGTCAAGTGCGTCGGTGGCATTTAGTCCGGGATAAATGGGCAGATTGACCACCTGGCTGGCAGCTGATCTGGCATTCGGGTATGTGGCGTTGGCCTGGCGGCGATACGGTTTGAGCAAAGGCAAAGCATATTCATACGTCTCGTCTACGGCCACACCTCGAGCCAGCATACGTTGGCGAAAATCAAGCCGATCATGCTCAAGGATGCGCACGGTATAATAGGAATAGCTTGCATTGGCCGACAACGGGGGCAAGATGATATCGGGTGTACCCTCGAGTGCTTGCGCGTAAAGCCCGGCCAGGGCGCGGCGCCGGGTCACAACTGTGTCCAACTTGGCTAGCTGTGCCAGCCCGATGCGGCCCTGGAAATCGGCCCAGGTCGTGATCGCGTCAGCAGGGAGACTGTCGGACGTCACGTTGCTGTTTTCATCCAGCCGGTGATGTGGCCCCACTACACCGAGCCGGCTGAGCAGGCCATATACTGCTGGTTGATAGATCAAGTAATTGGCCAATAAACGTGTCCAGCGGTCGAGCGCTGCTTTTGAAGCGTGCCGGTTCATATATCGTTCTCGAAAATCGGCGACGCGTTGGTAAAGATCGGGCGAATTGGTGACCACCAGGCCACCTTGCACGGCGCACAGTTCTTTGTTGAGGCCCAGGCTGCATATCGCCACGTCACTGCACAGACGAGGAGCTGCCTTTCCAACATCTAGCAGTCTTTGAGCGCGGTCTTCAATGATCAAGATGCGTTCATCGCCCACAATCTGGCGAATTTGCTCAATGTCGGTTGGGTAGCCGTACAGATGCGTGGCGATGATTGCCCGCGTGTGTGGCGTCAGAGCCTGACGCAGTGCATCTAGATCCATATTATAGTTGTTGAGATCAATATCAACAAACACGGGTTGGTTACCCGAAGCTGCAATGGCCTGGGCCACTACCACGCAGGTATATGCGGACAGCACTACCTCGGCTTGTTCGATCTCCAAGGCCCGCAAAACGGCAAACAGGCCAGATCGTCCATACGCAAAGGCCAGGCCATAGCGGGCGCCCATACGCGCCGCCGCTGCGGCCTCAAATTCGGCGCGGCCCTGTCCGGGGCGCAGGGCTGCTAACATCTCGGCATGGTTGAAAAAGGGGCGATAAAAGGGGATCATTTTCTCATCACCCGTTGATATCCGCTGTACAAAAACTGGCTCACTGCCAGCTTGTTAGGCGCATGTACGCATCGATAGCGTCCGAATGAGACCAACTGCCCACCGAATTTGGCTTTGAAATCGCGCACGCCATATTCTTCGTCTGGTTTGCCGGCTCCACCAAAGTCATAGATCTTGAAACCTTTTCGCGCTCCCCAGTCCAGAATATGCCAGGTTAATAGTTCGTTGGGATCATATTGGCCGTATTCTCGGTTCAGACCGCCATACCAACCGTACAGTGTGTCCTTGTAACCCAATTCGACAGAACAGGCTGCAATGTGGCCATCTATCCGAGCCACCCAAAATGTAGCCATTCCTCTAGCATGTAGCAAGTCAAGTGCCGCTTGAAACAGCGAACGGTCGGTCAGTGGAACGCGCGCACGGTGATATGTTTGTTGCAAAACTGTGTACCAATCTTCTAAATCGCTGAGGCTTGTTATCTCGGATATTTCGATCACACCTTCTCGCAATGCTTTTCGAATGCGTGTTCGCGTTCTTTTACCAATATTTTGAAAAATCTGATCTGCCGGACGGGCCAAATCGATCAGATAATTGAGATGTTCTTCATAGACAAACCCGTGTGCCTGAAATGTTGAGAGCATATTGCTCGTATCTACCAAATTACGCAGTTCGGTGAACAGAATGTGTCCTTGTTGAGCTTGCCGATAGGTCTGCAAAAGCAGAGCCAACGCCTGACGGCCCGGCTCTCCTGGCGCGCATAACACGCTGCCATATAAAACGGCTCGGGTAGTCCAAGATCGTAACACATTGCTCAAGTTGATTTGCACCGGCAGAAACAAAACTAGTACGTGATCGTCATCATCAATAGCAGCCCACAACTCGGGATGGTAGTTTTTGGCACGCTTGAATACCTGAAACATTTCGGGGGTGTGGAAAATATTGCTCTCAGGGTGCGTTTGCACAAAATGATGCCACGCTTCCGACTGTAAATCGCGGACAATTTTCAAGTTCAAGACGCACTCTCCGATTTTTTGCTCAATTTCTGGCTCGACGTAACCGTGTCAGGGATCAAGGCGTGGTAGACTGCCAGATAGGCCTCACGTTGATGCTTCCATTGATATTGTTCGTACAATTCTGCGGCATTATGGGCCATTCTCTGTCGCTTTTCAGAGTTTTGGTAGATTTCGATCATGGCTCGGGCCAGGTCGTCGGCGTTACCCGGCTCAAAAAAACAAATGCTGGTCTCATCAAAATAGGCGCATACGGCATCCAGCCGCGAGGCGATGATTGGCTTGCTAAAGGCCATAAAGTCATACATCTTGCCTGTATGCACCAGATTGGAATAGGGCGATGATTTCTGAGCCACAATGCCGACATCGGCCTGCGCCAACTCTTGCACCAGCCGTGCAAAAGGCACAAACCCAAGAAATTTCACATGTTCTTCCAATCTCATTTCTCGAATCTGGCGCACAAATTCTTGCTCATACCCCCCCTCACCGGTGATGTGCAGGCGCACGTTGGGAATGACCGAGTGTACCTGGTCGATGGCTTGCAGCATGGTATCGTGCCCGTAGCGTTCTTGGATGGCGCCATGGCACAAAAAGATGAACCCGTCTTTTTCGGGCAGGTCGGCAGGGTTGGGCATTGGCTCAAAAAGGCGTGGATCGGGCACATTAAGCACAACCGTGATCTTGGACGGGTTGGCGCCGCGTGAGACAAAGCGATCTTTGATCGGCTGGGTGACGGTGAACGCTGCATGCACATATTTCAAAGCCAACTGCTCGATGATCTGGAGCAGCTTGATCGGCCAGGCGGCCTGGAACCGAGTGGCCCACAGCTCGGGCATCGGCTCGTATAGCTGCAAAGTGACCTTGGCGCCCAGCAGCCGGGGGATCAGGGTGGCAAAGATCAGAAAATCGGGCATCGTATTGACCTGGATGGCTGCAAACGGGCGGTGCAAGTGATCCCAGGGTAGTCGAAAGGCCACATAGAAGAAAAAGAGGGCATATTCAATCAGGTTGTTGATCGCTCCACCCCATTTGCGCTGCAAGGCCACCCGATGTACGTGGATGCCATCAATGATCTCTTCTGCTGGCTGTATATCGCGGATGCAATACACATCCACGTCAAAGCCGGCCTGGTGTAAAGCTGTTGCCTCGCGCTGTACAAGTTTGTCTTGTGGGTAATGAAGCAGTCGAATGATTGCGATTCGTTTTTTCGTCATGTCTTGTCAAACTCTGGCAAAATGCCTGCTGCCTTGTAAACTGCCCAATATCGCTTTTTTTGGTTTTCCCAGTGGTATTGTTTGTACAATCTGGTTGCGTTGGCAACCAGATTCTGACGTTGTTCAGGATGGTGGTATAGATGGATAATGGCCCGTGCCAGGTCATCGGGATTGCCCGGCTCAAAAAAGCAAACGCTCTGCTCGTCAAAATAAGCACGTATTGCGTCCAAGGATGAGACGATTACTGGCTTGCCAAAGGCCATCAGGTCATACATTTTGCCTGTGTGTACTAGGTTGGAGTAGGGTGAAGACTTTTGGGCCACAATGCCGACATCCGCGCGTGATAATTCCTGAACAAGTTGTGCAAAAGAAACGTAGCCCAGAAAACGGACCTGTTTTTCAAGGTGCATCTCGCGGATTTGTGTCTTGAACTGCTCCTCATAGCTTCCTTGCCCGGTGATGTGCAAGCGAACGTTGGGAAGTGTTGTTTTGATTCGGTCAATCGCTTGCAACATGGTGTCATGTCCATAGCGCTCCTCGATGGCGCCATGACAGATCAGGACAAATTCATCATTGTGGGCTGTGGCGGCGGCAACAGAGCTGGAGATATTAAAGAGCTTGGCATCGGGAACATTTAGAATCACAGTAATTTTTTCTGGGTTGGCCCCTCGCGAAACAAAGCGATTTTTGATTTGTTCGGTGACGGTTAAAACAACATCGGCATAACGAATGCTCCATTGTTCAACTTGTTTCAACAAGCCAATCAACAGGCGTGACTGGAACCGGGTGGCCCATAATTCGGGCATCGGCTCGTACATTTGTAAAATGATCCTGGCCCCCATCAATCGTGGGATCAGAGTGGCAAAAACCAGAAAATCGGGCATGGTGTTGACCTGAATGGCCGCAAATGGACGGCGCAAATGAGCCACGGTCAGATGCCAGCTAGCAAAGCAAAAAAAGATGGCATATTCGAGCAGATTGCGCAGCCAGCCTCCCTTGATGCGTTCCAAAGGCGCTCGATGGACATGGATGCCATCAATGACTTCGTAGGCCGGCTGCCCATCTTGAGTGCAAAATATATCTACATCGAAACCTGCTTCATGGAGGGCATGTGCTTCGCGCTGCACCAGCTTGTCTTCGGGATAATGCAACAATCTGACAATTGCTACTCGTTTGTTCATTTGTTCTGCAACCTTGTTCTCTATTGTTTGGACAAACGCTTTCCATAATCCCACAAAGTTAAGGCATCGATGTCGCCAGTGATTGACAGCGCGCTACGCGCGCCATTGGGCCAGGTCGCCAATTTGATCAATGGCGCCGTATCATTTTGCAGACGGGACAAAACTAGTCTCTGATCTTTGGGCGCAAAACTGGGCTCATCCAAGTAAATTGAATAACGCTGCGGTTCGTCGCTGACTTGAACAATGTATCCCTGCTGCTTGAGAAAATCGACCAGGGCAGTCGGACTGGTCATCGAAAGACCAACCCATGGACGTACTCGTGCGTTGACAACGAAATCGTTTTCCTCGATGCGTTGATATGGGCCGAGCCATGGCTTTGTCGCCGCCGAAACGGCTACGCCGTGCGCCAACAAGGCGACTCGATCACTCCCTTTGACAGTAATATGGAATCCATCATCCAGATCGTCCATTTGCACCCGAGTCTGCAAACGCTCCTGCCACCAGGTAGCGATTTCATCCAGACGAGCGATCCATACACATGGAGCTAGCGTTTGTGCTTGGGAAAGTGTTGCCTCTAGTGCATATGCACACGATCTAAATCGCTCGGGGTGCAATCCCAACACAAATACCTCGCCTGACTGCCAGGTTTGCTCCAAGATGTCCACCCATAACTCGGCCATTGCTGGGCCTGGCGGCAGCCGCAGCCGATCTACCAACGCCTCATCGTCGGGCAGCGAGTAAGGGATGCGGATCAATCCTTGATCGAGATAGGGCAGTGAAGGGTAATTGGCCGCCGGCTGTGCACCATAAAATTCCAATGCACGCCGATAAGCCTCATTCTCTCCATCCTGGCTTACATTCCAGACCAAGGCTTGACTGCTGTCATAGAGCAGACGGTGATGCCGCAGCGCATCCAGTGTGCCCTGATTCCAGCGAAGATATGGGCAGCGAAATCCACGTGCTTGAATTTGGCTGCGGGCAAAAATAGATAATGCCTTGTTTATGTGCTCAATCTGCTCTTCGGCTGAAAGCAGCGAGTGATCGATATGCGTATGCCCATGGATGGCAAACTCGATTCCGCGCTGTGCCAATTGGCGAATGCCCGCATCGTTTCGGGCCAAGGCAACTGCTGTGATTGGCCAGGTGGCCTGACAACCATAGCGACTGAGCAGATGGGTCAGGTGGTCCAATGTCTGGTTCATCCGCTTGGCTGTCCAACCATAGTAGCGCGTGAGTGCGGCGGCACGCCGGACGGCGTTTTTGATGCCTTTGCCGCGCAGAGCAATTAGCAAGGCGTTCACATCGACCTCAACGAGACCTGGATTTCCAGATCATTATGACGCTTGCGCCGATCACGGCCAAGACGCTTACAATCAACAGTGGAATCAACCAGAACGGTCGTACTTGGGGCGGCGCAGTTTGTTCGTGTGATGATCGAGTCACAATTGCTGTGATCGTAGCTGTTTCGGCAGGCGAAGGGGTTGGTGTGGAAACTGACGGCAGTGTTTCAGTAGGCTGCGGCGTGACCGTGGACTGCGGGGTCATGATTGGCAATGCAGTGGCAATCAGTTCGACCATCTCTCTAGTTGTTCGTTGTGTGGTATCTATTGAACGGACATTTCGGCCCTGGGCCAATGCCAGATTGCCGGCCAAATTCCATGCCGGCGCTTTGTCTGTCACGGCATTGATTGCCCATTGGACGCCTTCATCGGTGGTGCCGGTCAAAATCAGGATGGCTTGTTTTTGATCCCACGGCGCTGGCATCAACTGTACAAATCCCAGACTGGTTTGCGCATCCAGCCGATAGACCACATCGTCTAGCTGCTGGCGTATTTCATCGGTGCCCGTATAAAATGATTGTGGCAAGATGTCGTTCCATTGAGCAATGTACGCATTTGTTGTCGGGCGACCAACCACGATCAGGTTAGAACCTGGCCAGGAGGGGGCAGGCGATTCTGTGCCCAGAACGACTTGAGGCATAAAACTGGTACCTCTGGCCGCAGAGCCCAACCGCGCTGACAGGCGCAGTATACCCTCGATTTCCGTTATGACAGGCCGGGCTGACAGCACCATGACCAGGTCTTGCAGGTCTGACCGGCGGCTGAATGGCAGTGGAAAGTTGTTCAAATCAAGGGATATGTTCTTGCTCTGACGTGGTAGATATAGAAACGAGTTCTTGAAAACTGTCAGCCAGGGCTGATTGTCGCTGCTGTTCAAACAGCGATCTGGATTATAGGAAACGAGCAGTCTGAGGGTGTTACTGCCAAATACCAGCGGCGTATACGGCAGTGGCACGGTCAACGAGGCATTGACGGCATTGGTTTTATCCAAAAGCACACTGCCGATTGGAATATCGTTCAACTGCACCTCAAGCGCCGGACTCTGGGCCAAGTCTGAAAACCCATGTGCAAAGTAAATGGTCGCGTGAGCTTCTCGGGTCAAAGACCATCCCCACGGCAGTTCGAAAACGTACTCGGCGCCACTGGCCTGGTATCCGCGTATAGCTACGTCATCGTAACCGAGAGCCTGAAAAGCAAGTTCGTCATCGGCCAGCGCCAACGTACTAGAGACCGGCTGGATGGTCTGGATGAGTGCATAGTTACCTTGCATACCTGGGAAGTGAGTTTCGCTGCTCAAGGCTTGAGCAGCCTTGAACAGTGCCTGCTCGTCCAGGCCGGTGATGACCAGGAGCGCGCTACGCGGGTTCCAGGGCGAAAGCACTTCTTGCACCACGCCGTCGGTTTCTGGAACACCTCGCCCGGCATGGACAAAGAAATAATTTCCCTTGGGCTGACCGGACACGGTGAGTGAGTGGTCGGGCGTGGGGGTGACTGCCGTTGACAGCGTGTTGACATTCAATGGTGTTCCATTGTTGTCAAACAGTGTGGCTGTGTGTTCAATCGGTTTATCTGGCAGCGCCTGTCCGTCCAGGCTGAGATGGACAACGGTAGATATTTCGGCGCCGGCGGCCAGGTTGCCAATTTGCCAGCGCAGCAGCCCCGGTGTGTTTTGTTGGCATTCGCCAGAACAGGACAGCCACGTTGTACCGGACGGGAGCTGATCCTCAACAAAGAGTGAGCGCGCCTGTTGCTCTGTGTTGGTCACATGCAAAGTATAGCTGAACGTTTCTCCAGGCGCAATTTCGGCTGGCATGGTACTTTGTAAAGCGAGCTGCCTGTTAGCCGGTGAAATGGGCAAATCCAGAGTGCGTAACAAGGGCATGTGCTCTGGACTGCCGATTATGAACATATGCTCGGCATAGCTGGATGCAGGCTGCACTTCTGAAGCCAGGGTCACTGAAATGGTCAACGCGTTTCCCATCAAACGTCCCAGGCGGCTGACGATAGCCGCTGCAGCCTGGATATCTGCCTCGCCGGGTTGGTCGGGCAAAAGCAGGTGTATAGGCCTGGTTCCAAAGCTGGATGTGTAATAAAGCGGTTCCGGGTACAAGGCCAGATCGATATTCAATGGCTTTTCAGAATAGGGCAGGTAAATCAAAGAAGAAGATTTGACTATCGCCGTTGTCAATCTGGCACGTTCACATTCCGCATTGACCTGCAATTCAAACTGGAGTGTATTGGCATAGATCGTATGCAAGCTGGCGGCTGGAATGCTCACTTGCGTTTGAATAGACTCGGTACGGGTCAGTTGTACAGTGTATAGTATCTCGCCATTTAACCGCGTTTCGAGCACGGCCGGAGCATAGTTTTCATGCTGTCCCACACCGAGTTCCAGATTCAATTCCAGATAACCACCGTTTTGGATCTCCCAGTTCGTGGGCAGGCTGAAATAATAGCGAATCTGAGTCAATGGCCCCCTGAGCACGCGCTCGCTGTAGCCAAGCTGGTTTAGCGAAAATTGCACCGCCTTGACATCTTGAGCATGAGACTTGTCTGGCGGCAGCGATGCAAGCAAAATACTCAACAGCGACCAGAGAATCAAATGGCGATAAAAAATCCGATATCTGGACATAACAAATAGCCTCCTCAATTAAACAGATCGGGAGCAAGCAACTTGTCATAGACGGCGACAATTTGCTGGGCAATCAACTCGCCGCTCAACCGTTCCATTCTGGTGCGTCCATTGGTTCGCTGGCGGTTTTTCATCACCTCATACAGCTTGTCGGCTACGTCGTTGGCATCTGGCTCGGCCAGAAAACATCCTTCGACGCCAGCGATGACTTGAGCCACATCACCTACATCTGTTGAGACGATGGGCAGGTTGCAGGCCATGGCTTCTTTGATCACCATCGGCGAGCCTTCCGAGCGAGAAACCAGTACCAACGCATCACATGCGTTCATATACAACGGGATCGTTGAATGTGGTTTGCCTGACACCAGGATCAGTTCAGCCTCCGGACATCGTTGTTGTAAAACAGCCATTGCTTGCTCAACCAGTTCGAAACGTTTTTCATATTGCCAGTACTCGCCGGCCCACAGGATCAGGGGTTTGTTCAAGGGGAGTTCCAGCGAATGGCGTGCTTGAGCCTGCGGCAGCGGGCGAAACTCGTCCAAATTTACTCCGCATGGAATCACTACCACTTTGGAGGCATCGCCCTGAATGCGATCCTTTTCGCGTTGGTTGACCACAATGATGCGATCAAACAGCCGGGTGCCACGTTGTGATAGAAATCGGAGCCAGCTGGGCACATGATCGAGCACTTCGGCGCCGTGATAGGTAACGACTACCGGGTAGAGAAATTGCAGCCGGGCAATAAATCCGGAAATGGAATAATGGGCATGAACAAGGTCATAGCGCTTTTTCAAAAGCTGCGCCCAAAAACGAAAAATCCCCGTCAAATAGTTGAGCCTGCTTTTGCGTCCATTGATGAACAAAACATCGATCTCGATGCCAATCTTGCGCAATGCCTGAACCTGATCGTGAACAAAGGTGCCAAAAGCCGGCAAATCTTGAGTGGGGTACATATTTGTAACCAGCAATACATTCATGTCGGTGATCCTAATTATAGTCCATCACACTCAGGCATGGCACGATCCTGGCGACCTCGTATTCTTGCCATTCCTCGATATATTCGGCAAGGTATTGGCTATTGTAGGCCATTGGATACACCCAGTCAACCAGACCATCGCGCAGCCACTCGTTCCACTTTTGCCCAACCGATAGAGCGCCGCCGTGATTGGGACTTGCACCCAAATACGGATATACTGCGGCCGACAAACTGCCCTTGCCAACTCGCTTCCAGTTGCGACGAATTTTCCTCAACAGATCGGTCACTTGTTCAGCAGTGCGTTCATCTCCCACTTGGTTCCAACGGATATAATCCAGCGACAGGCCGTCCTCTATGGAAGGCGGAATCTGCACGGCCCAGTCTGCAAGGGCCTGTCGTACTTGCTCGCTGCGCAGATCGGGCCAGTCCAGATATTGTGGTTGTTCGCTGTGGGCGTAGGGAAAAGCCACACCAGACCACCAGTAGGTTTTGATGCCGGCGGCGCGGAAAAGCTCCAGCAATTCTTGTTCATACACAATGATCTGAGAACCACCTATAGCACGAACCAGATCTAGGGTGTTCTGATCTGCTTTTATTTTTTGAACGTAAATGGTTATTTCTATGCCAAGATTGGCGTATTCTTGAAGCAACAAAACATATCTTGGATCGGGATAATCGCGAATGGCTTCCAGATCAAACACGCACACACGAGAATAGCCAGCCGTGGCAACCGCTTCCAGGTCGGCCTCAAGTTGGACAAATGGCTTCCAGGGTGCTGACACAGTGATGGTTGGGGTGGCCGTACTGTCTTGTTTTTGGCTACTGACTGGAACGGTGGGTGGGTGATTGGAGGCAACTGTTGGTTTTGTCAAAGCACAAGCACTGGAAAAAGCCATCACTGACAATAAAAACAGGTGTGACCAGACTTTACGCATAATCTAGAACCTCAACCACGGCCAGAATGGGCCGCTATTGCCTTTTCATACACTTGATATGTTTTGCGCGCCACGCTCGGCCAGGATAGTTCGCCTTTGGCTTTGGCCAGGGCCTTGCGTTCCATTTCTGTTCGCAGAGTATCGTTTTTTAACAAATCGATGACAGATCGAGCCAGGCTTGCCGAATCGCGTGGCGGCACCAGATAGCCGGTCTGACCATGCTCAACCACATCGGGCAGTCCTCCCACCGTGGTAGCCACCACAGGCTTGCCAAAAGCATAGGCCATGGCCAGCACCGCACTTTGTGAAGCCTCGATATAGGGCAGCACGACGATACTGGCTTGTTGGAACAGTTTGGCGGTCAGATCATTGGGAATGAAATAATTGTGTACCACAAAACGATCGCGGTTTACCATCATCTGCTCATATTTATCGAATGACTCTCCGTGCCCGGCGATGACGATGCGTACATCGGGCACCTGCGCCGTGATCAATGGCTCGGCCTCGATCAAGTATTGCAACCCTTTATAGTCCCAAATTCGTCCGAAAAACAGGATCGTATGCGCCTGTTCGGCTGTGTCATCGCTGGCCCAATCTCGGTACATATCATACGAGCCGAGAGGAATCACATGCACCTTGTCTTGGGGCACGCGATGCTGCGCAACCAATTGCTGTTTCATGGTTTGGGCATGTACAATCACCTGATCGGCCCGCCGCCACTGCCAGCTTTGGAACCAGTTAAATGTCTCGCGGTCGCCTGGATGCAGGTTCACATCGTGGATGGTGGCAACCAGCGGAATGTCAGGGAAAAGCGGCAGCGCCATATTCATCCACAGGTTCCAGCTTGGCTGGTGAACAACCTGCGGAGCCATTTTCACAATATCACGAAACAGCTTGTACACCATCCCGATATTGGATGGATAGCGTAATCTGGGCATATGAAACGAATACAGGTCCACCTCTTTATTTATTTTTTCTGCGCACTGCTCCGCCAACTGGCTGGGGAGCATCAGGGTGATCTGGCAGAGTTCAGCCAAAGCATTGGCAAGCTGAACTGAATAATCCATATACTCGAAATCGATCAATGTCACACGCATATTTACATCAGACAATGAATCAGGAGAGGACACTGTGCTCCTCCTATTGTATCTTGTTAGTCATCGATTTAGCTTGATCAGTGTTTTGAGCACGTCGCTGCAAAACCTGTTCAAAAAGTGCTATATCATCTGAGGAAAAAGCGCGTAATATAAACACGGCTGCGATATAAACCAACCCGGCCAGAGGAACGAGCACAAATAGATTCAAACGATCGGAAAAGAAAAATGCAAAAATTCCCATAACGATTGCCGCCAGAACAAAGCGCCAACCCTGGTGAATGATAGATAGCTTGTTGCCTTGTCGCCAGATATAGTATATGTGCAGTATCGTGTATAAGACATAGCCGCCCATCAATGCCCAGGATGCGCCTTCAGCCCCCCACCAGGGAATCAATGCAAACGAAAGGATGACCTTGACTACCCCGCTGATGATTTGCACCCGCAGGGCCAGATTTTGCTCATCGCGGGCCAGCAAGATGCGCCAGAACACACCGTTAAGAAACGCCAGTGCAACGTGCCAGGTGATTAAGCTCAGTATAAAGATGGATCGCTCAAAGCCTGGCCCATAGAACAGGGCAATGATCGGTTTAGCGGCTGCAAACAGGCCCACCGATAAAGGCAGACCTGCAAAAAGCAAATACTTGACCGATTTCTCTTGAATGGATTGTGATCTAGCAAATGATTGCTGATAAGACTGGGTCAATAGTGGAAAGACAACGCCCATATAGCTTTGCGGAATAATATACCACAAGGTGATCAATTTGTAAGCGGCGCTATAAATGCCCACCTCGGCATCGTCTTTAAGCAAAGTCAAAATGATCATCTCGGCTTGTGTAAAGATGCTGCCCCCGATGGCCAGCACGACAAAAGTTCGCAAATCACGAATCATCTTGAGAAAAAAAGCGCGGTCGAATTCCCAACGCGGTTTTTCAATATAACGTACATAGAAAACAATACTGTTTATAAGCGAAAGGTATTCGATGATTGTAAATGTCACAACCAGGCTAATAACCCCATGCCCTCGATACAACAAATAGATGCTGATCAAAATCTTGATTAATGTCCAGAATAGGGTGATCACCGTTGCCAATTCTGCTTTTTGATGGCAAATAAAGATGGCGCCCATGATGACTTGCCACACCGATGGAAGCAGAGCCAGCGAGATGATATAAACGCTGGTTACGGTCACATCAGAATAGCCTAAAAAGGGCGTCACGAGCCAGAAAAAGGCTATAATCGCCAATGTGCTGCCCAAAGCCAGAATACTGGTGTGGATTAAGTAACGATTGGTTTGTTTCAGGTCTTTGGCTACCTCACGAGGTACATAATTCGACAGTCCCAGCTCACAGGCCAACTCGCCCAGACCAAAAATAACCATCGCAGTAGAATAGCTGCCTAATCCTTCGGCCTGAAGCAGACGAGAGAGATAAGAAACCAACAACATGCTGCCCAGCATATAGCCTACACGGGCAATAAACAGAGCCGTTGTATTTTTGACAATACTCCTGGCAGTGGTCATACTTGTAATCCGTTTATCATAGATGTATCTGGCTCGGGCTCTGTCCAATAAGCAAAATCTCGAACCGTGTATTGCTTGGGAGGGTGAAAAACTGAACGCACGCTCTCAACGACTAATCTGGCTCCACCGTTCACCCACGTCCGCCCAAGCCGGCTATGGTCTTTTACCAGATAGCCAATTCGCTCTCGAGCTTGGCGCGTTGCCAGCCAGCTAAAAAGCGACAAAAAAAGCGCCTTCAAGTCGGTATAGTGTTTCATCTCGGCGGGGCCATATCTGGCCCATTGCAGCACACGCGGTGCCTTATCTGGAAAGTTCAATTGTGCCAGGTCTTGCTCTGAAAGAAATGGTCCCAATATCATTTGTGCCATCGACAGACCAGCATAAACTGATTCAGCCTGATCATATCGGCGAGCCAGTTTGGCTATGTGCCGCCAATCAATTGACGAACGATAGCAGCGCAAAAATTCGAGCAATCCGGTCAAAGCAAATAGTCGCGCTTGCTGATGCTGTCCCGCGCGCACTGCCAGATGAAAGGCCATTTCTTCAGGAGTCAAGATCGCCAGGCGCAGATGAACCTGTACAGGATGATTGTCCGGCCTGGATCGCAACGTCCCGATCAAGGTTTTGATCGCCAACTCTTTTTTGGACCTAGTCTGTCCGGCGGTTGAATGCTGCAAAGCGTCCAGGCCATCGAGCATGCTCGCTCGAATTTTCACCGACAGCGGCGAGTCGCCTGTGGCCGGATCGTTAGATGTAAACCTGCGTTCCTTGGACAGCCCAGTGCTGTTTTCAAATCCACGGGCGAACAGTGCTTGCTGCAATTTGGAGCGATCTTGGTCGAGCACAAGCAAAAATATTTCTGGAAACGGCTGCAATGCTAAACTGGGAAAGATCATCTCCGACGATGCGCCCTCGAATATCAGCGGGCCAACGCCCAATCGACTTGCAGCAGTAGCTAGCCGATCCAGTTCTTCATACCACTTGATGGCGCAGGCTGTTTGTCTTCGAACGATCGTTTCGAAATGCGCCATTGTCTGTGTCGGTGGTGCAGCTATGTCATAAATATCGTCCAACGACTCGTGCAAAGCTGTCAAGTTGCCAAACAGAGGCTCAAACAAGTTGGCCTTGAAATAATCCGGTGTTAGGGCCACTAACAAATTGGGCAAGGGACAGTCAAACAACTGTTGCACAAACAAAAGCACATAATATATTGAACTTTCGACACGAGATTTTTTGACACGCGAGACGAAATAATCCCAATCGAGCTGATCTCCTTGTTGTTGCAGCAATTCGGCAATGTCGCAAAAAAGGATCAATTCGGCATAATAATGGCCTTCCAGGTGCATGCAAAGATGCAACAATAGGTCCTCTGGCCGCAGGGCCAATATCTCCAAGTCGTCAATGAGTACAGGCCGGGCACCAAGCCACAGATGGTCCAGGTCAAAGTCAAAGTTTCTTTCTCCGCAAATATCCCATTCAAGCTGCATGATTCCCCATTGCAGATCGAGCCATGTATTATCAGTAGCACGATGAAAATGCACGCCCCAGGCATATTTGGCACTGTATGGATTGTCCGAACCGGGCCAAAGCGCATAGCCTAATTTGTTCAGACATTTCTCCACACGCGGGTAATCTTTTTGATGTATCAGTATGTCCAAATCACCCATAGGGCGCAGACCGATATCCGGAAAAATCGTCCTGGTCAAAGTCAAGTCTTTCAAACCGATAGCCTGAAGGCCTTCTCGTTGAAAAGCACCCCAGATATCGCCGATGGATTTGTACAAACGGCGGTTGCGTGCCACATTGTTTTGATACAACCGGGTCAGTTCTGTCCAGATAGCTGGAGGGATGCCTCGACTTGGGGGCGACTTGGGATTTAGTTGCGACAATCCCCAATAGAATAACGGTGCCACGCCATGCACGATAGCAGCCTGCAAAATATAGTCCCAATTCAATTCTTGCTCAAGCAAGCCGCGGGCCGTTAGAATGGTCTGGTCGTCCAGGGATACCCTGGAACATTGAATCAACAGTCTATCTTCTATCGAAAAAGTCACTTTTCAATCTCCTATCCCTGGTAACTCAAAGGCACAGCAGTCGGTTTGAACTCGGGATAGTGGCATCAATCACCATCGTAGGACATAGCTGCGGCACTGCACGCACATACAGGGGCGTTTAACCTCTTGGTATCAAACTTTTCAGTATATTTTTCAACCGCACGTCAGATCGTAAAGATGCACATTGCATTCGAAAATTTCTATATCCCAATAACATATAGCGATTCAACAACAAGGAATCAAATCCCTGAGATCTGATTGGCAAATGGTTTTTGCAACCATGGACAGTTACGCCGAGCTTAAAGCCAACCTGGTTCGAAATAGTCAACACGCGATCTGAATAGCGTCCATTGGGATAGGCGACGATAATTGGAGCGACGCCGGTATAGCTGTGTATGGCATCCTGGCAATAAACGAGTTCGTTTCTGATTTCGGAATCAGAACAGTTGGTCAGTATGGCATGATGATTTGTGTGGTTTCCCAAAGAGACACCTGGTTCTCGAGAAAATGCCCTCAACTCGGATGGTGTAAATGGACGGTCGATGTCGCAGCGCGGGCACAGCGCTTCCTCTCCAAACACATCCATAATGTACTTTTCTATTGCATCATTTTTCTTTTGCTTGAGCGTCTCACACTCGTGATCGATCTGCTCAATGGTGGCGTTTCTTTTTATTCTTTCCCGGAACACGACATCCCACCAAAAGCATTTGTTTTCGGTAATATGGCTGGTGGAGATGAAAAAGGTCGCCGGAACTTGATATTCTTTTAGTATAGGTACTGCATAATAGTTGTTAAAGTAGCCATCATCGAATGTGATGAACAGATATTTTTTGTCGCTTTCCAGCCCATTTTCAATTTCCTCAGGCGATACAAAAACATAATGATGTTCTAAAAAGTATTCGATAAACTGACGAAAAACTCCAGTTGGTATCACTAACTGGGGATCGATCAGATTCTGTTCTAAATCGCGTTTGCTGCCAACCAGGCCATGAAACATGACAGCGATGAGCGCGTTTTTTTCGTCAAATAAAGAGGTATATGCTTGTGAAACAATCCCATCGAGTGCATTGATGATGCTGCTCAACAATTCCTTCATGATTCAATTTCCCAACTCGAATCAACAACGAGAACCTTATTGACCGGCTCTTGTCCAGGATGTTTTGGGTAGTCCCTGTCGTTTTTCAATTTGTTGGATTGGAAGTCCAGAAAACTCGGAAGAATGGGCAGTTCGATCAAACTGGCTCACCGAGACCGTCA
>CAYRXM010000013.1:22167-49394 GCA_964428175.1 uncultured Anaerolineae bacterium
TCGCTGCGCATATGGACAATGTGTGTTGTTAGCCCTCCCAGTACACCGATGCTCAAAGCAACCATGTTTTGGTCCGCATGAGGATTAAACAGCCACTTTCTGGCTTGCCAAAATGGAGCCGCCAACAGCAGCACAAAGGCTACCAATCCCTGAGGTCCTGTCTCTGACCAAACCATCAAATACCGGTTATGGACAGGCAAATGGGTGTGTCCGACCATCTCGGGATGAGCATACCTGTCGCTCATATAAAGATCATATGTGTTTTCGCCAATGCCAAGCGGGTAGGCTCGAATGATGTTAAGTGCCATTGTATCCAACTGCTGACGGGTATTGTCTTCTTGAATGGTAACCAGTCGCTGTAAAATCTGGTTGCCAAACACAAGTAAAATTAATGCTGTAGCTATTAAAAGCACGTTCAAATTCTTGCGCCCCTGTTTGAGCCACAAGCCGCGACCAATCACGAGCAGCATCGAAATGGCAAAAGCTACCCACCCGCCACGAGACGAAGTAGCTATTAACGCCACGACACCCACTGCTGTTGCCATCATTATCCAGGCAAACCACTTGTCCAGTAACTTGGTGGTGAGCATTAGCGCGATTGTGATAGAAAGTAACGAATTTAGATATAGTGCGGCCTTACTTGGTCTGCCCAACGTGCCTGAAACGCGGTCGCCAACAACTCCTTCTCCTCCCATTGATATAGACTCGCTGGTTATCAACCCACCGATATTCAATGAAGTCCCTGAAAAATATTGCAGCACCATCAGGCTGCCTTGGAGCAACAAACAAACTATGAGGACAGTGAGAACGAATCGTCCGCTATCCCATGTTGTGACATGGTTAATGATATAAAAATACATCAGAAACGCCTGAGCCTTCAAAAAAAGCCCAAATGCGCTCAATTGCCAGTTTGGAGAGTGGAAAAAAGAGATCGAGATCGTTAACAGAACAAGCAGTCCAGGAACCGTTGTTGCAGGGAAAAAACGGGGTTGGGGCTTCTTCTCGAATACCCAAAGTGCATACCCAACAACCAGGCCAATAGTCGTCAGTGATACCATATAGCCAGTTGGCCCGCCGCTGTGCCACCCCTTGTTTTGGATGGCAATGTCAACGCCCAGAAATGAATCGATGATAAAAGCCATCAAGACAAGCTTTTTGATATCCTTGATCAACAAAACAAGAGTTGGTGCAAATACAGCGCCAATGATAACCACAGCCCACTTGGACGAGGCGTTATTGGCAAAGACAGACAACGCCCCCATTCCCAATCCGACCCCGATCGCCCATATCCAAGACGGAATGTGCTCATTTTTGTTGTGGACAAATTTCAAGTGTCGCATCTGAAACCAGCTAACATGGTTGGTAATAAAGACAAATTGGAGACTGGACATACTCCGGGCATCAAGTATCTACTGATATTCCCAATCTTTACCGTCTTGGCTCACAAAAACGATTCCCAACTCGCGCGGTCGACCAGCCTGCAATTGTTTGATCGCGGCAAGCAGATACTCGCGACGACTCATTCCTTGCCGAACTACCAGAATAATCTCGTCTGCCATTGGAACAAGAATAGAAACATCAGCCATACCCAAAACTGGCGGGGCATCCAAAAAAGTGGTTTGTCCTTGCATTTTAAGATTGTTCACCAGTGAAGCTGTAGCGGGTGTTGAAAGCAGCGAGGTCGGGTTTTCGACGGCAGAACTATTCGTGATGACAAACAAGCTAGGCGTATCGACTGGTTGGATGAGTTGGCTCAACATTTCGCTTGTGACTGATTGCCGATTCTGTAATAGATCATTCAATCCTACTCCCTTGTCGATACCAAACATTTTTCCAACTGTTGGTCGACGCAAATCAACATCGACTAAAAATATTGTCAACCCCTGTTCTGCGAAAATCTGTGCCAGATTTGCGGCCACTGTCGATTTGCCCTCATTGGCGATAGCGCTGGTGACCAAGATGGTTTTGGCGATTTTGTTTCCTCTTTCGGTCAACAAATTTTGTTCCAGCAAACGATATGCTTCTAGGGCTGACTGGTTCGTTTGTGAAGTGTATTCTTTATCTAACTTGCAATTGGTCAACAAGCCAGATGGCACGGTACCCAACACATTAACGGGTAAAGGCAGTCGTGCCAGATGTTCCAACTGCTGAATACTATGAATACGTGTATCGATATTTTCCAGCACCAATGCCAATCCCAGGCCGCCAAATACGCCGATGATCAATCCCAAGCCGACGTCCTTTAACGCTAATCGGTTGGCGGGAATGCTGGGAATTCTGGCAGGTTCGGTGATAGTAATGCTATTGGCGCGTAATGATTCATTCAAACGAGCAAGTTCGTAACGATCAAGCAAACTATTATATGAGTCTTCTTTGACTTCAATTTGATTCTTCAGAGTCTCAATTTGCTCATTAGGAGCCTGTTCGTTTAGTAGAGTCACTAACCGGTGTCGATCTTGCTCGATCTCGCCTTGCACCATCGCTAGTTGCTCTTCCAAAATCTGTCGCGTGCTCTTGCTGCTGCCAACATAGAGGTTTTGTGCGCGACCAATCAACAGTTCGGCCAAAACATTAGCCAAATCCCGTGCCAAAGCCGCATCTTGATTGGATACAGCAATTGTGATCAGTTCTGTTTCTGGAACGACCTGGATTTCAACATCCTCCCGCAGATCGCTAACCGTGAGCAACACAGATTGCGGCATCACGCTATCAAGTGCTTCTTGCAAAACCGGTTCGCTTTTCAGAATGTAGGCATACGTGTTTAGCAAGCGTTTGCTGTAATCTTCACGAAATGTAAAATCGGTGATGCCCACATCTAAAAGGACACGCACCGTAGTTCTGGCTTTATAGATCGGGGGAATGATTAGGCTAATCAGAGCCAACATTGCCATTGTTGTTGCCACGACAATAACAATAACAAGAAAACGCCTTTTTAGGATATCAAAGTATATGTGCAGATCCATATTCTCTACCATTTGTACATATCTGAAACATCTCGGGGCGAGTAAATTCAGTTCAGTCAACCAGTACTCTGTTAGACTGAATTTGATATGCCAATTTTGCCCACAGGCCGGACTTGAGTATATCAGAATTAGGTTGCAAGAGTACTAGCCGCTGAAGACCAAGTATACACCAAAAAACCAGTTCGGCAACCTCGGTGTCTGATAAACTCGCCTGTCGCCGGTGCGCCGAAACTTTGCCCTGGTGGGGCATTTGGCACAGATATTGCATTGTTTGCGCTTGAGAAGAGGCATTACGCACCAGGCCAGGTTTGTTTTCCAAATCGTATCGAGCCATTCCAAAAACAAAACCCGTTTCCAATTTGATCAACCGGATAGAAATCCGGTTTGAAAACGGGTTTCGAAAACTCTTTCGACCATTCTTAATTGCTAAGCAGCGCCAGTCCTCCGGACAACAACCGCCGTAAAAGTCTTCCACATGATCTGCGCATCCAGCCACAAGCTCAGATTTCGCGCATACTCGATGTCATACTGAGCAATCGTATCAAAGCTGATGCTGCTCCGTCCATTCACCTGCGCCAGACCGGTGATGCCCGGCAGCACGGCCAGCCGCTCCATATGCCAGGTTTTGTAAGCCTCGACTTCCCAAAGCACGTTCGGGCGCGGACCGATCACACTCATATCGCCCTTGAGCACATTGAACAACTGCGGCAGTTCGTCCAGACTGGTCTTGCGCAGAAAACGGCCTACACGTGTTACCTGTGCATCGGTGAAAGGCTTGAACACGGTTGTGCCATCTGCATCTTCACCGATCTGCCCCTGCACGAACGCCTTCATAAACGCCCGGTGGTGAGAATCGTCCAGCGCGTGGGCCATACTGCGAAATTTGTAAATCTCAAAGACTCGGCCATCTTTGCCGACACGCTTTTGCTTGAACAATGCTGGACCGGGGGAATCGAAACGGATGAGCAACGCAATCAGGGCCATCAGAGGAAGCACAACAGGCAAAACTGCCAACGTAAACACCAGATCGAGCAGGCGTTTGAAAAAATAATAGTTTGGATTGGGAGACGCTTTCTTGGTTCGAGGAAGCGCGAGCACAGTGAACTCCATTTAGACTCCTCTGAAATGATGTCAGGATGAAAACACGGTCAGTATACCTGGAAAAGGTTATAGACAGGTTAGAACTAGGTTAAAAATCCAGCCAGGATTTCAAAAGGAGCGCATTCCCAGCGCTGCAAAAGCTTGCTTTTTGGCCCAAGACATGTTATGATTGGCCGATTTATACAGTTGGCGCGGCCTCAATGCGCCGATCATGCTGGATTTCGGTCTGACTGCATAGCAACCCGGCACCGTCTATGGTTGGAGAAACGATGAGTAAACAGCAGATTTTGGTGATCGATGACGATGACAAATTGACTCACCTGCTCCAAATCTTTTTGAGTCGCAACGGTTTTGAAGTGGCAGTAGCCAATTCGGGGCAGGACGGTCTCAAACTGGCCTACCAGGCACATCCCGCCCTGATCATTCTGGACGTAATGATGCCTGGTATGGATGGCATGATGACCTGCGAACGGCTGCGTGAGATATCGGATGTTCCTATCGTGATGCTTACGGCCAAAGGCACCGAGGAAGATATTGTCGGCGGACTGGAGCGGGGCGCCGACGATTACATCGTCAAGCCTTTTCGGGTCAGCGAACTCTTGGCGCGCATCAAAGCCGTGCTCCGGCGCGCCAGCAACAAATCCGAGACCGATGAAACCGGTGTCTATGCCGACGGCGAACTGATGGTCAACTTTTCCCGTCGCGAAGTCATCGTCCGTGGCGAGCAGATCGGTCTCACCCCAACCGAGTACGATTTGCTGATGTGTCTGATTCGCAATGCGGGACGTGTTCTGCCGCGTGAGCTGCTGCTGGCGCAAGTCTGGGGCGACGAATTTATCGAATCGACCCAGTATTTGAAATTATACATTCGTTATCTGCGCCAAAAGATCGAAAAAGACCCCAGCAACCCCGAATATATCCTCACCGAATGGGGAGTCGGCTACCGGTTTGAAGGCAAATAAGCACGCCGGCGGCGGGAAAAAAGGGAGCGAGTACGTTGACCGGAGAGAAAATACTGGTCATCGATGACAAGATTGAAAGCGTCGAGTTGTTGGCCGAATATCTGTTACGGCCCAACCACTATATGCCCCTGACTGCCTTTGACGGTGAGCACGGCCTGCAACTGGCCTTGGAACAACACCCCGATCTGATTATCCTCGATCAAAAACTGCCCCAAAAATCCGGCCTGCAAGTGCTGCGCGAGCTGCGCGACCAAAATATCGACGTACCGGTCATCCTGATGACTGCTTTTGGCTCCGAGTCGGTAATCATCGAGGCGCTGCGCCTGGGCGCATGCGATTACATCACCAAGCCGTTCGACATTGAACAAATGCTCAAGGCAGTCAAAAAAGGCTTGAGCAACAGACATGCACCTGGTCGCCGCGATCATGCCTGGGACGATTTGCAGACCTGGGTCAAGCGGCTCGGCTCACTGCACGGTACAAGCTCGGACAAAGTGCTCAACCTCATTGTCGAGTCGGCCGCGCAGGTTACCCAGGCCGAAGAAGGATACTTGCTCTTGCTCGACGACGCAAGCAACGAGTTGTACCTGCGCGCCGAGAAAAACCTCAACGACCAAGTCGCACGCTCTATGCGCGTGCGGGTCAACGATTCGATGGCCGGACACGTACTCCGCACCGGCAAACCGGTGCTCTCCAACCCGCTCGAAGACCAGCAGCGGTTCAGAGTCAAGACCGGCTATCTGGTCCACTCGATGATCAACGTCCCATTGTGCATCCAGGACCGCGTGATCGGCGTCCTCGGCGTGGCCAACAAGCAGCGTTCCGAGGTTTTTACCCGTACCGACGTGGAACTGGCCTCCTCGTTGGCCGATTACGCCGTCATCGCCATCCAAAACGCCCAGCTTTTCGATCAGACCCGCGCCACGCTCGATCAACGTATGCGCGAGTTGAACGCAATCAACGTCCTGAACCGCGAATTCAACCGCACCCCCAACGTCGATCGCGTGGTCAGCCTGGTGCTCGATCAACTGGTGCGCACCACCGGCGCCAACGCCGGCACAATCGGCCTGTTCGACAACGGCGAAGCGCGCTGGGCATCGCGCGGCTACCTCAACGAATTCATCCGCCAGACGCCGGCCGCACAGTGGCGTAAAGGCGTGATCGAACAGGCGATCAAGGCGCGCCAGCCGGCCTTGCTGCCCGACGTATCGGCCGAAGCCCGTTGGCCGGGCGTGCCCGCCCAAACGGCCTCTGCCCTCATCGTCCCCATCGTCAGGGAAAAAAAGACCGCCGGGTTGATCTGCCTGCACAGCACCCAGCGGCGCGCCTTTGACGAAAACACCCTTCGCTTTGTCGTCAGCCTCGCCGATTACATCCTGGTCGCCCTGGCAAACGCCCGGTTGTGGAATGACGTTGCCGAAGGCCAGCGCAAAATCGAAACCGTGCTCAACAGCATGGCCGACGGCGTGTTTACCGTCGATTGCCAGATGCGCATCCAGAGCTGGAACCACGCCGCCGAACGTATCACCGGCTGGAGCGAAGACCAGGTGCTGGGACGCCTTTGCCACGACATTCTGGGCTTTCAGATTCCCTTTCTGGGTCGGCCAGAAGATTGTCCGCTCTATGTGGCGCTCCAGCCTGACAGACCGGCTCAAATCAACAGCGTGGATCACATTGTTCGCTACCAGGATGGGCGTCAGGTCATCGTCTCGCTCAGCGTCGCGCCCTTGGTCGATCGTGCCGGCAGCGTCAGCGGTGCAGTACTCGTCCTGCGCGACGTCTCATCCGAGCGGATGCTGGAGCGCAGCAAAAGCGAATTCATCTCGATGGTTTCGCACCAGCTTCGCGCCCCACTGACCAATGTCATGACCTCCGCCGAACTGCTGGCCGATCCCGAACTGGACGACGACCTCAAGCAAGAAATGATCCAGGAAATACAAATCAAGTGCGACATGCTCTCCCAATTTGTCCAGAATATCATCGATATTGTCGAGTTGGAATCCGGCAAGGGCACGGTCAAAAACCAGCCGGTGCCGCTTGACGAGGTTTTGCACAGCCAGATGACCGCATTCGAGCGGGCACATCCCGAACGCCAGTTCAGACTTGACCTGCCGCAGACGCTGGCGCCGGTACAGGGTGACGCCAGCAAGATTCAGGTCGTGCTGAACAACCTGCTCGACAACGCGGTCAAATATTCATCACCAGATGGGATTATCGTCGTCCGGGTCAGCGAGCGGCCTAACGATGTAGAAATTGCTGTGATCGACCGCGGGCAGGGCATCACCCCCGAACAGATGGAGCGGCTCTTTACCCCCTTTATTCGCGGCGACGGCAGCGATGCCCAGTATGTGTACGGGGCCGGGTTGGGCCTGTATTTTGCCAAAAAGCTTGTCGAACTGCACGGCGGCACGATCTCGGTGCAAAGCCAGCCCGGACAAGGCACGTGTATCAGTTTTACAGTGCCCTGGTGGAACAGTCCCGAGGTTTCTGCGCTCAAAGAACCGGCTTGAACAGCCCAGACAGCAAAAAAGCCCCGCTCGTCCTCGACCGGGGCTTTTTTGTGTGCCAGTGTGCGATAGAATCCTGTTGTTTACGACAACCAAGCCACTAACCAGCCGCCTGTTTGGCTGGCGACTTGCGTAGAGACGCGGCGATCAACACGGCCGCGACGGCCAACGCGCCCAACCCCGCCGTCCAGGCCACCAGCGGCATACTTGCCTGGCTGACCACGATGCCCACAAAGGCCCATACAATGACCAGCGGGTAAGCCACCTCACGCCGCCGCAGTGTCATGGCCACGCCCAGCCCCGCACCGACCACGATCACCAGCGCCGTCCACAGCTGCGGGACGCCAAAGCCGTTCCAGCCCCAAGCGGACAACGTGATCGCCGTGTTGGCGATGGTCGCCACCGACAGCCAGCCCAGATAGATGCTGAACGGCACGTGTACCAGCCATTTTTCACCCTTGCTCACCGCGCGCCGGCCCACACCCAGGCGCAGGTAAATAGCCAGCAGCGTGCCGAACACCCCGGCGATGAGCAGCAGCGAGAGCGGGAAAACCAGATAATGCCAGGCGAAAATCCACGCGCTGTTGAGCAAGTTGCTCAACACAAACAGCCAGCCGATGCGATCCTGAAAGGGGGCTTTTTGCTGTGCGGGCAGCACCTGGTAAATGCTGTAAGCGATCAACCAGCTATAAATCAAGCCCCAGATCGAAAACACATACCCGGCCGGCGTAAAGAGGGTGGGCACACTGTCCGAAACCTCACCGGCAGTATAGCCGTTTAGCCGCAGTGTATTTGCGCCATAGTTCACCAACAAGGTGATGAACAGAGAAACAATGTTAGCAACAGAACGCAACTGATTTTTCTTCATCATAGCCTCCTCAAATTCTGCAAGATTTATAGACTCATTATAGCACCGAATGGACAAGATGTCAATATTTTGTCTATAAATTATACACATTCCATTGACAAACCGTTACAGTGCGTGTATAATAAAGCTATTCAAATCCGGCAGGCGAGCGAACTTGCGAGAGGTCAATATGACAGAAGAACAATACGTGTACAACATTGGCGCAGTCGAGCGGATGACCGGCATCCCGGCGGCGACCTTGCGCGCGTGGGAGCGCCGCTATGATTTCCCTCGTTCGGAGCGCAGCGAGGGCAAGCACCGGCTTTACTCCGACCAACACATCATGAGCCTGCGCTGGGTCAAAAACAAGATCGATCAGGGTGTGCAAACCCGGCAGGCCATCCAGATGTTCCGCCAGCGTGAGGCCAGCGGCGGCCTGGTCGATGCGCCTATTGAACCGCTGCCGTTCGCTGTATCCGGCGCGACAGCTCCGGCCGAAGGGGCCAACCTGGATGAACTTGAGCAGCGACTGCTTGCCGTACTGCTGGCCGGCGATTTGCCACGTGCTGACGAGCTTTTCACGCGCGATCTGGCGCTGTATCCGCCGGAGACGATCATCTCGCAAGTGATTTTGCCCGTATTTGCCGAAATAGGGCAGCGCTGGCAAGAAGGCTGGCTGAACATTTCCAACGAACATCTGGCAACCCAATACCTGCGCCATCGCCTGGTGATGTGGCTGCACACCGGCCCGCCGACCTATACCGTGCAGCCGGTGGTGTTGGCCTGTGCGCCCGGCGAGCTGCACGAGGGCACCCTGCTGATTGCGGGCACACTGCTCCGCCGCCGTCGCTGGCCGGTTGCCTACCTGGGACAGTCGGTGCCGTTGGACGACCTGGCCCGTTTTGTGCGCGAAACATCACCCTCGGCGATTGTCCTGGCCGCCATGCGCGAAGAAACTGCCCTGGCTCTGTCAGCCTGGCCGGAGGCCATGCCCGATGTGGCCGAGCGAGGGCAGCCGCTGGTAGGCTATGGCGGGCGCATTTTCGTCGAACAACCCGAGTGGCGGGCGCGCGTGCCGGGCGTTTACCTCGGCGACGACATCTATAGCGGCGTCGATGCGCTGGAGCAGCACCTGCGTGCCTGGCTGCCGGGCACACCGCTTTGAACACGTTTGCAATCATTTGACAGCCTGCCGGGGTCATAATATAATGGAACTTGCCCGACCTTCCCCGGCCGGGTTGCTCCTCTTTTGAGCCTGGTCGATTTGAACGCTCAGCATAGACATGCGTCGAGATGCCGGGGCTTTCCACTTGTATACCGCCCTATTTGAACGTTTCCTCTGTTCATTTTATATTCGCGTGTGCGCTCGATTTTTTTGGCGTACCTGGAAAGGAGTCGCCCCTGGCCAATCTTTTTTCCCCCATCGGTATGTCGTTTCCCGTTCCGCTTATTACAAGGAGGTAATATGAGCCCCGAAACATGGTCCCGTCGCGATTTTCTGCGTCTTTCTGCCCTGGCTGCTGCCGGCGTTGTCGTTGCCGCCTGTACCAAGACACAAGAAGCGACCCAAGCTCCTGATGTTCAGCCCCCAACCCCGACCATCCAGGCGGAGGGAAAACCCCCCGAACCGGCCGGCCCCTCGACCAGGCAGTCTCCTGCGCTGCTAGAGCAGGTCAGGTCTGGCAAGCTGCCCGACCTCGATGAGCGTATTACGACCGAACCCAATGTGATCCAGCCGATCGAGCAAATCGGCAAGTATGGCGGCGACATGCGCCTGGGCACGCTGGGCGTGGCCGACGGCGCGATCTTTTCACGCTACACCGAATACGAAAACCTGGTCGTTTGGAATCTCGAATGGACCGACGTCATCCCCGGCGTTGCCAAAGGCTTTGAGGTTCAAGACGAGGGCAAGACCTTTGTCTTCCAACTGCGCAAGGGCATGAAATGGTCGGATGGCGAGCCGTTTTCTGCCGACGACTATCTCTTTTGGTACGAAGAAGCATCGAACAAAGAACTAAACCCCAATTTCTCCAGCACCTGGAGCACCTCCGATGGCCCGGTGGTCGTCACCAAAGAGGATGACTATACGGTCAAGTGGGCCTTTAGCAACCCCTACGGCCTCTTTTTGCAGCGTATGGCTACGCCGAGCGGGAGCAGTATGGCCCGCCCGGGACACTGGCGCAAACAATTCTTTGTCGACTATGCGGATAAGGCCGAGTTGGAGGCCAAGACCAAGGCCGCCGGCGTGACCTATTGGTACGAGGCCTACGGCAGTTGGGTCGATCCACGCCTGAACCCCGATCATCCGTGCGTCTGGGCCTGGCATTACACCAGCAAGCTGGGCGACAGCCCGCAGTTCATCGCCGACCGCAATGCCTATTATTTCAAGACCGACCCCGAAGGCAACCAGCTTCCCTACGTTGACCGACAGGTCTACACCGTGGCCGCCGATTCTCAGGCCATTGTGATGATGGTCGTGGCCGGCGAGATCAGCTATCAGGGCCGGCACATCTCTGCCCTGTCCAACAAGCCGCTCTACCTGGATAATGCCGCAAAGGCTGACATTCGCTTCATCGACAACATTGGTTCCAGCATGAACGACACAATGATCGCGCTGAACCTGAACCACAAAGACCCGGTGCTGGCCGAGCTTTTCCAGAACAAGGATTTTCGCATTGCCCTCTCGCATGCCGTCAACCGCCAGGAGATCATCGACGTGGTTGGCCTGGGGATTGGCACCCCCTGGCAGGGTGCGCCGCTGCCCGAATCGCCGCTCTACAACGAGACATTGGCCTCGCAGTATACCGAATACAACCCGGTCAAGGCCAACGAAATGTTGGACGCCATCTTGCCCGACAAGGACGCCGAAGGGTTCCGCCTGCGCCCGGACGGCAAATCTTTGGGCATCGTCGCCGAAGTGACCGCCGGACAGCAAAACCGCATCGACACGATGGAGCTGGTCAAGGGCTATTGGGCGGCGGTCGGCATCCGCATCGCCGTGCAGAGCGAAGACCGCTCGCTGTTCTACGAGCGCAAGAATGCCTGGGAGCACGACCTGTCGGTGTGGGGCGGCGACGGTGGGATGGACGTCGTCCTGGAACCGCGCTGGTATTTCCCCTATACCAACGAGTCGCTCTATGCCGTGGGCTGGCAGCAGTGGTACAACTCGCTCGGCAAAGAGGGTGTGGAGCCGCCCGAAGCGGCCAAAAAGCAGATGGCCTTGTACGACCAGCTCAAGACCACACCCGGCACCGAGGCGCAGTATGAGCTGATGAAAGAGATTTTGCAGATCGCCCAGGAGCAGTTCTGGGTGATGGGCACCTTCCGCGGCGGCCCCGGCTACGAGGTCTGCAAGAACAAGTTCCGCAACGTGCCGAACCCCAACCTGGGGGCATGGCTCTACCCGAACCCAGGCCCACAGAACCCCTGCCAGTATTACTGGGCGGGTTAGATTTTTGTTCCAGGGGGCAGCCGGCGCTTTGTAAGGCCGGCTGTGCCCCTGCTCACCGTCCAAGAGGAGCGTGCGCATGTTTCAATATGCTCTGCAGCGCTTTTTGCTCATGATCCCCACCCTGATCCTGATCTCAATCGTCTCGTTTGTCGTCATCCAACTGCCGCCCGGCGATTTCTTGACCACCTATGTCGCGCGCATTGCCGAGCAGGACGGCATGGTCGACGAGGCGCTGGTTGCTGCGCTGCGGCATCGTTATGGCCTCGACCAACCGCAGCACATCCGTTATCTCAGATGGATGGGCAACATCTTGCGCGGTGATTGGGGACGCTCGCTCGAGTGGAACCGGCCGGTCAAAGAGTTGATCTTTGGCCGTATCGGCCTGACTTTTGTCATTTCACTGTCGACATTGCTGATCGGTTGGGCCATCGCCTTTCCCGTCGGCATCTATTCGGCGGTTAAACAATACTCGCTCGGCGACTATACCTTTACCGCGCTTTCGTTCATCGGTGTGGGTATCCCCGACTTTTTGCTGGCCCTGGTGTTCATGTATGTTGTCTTTAAACTGTTCAACTATAATGCCGCCGGCCTGTTTTCGACCGAATACCAGGAAGCGTCGTGGAGCCTGGGCAAGGTCATCGATCTGCTCAAACACCTCTGGGTGCCCTTGCTGATCCTGGGCATCGGCGGCACCGCCGGGTTGATCCGCACCATGCGCGCCAACCTGCTCGATGAATTGGGCAAGCCGTATGTGACTACCGCCCGCGCCAAAGGGCTGAGTGAGCGCCGGGTGATCTTTAAATACCCGGTGCGCGTGGCGCTCAACCCCTTTGTCAGCACGGTGGGCTGGGCGCTGCCCGGCCTGATCTCGGGCACGACCATCGTATCGATTGTGTTGGGTCTGCCCACCACCGGGCCGCTGCTGTTGCGCGCCTTGCAGGCGCAGGATATGTACCTGGCGGCGAGCTTTTTACTGCTGTTGAGCGCGCTCACCGTGCTCGGCACCTTTATTTCCGACGTGCTGCTGGGCTGGCTGGACCCGCGTATCCGTTTGAGTTAGGTGTGCGGCAAGACCCGACGCAAAAGGAGTCAACGTGATGGCGATGGAAGAACTGGACATTGGCGCCGCGCAGAGTTTGGCTTTACAGGGGGCGGTCGTGCCGCGCGAGGAAGAGTGGATTTACGTTGCCTCGCAGTGGCAGTTGATGCGCTGGCGGTTCAAAAAGCACAAGATGGCTGTGCTGGGCCTGATCGTGCTGGTCGTCTTGTACACGGTGGCGATTTTCTGCGAATTTTTCGCGCCCCATGATCCGCTCAAATTCGATCCCAAGCTGATCTTTATGCCGCCGCAGTCAATCCGCATTCGCGATGAGAACGGCTGGCGCGCGCCCTTTATCTATGGCGTCAGGCAAGAGATCGATCCGATCAGCTATCGCCGCACCTATACCGTTGATACCAGCAAGATTTACGCGGTCCGGCTGTTGGTGCGAGGCGATCCGTACAAGCTGTGGGGGCTTTTTCCCGGTGACATTCACCTGCTCGGCAGCGAGGGCAATGCCGGGCCTTTGTATCTGGTCGGTACCGACCGCATGGGCCGTGACATCCTTTCGCGGCTGATCACCGGCTCGCGCATCTCGCTGTCGATTGGACTGGTGGGCGTCTTTATCAGCCTGATCCTGGGCGTTATCATTGGCGGTTTTTCCGGCTATTATGGCGGGGTTTTCGATACCGTCTCGCAGCGGTTGATCGAATTCTTGCGCGGTGTGCCGCACCTGCCACTGTGGATGGCCCTCAGCGCGGCTGTGCCGCCTTTTTGGCCGCCGATCAGGGTTTATTTCGGCATCACTGTGGTGCTTTCGCTGATTGGCTGGACGGGGATGGCCCGTGTGGTGCGTTCGAAATTTCTGGCCCTGCGCGAAGAAGATTTCGTCATGGCCGCCAAGCTCGCCGGCGCGAACGAATTTCGCATCGTCGTCCGCCATATGGTGCCCTCATTCCTGAGTCACATCATCGCCTCGGTGACGTTGGCCATTCCGGGCATGATCCTGGGCGAAACTTCGCTCAGTTTCATCGGCGTGGGCCTGCGCTCGCCAGTGGTCAGTTGGGGGGTGATGCTGCAAGAAGCGCAGCAGCTCAGCGCAGTGGCGCTCTCTCCCTGGCTGCTTTCACCGGGGGTGGTGATTGTTTTGTCGGTGCTTTGTTTCAATTTTTTGGGCGATGGGCTGCGCGATGCGGCCGACCCATATGCACGATAGGCGCTCGAACCGTGGATGGTATTTGGCCGCCGGTCCCTGACGCAATACGAAACACACATTTTTCATAAATCAAAGGAGCTTAACCAATGTCATCAGTCAAAATCACCATTATTGGCGCGGGCAGCGTGGTCTTTTCATTGGCTCTGGTCAAGGACGTCTGCCTGACTGCGGGCCTCAAGGACAGCCACGTTTGCTTTATGGACATCAACGAGGAGCGCCTGGACGTGGTCTACCAGCTGGCCCAACGCTATGCCCAAGACCTGGGCGCGACGCTCGCCTTTTCCAAGACATTGGATCGGATGGAGGCCTTGCAGGGCGCCGATTTTGTGATCAACACGGCCACCGTGACCCACAACGAGTATTTCATGAAGCGCCGCCGCGAGATGCTGGACGGGTTCGGCTATTTCTACGGCGGGTCGGGGATGCCCGAGTATCACAACCTGCAAATGATGCTCGACGTAGCCAAGGACATGGAAAGGGCCTGTCCCGACGCCTGGATTCTACTCGCCGGGAACCCGGTTTTCGACGGCGCCACCTTGATGAGCCGCGAAACGAGCATCAAGGTCTGTGGCCTATGCCACGGACATTACGGCTACCGGACCGTCGCCCGCACGATCGGCCTCGACCCGGACCAGGTGACCTGGCAAGCGCCCGGCCTCAACCACAACATCTGGCTGACTCATTTCTACTACCAGGGCCAGGACGCCTATCCCATCCTCGATAAATGGATTGCCGAGAACATCGAGCAGTACTGGGCCGACCACGCCGGGACGGGCATTCCGGCGCAGTGGTCGCCGGCAGCCCTCATGCAGTACAAGATGTACGGCCTGTTCCCCATCGGCGACACGCCCCGCCAGGGCGGCTGGTGGTTCCACACCGATCTGGAGACCAAGTCCCGCTGGTACGGTGCAGGCGGCGGCGGCGACACGCCGGAGGGCCGCGACCGTATCTTGAGAGAAAAGGACGAAAAATACGCCCAGATGCGGACGGCGGCCTATGATCCCCAAGTGCGGCCGATCGACCTCTTTGGCAGCACGCGAACGACCGAGCAGCACATTTCGATCATCGACGCGTTGGTCAACGACAACGAGTACCGCGCTCAAGTCAACGTGATGAACAACGGCGCGCTGGCCGGCCTGCCCGACAATGTGGTCGTCGAAGTGCCGGCCCTGGTCAACAAGGTGGGCATCCAGCCGCTGCGTGTGGCCCCGCTGCCCAAAAAGATTTTGCTCGAATGCATCTATCCCAACTGGCTGCGCATGGAGCGCACGCTCGAGGCGCTGCTGAGCGGCGACAAGTCGATGATGCTTTATGGCGTGCTGGAAAGCCACCAGACGCGCTCCTGGGATCAGGCGCTTGCCACGCTCGGTGCATTGTTTGCCATGGAACCCAACGAGCCGATGGCCTACATCGAGGACATCAACGACCACTACCAGTGGCCCAAGAACTGGGATTTGCCGGGATGAGACGCAAAGCGTGAAACGTGAGGTGTGGTGATCACAGCGCAGACTCGATTTCCCGCTTGACGTTTTACGCACTAGAATAGAAAACGAGTGCGAGATGAACATACCGACGATCACGACAAAACGTCTTCGTCTTCGCCCTTTTGTGCTTGATGATATCGATTCGCTGCATCAAATCGTCCAGCAGCCGGACATCATGCTGTATTTTCCGCCCCAGCCGCGCCCGGCCAATCCACCGCCGCGCGAGGCGATCGAGCGGCTGATCGACCGACAGCTCCAGGATTGGCAGGTGAACGGCTATGCCTGGTGGGCGGTCGAGTTCAAAGACAAGCCGGGTCTGCTGGGCTGGTGCGGGCTGGGCTACCTGCCCGAAACCGATGAGACCGAGGTCGCCTACTTGCTGCGCCGGGAGGTTTGGGGGCAGGGGCTGGCAACCGAAGCGGCCCAGGCGTCGATAGATTGGGGATTCGCGGCCTTTCAATTCGACTGCATCATCGGCCTTACCCATCCCGACAATATTGCCTCGCAGCGCGTGCTCGAAAAGTGCGGGCTTGAATTTGTCGAACGCAAAGAATACTTTGGGATGGTGTGCTGCCGCTACCGGCTTGAGCGACCACAGACAGCAGATCGCTGAATGAAGCAAGCGTTTGCTATGCAAACACACCTGTTTGGCCGCCGGTGGAATCAACACCTGGTCGGTGGCGGGGTGATCGAGCCGGCTCGGGGAATTCGCTTTGTCAACCAGGACACCACATCCCGGCAGGTGACCAATGCCCAAATCGATGACTATCAGGGGCTGCCGCGCCGCCGGTTTCTTCACCGCCCGCCGCTGACGCTGACCGTGCGGGCGCGTTTTTCGCACCCGGCGGGCGAATTGAGCGGCACAGCAGGGTTTGGTTTCTGGAACGACCCGTTCATGATGACCGGCCTGCGCCCGCCCACACTGCCGCGCGCGGTCTGGTTCTTTTACGCCTCGCCGCCGTCGGATATGCGCCTGGCCCTCGACGTGCCCGGCTGCGGCTGGAAAGCGGCCACAGTCGACGCGCTGCGGCTGCCCTTTTTCCTGCTCGCGCCGTTTGCCCCGCTGACCATCCCACTGATGAACATTCCATCGCTCTACCGCACGCTGTGGCCGTTCTACCAACGGTCGATGCGCGTGCGGGAGGCGCCGCTCGACCTCGATATGACCGCCTGGCACACCTATGTCATTGAGTGGGGGAGTCAAACGGCGCAGTTTGGGATCGATGGCAAGGTTATCCTGGCCGATGCGCCTTCGCCGCGCGGGCCGCTCGGTTTCGTACTCTGGTTGGACAACCAATACCTGGTCGCCACGCCGTGGGGCCGCTTTCGCTATGGCTGGCTCGCCGCGCCGGGCCGGCAGTGGATACAAGTGGATGATCTGAAAATCGAGGAGGGTTGATGAAAACGGTCTATCTGTTGCGGCACGCCAAATCTAAACAAGATCCATCGTACGAGACGGATTTTGTACGACCGCTGGCCAAGCGCGGCAAACGCAATGCCGACGAATTGGGCGCGTGGTTGCACGAGCACGACCTCGGTCCTGACCTGATCGTCAGTTCCCCGGCCAACCGCGCCCGGCAGACTACCGAACACTGCGTCGAGGCCGGCGACTTGATGTGCGAGGTGCGCTACGATCAGTCGCTCTATGCCAGCGGCGAGCAGTCCTACCTGGAGGCCATCGCCGGGCTAGACGACACCGTGGGATCGGTGATGCTGGTTGGGCACAATCCCGACATCTCGATTGTCGTCGAGTGGTTGAGCGGAGCCTACCATCGTATGCCCACCTGCGCCCTGGCGCGGATCGATCTGTCCATCGCCCAATGGGCGCAACTGGAAGAACGTTCAGGCGATTTGGTTTGGGTGCGGGTGCCGGGGGAAGAGCAGGTCTGAGGTTTATTTTCATTCGCGCGCATTGGGCAGGTCGGCGTCTTTTGTTTCAACGATTGCACTTGTTAGCTGCCCTCTTTCCGTGTATAATACTCAAGAGTAACATCAAGCCATTTTGAGGGAGGACACCCATGAAGCACCTCATTTGCCTGGCCGATCTCAGCCCGGAAGAAATCTGGCACATCTTGAACACCGCACGCGATCTCAAGGCCGAATGGAAGGCCGGCGGCAACAAGCCCATTCTGGCCGGCAAGGCGCTGGGCATGATCTTTGAAAAGCCCAGCCTGCGCACCCGCGTCTCCTTCGAGATGGCCACGGTTCACCTGGGCGGACACGCGATCTATTTGTCGCCGCAAGAGATCGGGTTGGGCGCACGAGAGAGCGTGCCCGATGTGGCGCGCGTGCTTTCTGGCTTTGTGCAGGGCATCGAAGCGCGCGTCTTTGCCCACCGCTCGGTCGAACTGCTGGCCGAATACGCCACCGTGCCAGTGATCAACGGCCTGTCCGATTTCAACCATCCCTGCCAGGCATTGGGCGATGTGCTGACGCTATGGGAAAAACGCGGCGAGGTCAAAGGGCAGAAACTGGTCTTTGTCGGCGACGGCAACAATGTTGCCAACTCGCTGCTCTTTATCGGCGGCAAACTGGGCATGCACGTCACCGTTGCCGCGCCCAAGGGCTATGAGCCGCACCCGGCGGTGGTGCGCCTGGCAGAGGTGGCTGCCCAAGCGAGTGGGGCCAAGATCGAGGTGCTCAACGACCCGTTTGCTGCCGTGCGCGGCGCCGACGTGGTTTATACCGACGTGTGGGCCAGCATGGGCCAGGAGGCGGAGACGGCAGAGCGCGCCAAACATTTCGCCGCCTTTCAGGTCAACGGCGCATTGATGGCCCACGCCCGGCCGGACGCCCTGTTCATGCACTGCCTGCCGGCGCATCGCGGCCATGAAGTCACCGACGAGGTCGCCGATTCACCCAATTCGGTCATTTTTGCCGAGGCCGAAAACCGCCTGCACGCGCAAAAAGCGGTTTTAGCCCTTTTGATGGGGTAGGGCCAAAATAGTTGTTTTATGTGCAAAAAATTTTTCCGAGCGACCAAAATCTGCTCAGTTCCAATTTCGTTGGGATAGGAGGTCCAGGTGGCAGGCAACCGGCGAACCTTTGATGCAGCGATGAAACGCGCGGCCAGCCTGGCCATGGAACGCAAGTGGTCCAAGGCGATTGAAGAATACGACAAGGCGTTGGCCGAATTTCCCCAAGACGTTGCTGCGTTGACCGGTATAGGGCTGGCTTTTGTCGAGACCAAGCAGTTGGAAAAGGCCCTCAACGTCTACAAAGAGGCGGCCAACCTCAACGCCGAAAACCCCGATGTGATCCAGCGTGTGGGCTTTGTTTATGAGCGTCTGGGCCAGCTCAACGAAGCGGCGCGCGCCTATGTACTGGCTGGCGAGGCCGCCGTGCGCATGCGCGGCGTCGCCCAGGCCATCGAACTGTGGCGCAAGGCGTGCGTGCTGGCCCCGCAAAACCTGGAGGCGCATCGCAACCTGGTGCGCGCTTATCAAGCCCAGGAAGAAAATTCCAAGGCCGCGTGGCATTATTTGATCATGGCCCGCGTTCTGGCCCGCCGGGCCAGGTTCGACGAAGCGACCGACTGCGCCGCCGAGGCCGTCCGCCTCGACCCGCGCAATGTCGAGGCTGAAGGCGTGCTGGAAGCCCTTCAGCGCGGCTTGCCGCTGCCCGATGGCCCGACGGCCCGCTTGCAGCCCGACGCCGAAGGCAAACGCTCGCTGGACAGCTTTGTCGTTTTTGAAGACATCGAGATCGCCGGCTCGGCCATGATCGAGGAGGGTGAGCGCGTCTCACCGGCCAACCTGGTGCTCAGGCATGTGCTGGCGCAGATGGCCGAAGCGCTCTTTTCGGACAACCTCGATCCGTCCAAAATGCAGGTGTTCATGCTGCTCGGCCAGGCCGCCGACTATCACGCGCGCGGTTTGAGCGAACAGGCCCAGGAGTCCTATGAGGCCGCCATCAAGATGGGCGGCGACTCGGCGGCAGTGCAGTTTTGTCTGGGCGCGCTGTGCCAGGATCAGCGAGATTTTGCGCGCGCCATCAGCCATTTCAACCGCGCACTCGCCGATTCAGAACTGTCCCTGGGCGTCAACTTTGCCATCGGGCAGTGCTACCTCGAGCGGGGCCAGGCCTCCGAGGGGCTGCGCTATCTGCTCGAAGCGCTCAAATCTCTGGACACGCAGACGGTGCGGCCCAGCCAGGTCGATGATTTGAATTCAGCCTACGATCAACTGGTGCGCGATTACACCGCATCTCGCCCCAAGTCGGGAGGCAACGGCGCGCCGACCGCCGAAACGTTTGCCCATTCGGTGATCGATTTTCTGAGTAGCAAGGGCTGGAACGAACGCCTGATAGAAGCGCGCGACCAACTGGACAGCATGTCTCAGGAAGGCGTCATGACCCTGGGCGAACTGCTGGTCGAGCCGGAGGCGCACAGGGCGATGGTGGCGATGGCAAACGTCCACGAATACATCCAATCCAACATGCTTTTTACGGCCATCGAAGAATGCCTGACGGCCATTCGCGAGTCGCCCTATTATCTGCCCCTGCACTTGAGCCTGGCCGAATTGCTGGTCATCGAAGACCGCGCCGAAGACGCCGCGATCAAGTATGCGATTGTTGCCCAGACCTACCGGGCGCGCGACGATCTCTACCGGGCCATCGACGCCTACCGCAAGGCGCTCAGCATCGCGCCAATGGACGTGGCGCTGCGCGAGCAGTTGATCGCCCTGCTGATCGATGCCCGCCAGTTCGATCAGGCCATCGAGCAACACATCGCCATGGCCGACGCATACTACCAGTTGGCCCAGGTCGACCAGTCCATCGAGCAGTACAACCAGGCACTCCGCTACGCTGGGCAGGCGGACCCGGCGCGCAACTGGGAAGCCAACATCTTGCATCGCATTGGCGATATTTACATTCAGCGTGTCGACTGGCGGCAGGCGGTTCGCATCTACCAGCGCATCAAGCGGGCCGACCCCGACGATGAAAAAGCGCGCATGCTGCTGGCCGATCTCAGCATCAAGCTCGGCCAGCCCGCCCAGGCGCTCAAAGAAGTCGAAGAAATGGTCGAGCTTTATCTCGGCGCCGGACAGTCCGCCAGGCTGGTCTCGGCGATCAAATCGCTCAGCGAGATGCATCCCGAAGAAATCGGCCTGCGGATGCGTTTTGCCAAGATTTATCTCGACATGCGTAACAAGCAGGATGCCATTGCCGAATTGGACGCCGTGGGCGAGATTCAACTGAAACAGGGCAAGACCGAGGATGCTGTGCGCACCATTCAAGCGATCATTCGCCTGGGGCCGGAGCGTGTCGAGCAATACAAGCGATTGCTGGCAGACCTGAAACGTGGTTGATCGCAATCAATTGTGGTGGTAGGTTCGTCCGCACGCGGGCGACCACGCGATTGGATGCAGAATGTGTGCGGCCCACATATTCTGCATCTTGTTCTGTTAGCGGCTTGTGCACGTGTGGGTGAGGAGAAACAGGTGCTGGACCTGAGCTGGTTTTTGCGGCAGATGGGGCAAAACTGGTGGAATGTCCTGGACATTCTGCTGGTCGCGCTGATCTTTTACTGGCTGCTCCACCTGATCCGGGGAACGCAGGCCGTGCAGTTGCTGCGCGGCATTGTCATTTTTGCCCTGGCGACGGCCATCGTTGCCAATGTGCTGCCTTTTCGCGCTTTTAGCTGGCTGGTGGGCAAGGCGCTGCCGGCTTTGCTGGTCGCCGTGCCGGTGATCTTTCAGCCCGAACTGCGCCGCGCGTTGGAACGGCTGGGCCGCACTGGCAGTTTCATCGCCCCCCTGTCCCGCGACACAGTGTCTTTTGACGAGGTGATCGACGAAATCTGTAAGGCCAGCGCGCAGCTTGCCGAGCGCCAGGACGGCGCATTGATCGTGCTCGAACGCTCGACTGGCCTCGAAGAGCACATCGAAACCGGCATCAAGATCGACAGCCGGGTAACGTCCGAACTGCTGGTGACCATCTTTTTCAAAAATACGGCCTTGCACGACGGTGCGGTGATCGTGCGCAACGGGCGCATCATTGCCGCGGCGTGCGTGCTACCGCTGACCAGCAGCGATCTGCCGGATCGACAGATGGGGCTTCGTCACCGCGCGGCGGTCGGCGTGACCGAGGCGACGGACGCGCTGGCGATCGTCATTTCCGAAGAGACGGGCATGATCTCGGTAGCGCAAAGCGGGCGCATCATCCGCCGGCGCGATGTCAAGAGCTTGCGCAACATTTTGCGCGCAACCTACCGCCAGCCGCAGCCGCCCGATTGGACGAGTGTGATGCGCGGCATCGGCGAGCGCATCACGTCGATTTTCAGAGGTGAGCGGTGAAACGCATCGTCAACGATTTGGGCATGATCGCCCTGGCTTTTTTGCTGGCCGTGGTGGTCTGGATTGTCGCCATCCAGGAAGAGAACCCGATTTCGCAGCGCGAGCTTGAGCAAACCATCCTGGTGCGGGCGCTCAACCGGCAAGAAGGCACCACGTTCGCGGCCAAGTTCGAGCAAAGCGTGCGCGTGCTCGTCCGCGCGCCGGAAAGCAGTTGGCGCAACCTGCGCGCCGATATGTTCGAAGCCTCGGTCGATCTGACCGGAATGACCCCCGGCGATTATCAGGTTCAGGTCGATGTGTCCTGCGCTGACCGCAATGTCGTCATCGTCCAGGTATCGCCGCCAACCGTGCCGGTTAACTTGCGCAAAGAAATCACCCGCACGCTGCCGGTCGAACTCGAATTGAACGTTTCTGCTGCTTTTGGCTATGAACTCAAGCCGGATCTGGCCGTGATCGAGCCAGCGATGGTGGAGGTGCGCGGGCCAGAAGCGCTTGTGCTCGATGTGGCCCGCGTGGTGGTCGGTGTCGAGCAGCGCATCGAGGCCAAAGAGACGATCTCAGTCAACCGCACGGTGGTCGCCCGGCAGCAAGACGGCAGCCCGGTGGGCAATTTTGTGACCATCCTGCCCGTCTCGGTCAACGTGACGGTGCCGGTGGAGCAGAAAACCGGCTTTAAAGACGTGGCCGTGCGCCCGGTGGTGGTCGGTGTGCCGGCGGCCGGCTATCGCCTGCGCGGGATCAGCGTCGAGCCGTCGATCGTGACTCTGGGCGGAGACAGCGAAGTGGTCGAGCAGGTGGCGGCAACCGGCTATGTCGAAAACGTCCCGCTCAATATCAGCGGCGCGACCAGCGACGTGGTCGAACGGCTGGCGCTCAACATGCCCGAAGGCGCGTCGGCCCTGCGCGTGCAGGGCGTGCTGGTCACGGCCAGCATCGAGCCGATTCCGGGTCGCCGCGCGATCACGTTGGCCCCGATCATCAAGGGGCTGAGCACCGACCTGAGCGCCAAAGTATCACCGGAAAAAGTGACCATCACGCTGAACGGCCCACTGCCCAGACTGAACACGCTTAGCGAGTCGGACGTGCAGGTATACGTCGAACTGGTGCAGGTGGGCGTTGGGCAACATAGCATTGAATTGACTTATCTTGTGCCCGAAGGCATTCAGGTCGAATTGGTCGTACCGGCATCGGTCGAAGTGACCATCGCCGCCATTCCGCCGACGCCGACGCCGACATCAACGCCGACACTGACGCCGACGCCGGCGTTCACGCCCACGGTGACGGGTATGCTGTCGCCGGCCGGCACACCGCCGGCCCACTCGACGCCGACGCCAACGGCGACACCAAGCAGAGGGAACTGATTTGTGGCTTGGCTGAAAAAAAAAGGTCGATCATGCATCAAAGTGTCTGGCAGAGCATGGTTCTTGCGCCTATCCAGCACGAGAGGCCAAGTCCCAAGGTATTTGGTGATCTGATCATTTTGGCTTGTTCATCGTACTCGACCTTTTTTCAGGAGACTCGTTTATATGGCTAAACCAATTGTGGCCCTGGTGGGCCGCCCCAATGTGGGCAAATCGACGCTTTTTAACCGGCTGATCGGTGAGCGCCGCGCCATCGTGTCCGACGTTCCGGGCACCACGCGCGACCGCCTGTATGCCGACTGTGAATGGATCGGTGTGACCTTTACCCTGGTCGACACCGGCGGGATCGAGATTCTGGCCGAGCACCGCCTGGCCGCCGGCGAACCGGAGAACATCCTCGCTGCCGGATCGACGCACTATGTGCGTGAAATCCGCGCCCAGGCCGAGGTGGCGATCCGCGAGGCCGACGTGGTCGTCTTTTTGGTCGACGCACAGGCCGGGACGACCGCCGCCGACGAAGAGGTGGCCGATGTGCTGCGCCGGGCTGATAAACCGGTGATTGTCGCTGCCAACAAGGCCGACAACCTCGCTTTGTGGGAAGACGCCAACGAGTTTTACACGCTGGGCGTCGGGCCGGTGTTTCCCGTTTCGGCGATGAACGGGCGCGGCAGCGGCGACCTGCTGGACGAGATCGTCGCTGCGATCCCCAAGGAGCGGCTTGAGGAACCCGAATCCAGTGCGGTGCGTATCGCCATCGTCGGGCGGCCCAACGTCGGCAAATCGTCGCTGCTGAACAAGCTGCTGCGCGAAGAGCGGGCAATCGTCAGCCCCGTCGCCGGGACGACGCGCGATGCCATCGACACCTCGTTGCAGTGGACCGACGAGGCGGGTGAGACGCACGACCTGGTGCTGGTCGACACGGCGGGCATCCGGCGGCGGGGCAAGGTGGAAAAGGGGCTGGAATATTACAGCGTTCTGCGGGCGCTCAACGCACTCAGCCGCGCCGACGTGGCTTTGCTGCTCATCGATGCGGAAGAAGGCGTTACCGCCCAGGATACGCACATCGCCGGGTATATTTTGGAGGAACACAAGAGCGCCGTCGTCATCGTCAACAAGTGGGATATAGTTGAAAAAGACGCTCACACGATGCCCGCCTACACTGAGTATGTGCGCGAGCAGCTCAAGTTTATGGACTATGTGCCGGTGTTGTTCATCTCGGCGCTGACCGGCCAGCGGGTGAATCAGGTGCTGCCAATCACGCTCCAGATCAATGCCGAACGGCACCAACGGTTGACCACCAACCAGCTCAACAAGGTGGTGCAGGATGCGATGTTTCGTCACAGCCCGCCGGCCATTCAGGGGCGCAAGCTGCGCGTCTATTTTGTCACCCAGGCCGAGGGCGCGCCGCCGGCTTTTGTGCTCTTTGTCAACGATCCCAAGCTGGTTCATTTCGGCTACGAGCGCTACCTGGAAAACCGCATCCGTGAGGCTTATCCGTTTACCGGCACGCCGATCAAACTGCTGTTCAAGCACAACCAGGAACGATAAGCATGTCCAAACGCGCTGCCACTGCACCCGGCGGAGTCGAGTATGCCGCATCGGTGCTGCCCGGCCTGGAAGTGATCGCCGGGCAAGAGATCAAGGCCCGGCTGCCCAATGCCAAGATCGTCGACCAACGGCGGGGCTGGGTCGTCTTTCGCTGTGAGGGGCCTGCTGCCCGGCTGCTCGATCTGCGCACCACCGAGGACGTTTTTGTCGTCCTCTATCGCAGCGACCGCTTTCCCGCCTTCCGCAAAGAAGCGCTCCCGCTGCTGACGCGCATGGCCGCTCAGAGCCGCTACTGGGACGAGGCGTTCAGTCGCTTTAACAGCGTGCAGTCAAAAAGCGTGCAGCGGGTCACATTTCGCGCAGTCGCCCAACAGACCGGCAAGCACGGTTTCAGGCGGCAAGAAGCGCGCGATGCGGTGCTGGCCGGCGTGCAGACGCGCTGGGGACGCTGGAAGCAGGTGGCCGACGACGCGCACCTCGAAGTCTGGCTGTCGATCATCCACGAGTGGGCGTTGCTGTCCCTGCGCCTCTCCGACCGCTCGATGCGCCATCGCACTTATAAAGAGGAGCATCTGCCCGCCTCGCTGCGTCCCTCGCTTGCCGCGGCGATGGTCCGTCTGGCCCGGCCTCGTCCCGATGACCTGTTTTGCGATCCGATGTGCGGTGCGGGCACCATCCTTGCCGAGCGGGCGCTGGCCGGCCCGTACCGGGCGCTGCTCGGCGGCGACCTGGATGGGCTCGCCGTGCAGGCGGCGCGGACCAACCTGTACCGGGTGGATGGTTGTACCGTATGCGATTGGGACGCGCGCCGGCTGCCCTTGCGGGCTGCGTCGCTCGATGTGGTGGTGTCCAACTTGCCCTTTGGCGAAAAGATTGGCTCGCACGAGAAAAACCCGGCCCTCTATGATCGGGCGCTGGCCCAATTGGTGCGCGCGCTCAAGCCGGGCGGCCGCGCGGTGCTGCTGAGCGGCGAAAAAGACTTGATGCACGAACTGCTCGGTCGTTACGGACAGTTGGCCCGCGAGCAGGAAATACTGGTCGGCGTGCTGGGACAGGCGGCGCGGATTTACGTGCTGCGCAAAAAGTGAGCGGCGATGCATCTCTACCTGGCCCGCCACGGCGACTCGCTGGGCACTGACCTTCGCCGCTATGGCGATTTTGACCTCAACGAGCGGGGCCGCCGGCAGGCAATGCGGCTGGCCTGCCAGTTGATCGATGTGCCGTTTACCCACGTCTACAGCAGCCCGCTCAAGCGCGCATACCAGACGGCGCAAGTCGTCGTTGCCGGGCGCGACTTGACAATCGCCGTGCTCGACGATTTGCGCGAGGTCGATGTGGGCGCCTTCGACGGGCTGACCTTTGAGCAGGCGCGCGCGCAGTACGGGTGGTTCTGGGCGCAGAGCCGCCAGCAGCCCACGCTCGATTTTCGCTGGCCGGAGGGCGAAACCACCGCCCAGGTGCTCGACCGGGCGCGACAGACCTGGATGCACCTTTGGCAGACCCACCAAAACACCGTCGACGTGCTGCTCGTCGTATCGCACACCTACTACCTCAACCTGTTTCTCCTTGCCGCGCTGGGGCTGCCCTTTCCCAACCGCTTTACTTTCAAGGTCGAGCTGGGCGGCTGCGTCCACGTCGCCGCCGAGGATGGCCTGCCGCTGTGGATTGTGTTCGACACGCCGGCGGGTTGAGTGGAGAATTTTTATGATATGGAGCAAGCTGAAAAAGACGGTCGAAAATCTTTTGGCCGATTCCCTGCAAGGCCGGGTCGAGTTTCACATCACTCGCTATGGCCCGGGCGTGAGCTATATGATGAACAGAGGCTGGGTGACATTTGACAAACAAGAGATCCTGAGCAGTTCAACGATCAGGTGGATAAGAGAACATTTCAAGCTGACGGGAAAATGGGTATCCCATGATCCCCAGATCGCTGAACAGCTTCGCCGGGAACAGATCACTACCCGCGACGAGTTCATCGAGGCGCTGGAGGATTACGTACAATGTCCCATCGACGATGCGCTGACGTCCTCGAATCCCTTTCTCCGCGCGTTTGCCATGTTGGATCGACGGGTTGGAAAACGCAGGCTGAAGGAAATGACATTTCGGGAAGACGAATATCAATTCGTTCGAGATTTTTATCGCATCCGATGTCAGGCAGAGGGAATAACCAACCAGGATTGTTCCGAAATCGCTCCGCTCGACGTTCCCAAAAAGACCTGAGGCCAGCCGGCTCAATGAAGCATGAGCCGAAATTCATCGCCTCGCCCGCATTCACTCTGACCCTCAAACTCATTCTTTCTTGTTTCGACGCTCCTGCGTTGGAACAAGTTCTTTGATATGCCACGTACTCTTTTCGCTGCCCAAGCGCCACCCAAACGACGCCCAGGCGAATTTGACAAAAGTCTGGGGGGGGGGGGGGTAAAGTACGAGTGTGGGGGGATAAGAGTTGGGC